>NZ_JACFQQ010000002.1:0-6125 GCF_016101365.1 Commensalibacter sp. M0355
CGTCGTGTTGGCCGCCGCAAAGCCCGTCTTAGCAAGGTTCGCCAGAAGGCCACTCGCACTCAGGCCTATCCCCGTAAAGCTGTCCTTATGTTTCTGGTCACCCCTGAATACATCCTGAACCGCATTGAAGTTCACTGAATCTCCGGACATATTGATATCCCTTCCCGCAATAACATTGGAACCGTTGATATTGATATCCTTGCCTGCATTCAGGTTGACATTACCCTCGGTTGAGATAATGTCACTGGCCGTATGCAGGGAATTGGATGTCGATTTTTTATCAGTGACGTTCTTTTGGCCAATTTGCACGCTCAATTGCGCCTCGTTCGTGAAGAAACCGAACTTCTTCGTCTGGTGATAATCATATGTATCGTTGGAATAGTTTAGCGCGTTCTCGGTTATATTGCCGCCAGCGTTGATATTAACATCATTTTTGGACGCGACAGCCCCTGCCAGGCTAACATCGTTTTTCGCAGAGATGCCGATTTGTCCACCCGCAATGACAGCCGATCCAATATCATTGGTATAGGCTCTTTTTTCCTCGAACGAACTTGAATTGAATGCACCTGATTTATGTCCCCTAACATCGGTGAGGCCCTTGTCCGTAACGGCGTTCAGTCCGATATTGCCCGCGGATGACAGGGCTGCATCACCCCCGACATTCAGGGTGCTGCCCGCAAGGTTCAGGTCACCCCTTGTGGATTGCAGGATGGCGTTTCTACCGGCACTGACCATGGTTCCATAGTTCTTGGTCTGGTTACCGTTAAAGGCCAGCATTTCATGCTTTCCGTAACTGGCGCTGGAGGCGGCGGCATTCAGCTCTGCCGCACCGATATCGATCGAACCGGCCTGCATCGCCATATCGGATCCGGACTGGATGCTTCCACCACGGCTGATGATACTGTCACTCGCCTTGATCCCCATGGTTCCAGAGGCAAGGATCTTTCCCTGTGAACCAAGATAGGAGGATGTTCCCCCCTCAACAAGATAGTTGTTGATCGTGTCGCGGTTGATGATCGAGCCGTTCTGGGCATTAAGGGACATGTCCCCGCCCCTTATGGTTCCGCCATCATTGATGATGTTGCCATGTGTGCTGGTGAGCGCGATCGAGTGTGTCCCCTCCATCAGGCCGGAATTGAGAATGGAGCCGGCCTGGATACCGACATCCTTACCCACGATGGCAGCGCCGGATATCACCGCGGTTTTTGGTGAAAGATACAGCTGGGGAACCAGTACCTGTCTGCCATCAACCAGCGCGGGAACATACCAGACAATATCCTTGGAAAGTGAGGCCTGCTGCTCCTTTGTCAAGGCGGCGCCGAATTTGAACCCGTGCTGGTCGGCCTCATCGGTCGCATTGTCGAGAAGTTCCTTCATCATATCAGCGGCATTGTTATATGTTCCACCGACAAAGCTGTGCCCTGTTGCCTGAAGATATTGCTGCTGTATATAGTTGCTGTCAAACCCCGCATCCCCCAGGAACATATATGAGCCGGCAATATTCAGGTGATCAAGCAGATATTGCGACCCATAGAATTTCTGCAAGGATGTATATTGTGGACGGGTTTCAATAAGATAGCTTGACCCCTCCGGCACGCCACTTGTATTGACCCTACCCTGCTGGGTGGCGGCTTCACTGATTTTGCCCGCATCGTTGATATTAACCGCCCGCCCTACCTTGGCTGGAGCTGTACCGGGTTTGGCAAGACTTTCATTATTGCTGATATTGTCAATATTACTGTTTCCATTAACATTGATATTACCAATTGTTTTATTACTATTAATATTGCTGTTACTGTTACCATTAATATTAATATTACCACTCGTTTTATTATTATTGATATTGCCGTTATTGATACTGTGAATGTTTCCTCCGGTTATTTCACCAATACTGGCGGTGTCATTGCCCTTAATATCCGGATTAGGTCTGAACAAAGCGTGTCCACCGGCAATGGATGAGAGTATATCGTCAACACTTTCAGAAACTCCCTGATAATTAAAACCTGGAAGATGGACATGCAAACCCGGATCAATTCCCTCGGGATTGCCTACCCCACCATATCCTGGAAGCGAGGTGTTTTGACCGTTTACCCCTTTTCCACTTGATGAACTATTGACCAGATTACCTTCTCCAGGCCCATTCAATCCGTTTCTGCCCGTTTCACTCTGGACAGATGTCAATTGTTTTCCCGAGGGAAGGCTTGGATTGACCGTGACATAGTCATCAGGAGATGCATGTATCTTGATTGTCCGGTTATTAACCTGATTGGCCACTATCCCTATCAGGGTTCCACCTGCCATAATCGTGCCGCTCAATCCGGGATTATATGAACTATCCCCCCATACATATGCAATATTTTTATTGTTACCATCTAATGGAGGTGGATGTGAATAAGGAGGATTGGCTGCATTGGCTGGATCTTTTGGATATAGGGATCGGCAAAGTTTACCATTGTGACATACCAGTTTAAAAGTTATATCATCTTTATACCCGATGTTGTCCAGGGATGACGCATTCAGGGTCATATCATGACCCGCTTCCAAATGGCTTACATCATTGACAATCTTTCCGGAAGTTTCAATGATCAAGTCATGACCGGCCGTAACAATGGCTGAACTGCCTTTCAAGGTTGTTCTTGTTCCAGTTTCCGTCACCTCAATCCTTGCTTTTGGATTACCCCTACCCTGGGATAGAAACATGTAAAAATAACCACTTGCTGGGGTCCCATCCGCTTTGTACATATCTTTGGGAGCGTAAACCTTGATCATTTTTACATTACCCTTCCAAAAATATTTGTATAAATTGCTATCCCCACCCCAGCCACTTGTATTTAAGTCTTCCTCAAGGGCTATCTGTTTGTTGGATTTTCCGTATCCTTCCTGTCCTTCATCGTTAATCGCCTTATCATAGATAGTAGTGCTGTCAATTGTTTCCGTAACAAGTTTCCCAGTATAGCTGTTGGTAAAAGAGGCGGCCTTGATTGCAATATCCCCATTGGCGCTCTGTGTACGAATTAACCCTCCCTTGTTGATTATATCCCCATCAACATCCATGGCGATAGATCCCAAATCCGACTGGATAACCCCATAATTATTCAGCGTGTTTTGTCCATTATTGCCTTTAATGTTGATTGTCAGGTTGTTTCCGCTACTTAATAATCCAGATTGATTGTTTTGAAGCGAGGTCCCATCCAAGACCAATCCATTCATGGCCAATATGACACCATTATTTATGATGTTTCTTGCCGTGACATGAATATCGCCATTAGAGGTTATCCCACCATCCTGTCCGGCTTCATAATCTCCATGAATATTGAGATTAACCAGACCACCTTCATTTGCTCCCCCTAATGCCCCGAAGATAATACTGTTATTTTTTAGATCCCCTTCAATTGTTGCATTCAGTGCGGCAGCAGAAAGAATCTGGCCGGTGGATGAAAGTCCATTGCTTAGGACGTGCATATCTATATTACCTGAAGATTGTATAATACCGTTCTCATTCAGGTTTAAAAAGGATAGTGCCTGATTTTGCCGGTTAGCAGCAAGAACCATATTCCCCCTAACATTTTCATCAGTAGCTTGCTGTGTTATTATCATTCCACCCTGATTGTTTATATTCTTGGCATAAAGGTTCATTCCTGTTGCAGCTTGCAAAGTTCCTTTGTAATTGTTTAATTCATTTAATCCGTTTCCATTTTGATTTTGCGCAATCGTCGTGCCACCATTTGTACTGATAATTACTCCCTCAGAATTATCCAAAGATGGTGTAAAAATCTGGATATTTTGTTTTGCTTGCAACCATCCTTTATTATCTAGAGCTTGCAAAGCAATCAGATCTGCCGTGCCATTTGAGGTGAGAACCTGCCCATATCTGTCCAATGTTACACGAGGCGCAACAAGCGATAATGTTCCTGTGTCTGATCCGATTTGACCATGGGCTTGATTGTGAATAGCCGTATTGGAGTTAAGAACTAAACCTTTAGAGCCATATAAATAACCGTTTTCAAGATTATTGATATCTGCCGAGCTATTAGCAACAAGTTGACCTCCTGCAAGAATAAGCCCCTGATTATTCAAAGCGGAAGCAGAAAGCGCTATGTTTCCTTGTTTATAGGCAGTAATCTCTCCATTATTTTGATTTGATAACAAAGAATCAGCTTGTAAATTTATATCCGAATTGGAATATATTCTGCCATTATCATTCACAAACGTATTGGCGAATACAGAGATATTCCCTAACGTATCAATATTTTGAACGATTCCTTGATTTTTCAAATATCCTTTCTGAATATTAAAAATAATAGAACCTTGATCTGCACTGATCATTCCGCTTTGAGTGTTAACCAGGTTAGATGCAGACAGATTTATACCTTTTCCACCCCATAAATTCCCTTGATTTACAAAATCAGAACCAATCATAAGTGATAATAATCCATTAGAAAGAATTTTGCTTTCTGCAGAATTTTCAAGATGATTGACAGCAAGATCTATATCACCAAAAGACTGAACCGTTCCTTTTTCATTTAAAAACTGTTCCAGCGCAAGAGCGGAAGAACCTTGATTGAAACGAATACTTCCTTTTTGACTGGTCAATACACCATTATTGTTATTCAATTGTTTAGCTGCAATTGAAAGATCACTAAAAGCCTGTATATTCCCCTGATTGTTGTTAATTATAATAACTGGAACACTTTCCTGAACTGTCGATCCTCTTCCTTGCAATATTGTGTTCGCATTTGTTGATAAAATGACACCATCAAGATTATTATCAATCCTGTCAGCTGTAAGATTGACAGTATTTTTTCCCTGGATCCATCCTCCTTCATTATCTATAACCTGTGAAGATATCTGAACAGTGTCACCAATCAATGAACCAGAAGCAAGCTTTTCATTATTAAAGGAAATTCCAGTATGGGTTGTTTGATTACCTGTTCTCTCTGATGTTTGGATATTTAATGAGCGAACAGCAGATACATATCCGTTATTCTCCAGAACGGAGGCAACAAGCTGTAAATTCTGATGACCAATCAAGATTCCTGCATTGTTAAACTTTGAAGAAAAAACCGTCAGATCACCTCCCTGAACAAGAATTTGACCAACATGATCTTGGTTAATCCGGTTTATGAACTGCTGATTAGCCTTTAAAGTGGCTTTCCCTTTTGCAAAAACGATGCCCTCATTAATCATGGTTAGGCTATTTAGTAAAAGATGACTGTCCACAGCATTTGTTTGAATATTTCCCTGATTAAATAATCCCTGTTGCCCCATCACAGTCAGGGTCAGATCATTATTACCGGTATAAATCAATCCTGAAATTCCGTTTATTAAGGAATTAGAAATTAAATCCAGTCCAGAACCTGCTGCAATCTGGCCATTATTACCAACATTACCAGTATAGGTAGCGTGAATTTGCTTTTGTGCTGTCAATAAAGCCATATCATCACCTTGATAGGCAGCAGCATTGATTATAATATTTCCATTTGCCTGAATTTTGCCTGTATTTGTAATTGATGACAAAGTAGGGATAAGTTGTAAGGGTATAATAGCCAAATCACCATCTAGCGCCAGTATATTTCCTGAATTGTCTAAAAAAGATGTTGATAACGTTAATCCCTTACTGGCTTGCAGAAATCCTCCATTACTTATTTTATCAGAAACATTTAAATGTAAATTATCATCACTTAAAATTTGTCCATTGTCATTTTGCAGGGTTTTAGCCGTCATCTGCATGATCTTTCCAGACTGAATTACGCCTGAATACTGACCCATAGAATGGTTGATAACATCTCCACCCAATGTCAGGGTAACCGCTTTTGATCCATTTATTAACCCTGTATTATTCAGAGAATTTGCTGCAATGTTAATGTCACCTTCTGACTGGATCATTCCGCCTTTTAAAGTATTATCTGTATCGGAAATAGAACCTTCATTAGTTAAGAGATTGCCTATTAATAATTGCGTTGCTGTTTTACCGAATATAGAGCCTGAATTGGACAGAGAAGATGCCGATAAAGTTAAATAACCCTTAGAACTGTAAAGACTTCCCGCATTGAGAAGGCTATTGGCGATGGCAAGTGTTCCATCCCCGTTCAAGCTGCTAATGGAGGCATCCCTGTTGTTCAGGA
>NZ_JACFQQ010000002.1:6219-485583 GCF_016101365.1 Commensalibacter sp. M0355
TGCCATTGTCAAGTGAGGAGCCTGTCAATGACACATTCCCCTGACCCGTACGGATCAGGCCGGACTGGTTATTGATATCCCCGCCATGAACCGTTACATTCCCTTTGCTCAGAGAGCCAATCTGGCCTGAACTGTTGTCAAAACGACCAGCCGTAGAAAGATTTACCATATTGTTGGAAACAAGGGTGCCATGATTAGTTACATTCCCCTGAAAAATTCCCTGTAAAGATCCATTCACAGCATTCATTTGCCCATTATTCACTACATCATGGCCGGACAGGAAAAGATTTTGTTGGGAGTTAATCATACCTGATTGGGTATTATTGATGTTTTGCGCAGTCAATTGTAATTCTGCCTGACTTAGAATCGATCCGGAATTTGTTAGATTATCTCGGATTGAAAGTTGATTCCTATCATTTCCATTGGCAATAATCTTTCCAGAATTTGTCAAGGAATTCGCCTGCAAAGAGAGCTGTTTGTCAGCCCCTATCGTCCCTGTATTTTCAACAATATCAATTTTGGCATGTAAATTGTTGCGGGCTGACATTTCACCATTAATAAGCAATTTTCCATCAGCAGTCAGCTGCATGTCGCCAGCCGTAGATGCCATACGGCCATCTACACGGACTCCGGCTCCCTTTTCGTTAACCATCATTTGAATATGATTGCCCGTCATCCCGCCCAACACAGATGTATCAATAGCAAATTCTGGTCTTTGACTGTTATCTGGTTCTTGCGCCGTTGCAGTTCCATTTACATAATCATAAATGTTGCGTCCTGCGGTGATTTTAATATCCTGACCATTTACAGGTCCTTCAATCCTAACTTTACGGCTGATAATATCCAAAACGGGAACTTCGGCAAAATTCCCGCCTTTTCCTTCAAATGCCACTTCTCCATCATTTATATTGATAGACTGCAGGTGGCCTTCCTGATCAAACTGGGTCTTACCTGTTGCAAAAGAGGTTCTTGTCGTATTGACAAATCCACACCCCGCACAAGTGATTCCACTGGGATTGGCAATAACCAGGGCAGCCTGTTTACCAGCGATTTCAGTATATCCAAGCAATCTGGTTGGAGAACGGCCAGTCACTTCATTAATAATCAAATTAGCGTTATGATTATCATTCAGGTTGGGATTGCCCGTGATTTTTCCAGCCAGTTTTGTCTTGGTTATTGTGGAGGAATTATTTAAAATCTGACCCGATTCATTAACGTTATACTGGTTGAAAAGATTATGTGAAACACCAGCATTATTGGGATGTGCAATATTGATCTGATCAATTCCATTATTCGTTACATCAATAGATGGCCGTTTATTTACCGGGGCTGTTGGATCAACCACTATATTAGAAGCGGGCCTGGGCCCGGCATAAACCGGAAAGGTTGAAAAAAGGTTCCCTCCCAAGAATAATCCCGTCACAATCGTGTATTTTAGACGTTTTATTAGCAAAATCCGAGAAATATAAAAGGGATTATATTTAGTTTTAAACATAGGGTACCTAATAGGAATACTAAAATAAATATTTAAAAATAAATTCTAAGAATTAATCAAAGCTTGATATGATATATATAATTTAGATCGAAGCAACAATAATTTTTTATTTAAAATTATTAAAAATGTATTTTAAAAAGAATAATTTTATATATAATCGAAAACCGTTGATAAGTTTTAGTATTATTATAATTTTATAACCATGAAAATTTTATTTTTTTAATATAACACAGTGTTTATTATTTTTTATTTAAACCAATTTTCCATAAGTAATTGTGGGAATAGCGGTCAATATTTTAAGGTTAGGGTTTTTTATGAAAAAATTGCTTTTATTAAGCGCTCTTACAATCGCTTTGTTAAATTCCACTCATGGATTCGCTGCAGAAAAAACAAGTAAACAAGCATCTGATAGTAAAAATAGTTCTGCAATTTCCCCCATTACCGTAAATCAAAGAATAGGCAGCTGGGATATTCATTGTGCCTATCCAAACGCCACGGAACAGAACAATAAAACCGTGTCCCAGGGATGTATCGCTCAACAAAACCTATTAACCAAAGGGCCCAACAACAGCCAAAGCCCTATCGCCTCTCTTTTGTTGGAAAAAGTTAAGCAAAGTAACGATTTGTCAAAACCTGTACCCTTTCAATTTACAGTGGTTGTTCCCCTTGGATTCTCTTTACAAAGTCCAGCCAATTTAACTTTCGATCGTGCAAAACCTGTCGAATTGCCTTGGGCTGCCTGTACGACAAACGGATGTATCGCAACCAAAGCTATTGATAATGACCTTCAACAGCTATTGACCAAAAACAAACTTGCCCATCTGGTCATTCATCGCGTCAACGGAACAACATTAACCATTAATTTTAATATTGATAATGTTCCTTCCATTCTTAAAACAATGGATGAGATGGTTAACAAGAAAAATCCGTAATTCCGTCCAGATACAAGATAAATGAATTTTAAGACTGTATATCTACGATTATTCTTAATCGTCGTTCCCTGTACTTTTTTTATAAACATACAGGGATTTGCACAAAATCTTAATCAATATCAACAATATCTGCAACATAAAGAACGACAACATTTAATGGAGACCCTACCTCCACCCTCCAGCAATGTACAGGTAAACCAGGATCAGGCCCCTGCATTGCATGGTAAGGCATGTGTGCATATCAATTCCATCATCGTCGTTAATACACAAAACCTCTCACAACTGCCAGTCAAACATATCACCAGACCATGGCAAAACAAATGCATGTCACTTGATGATATGAATACTGTCCTAAACAAGCTCAACAAGGCCTATATTGATCATGGATTTGTAACAACTCGGGCCTATCTGCCTCAACAAGATCTCAAGTCAGGTCAATTGCATATTGTTGTGGTGGATGGAAAAATTTCAGACTTCCAATTCGAGGGAGTGTCTGCAAAAAACCATGAAACCATGGCTTTTCCATGGGTTAAGGGCGGAATTCTAAACCTGCGGGATCTGGAACAGGGAATGGATCAGATGAACCGTCTGCCTGACTGGGCTGCCACAATGAAAATTGCACCTGGGCAAAAACCGGGCACATCAGTGGTTAAAATCAATGCCCATGATCCAGGTATTCTTCATGGTCAGCTGACAGTTGACAATAATGGACAAAGCTATTCGGGAAGAACTATCGGACGAACCATGGTTACTGCCGAAGACCTTTTCGGATTATTGGATATGTGGACTGTAGAATATGATCATTCACTCAATTCACGTCAGGGAGATGGACACAATTCCTTTTTTACCGCTGAAGGCTCAATCCCTCTGGGACCATGGACATTCTTCGGAGGATGGTATCGCTATGACGATTTCTATCGTCTACATTTCAACTGGCCGGGACAAGGACGATACGATACGACCCAAAAAGATTTCCATATCGGTGCCTCGAGAGTTGTCGCTCGTAATTCCATCGGTGTTACAACATTACAAGCTACCTATGAGCTGAAATCCTTTGACAGTTATCTCAATCATTCCAAAATGAACACGCAAAGTGCAAAACTCTCATTCCTGAATCTTAATGCCAGTGAGTCAATGCATCTTTGGGGTGGAACATGGTATGTCAGTGTCGGAATGAAAATCGGTTTGGGGGGGGCAATGGGAGGAAAGTCCTGGATCGATAATTCAGGTCGATATAATCCCCATACGCAATATGTAAAGCCAAGTTTGGATATCGATGGATATCAACCTATCGTTGATAATTTTATGTGGCATACTTCCATCCACGGGGAATATAGCACTAAAAACCAATATGCGAATGAGCAAATGCAAATTGGCGGACCCTATACGGTCAGAGGTTTTATGCAACAAACCATGATCGGAAATGCAGGAATTTACATGCGTAATGACCTCTCATGGTTCATTCCCACAAAAAATATGGATTGTGGCGGATATCAATTCTTCTGCAACGCCCTGATAAAAAATACCGAACTCTACGGTATTCTCGATGTCGGAATGACACGGGGTGTATTTACATACAGCGATATGCCAAAAACAGAAAAAGGAGGCAACCTTGCCGGTGCAGGTTTCGGTATTCGCAAATCCTCAGGCAATATATTCTGGAACGCCTCCCTTACACACGCACTCACAACGGCGGGTCTTCCTCCAGAAGGATGGATTGCACTTTTCAATGTCGGTGTCAGACTGTAATTTGATCTATTCATTTTATGGGTATGGTTTTTACCCATAAAATAATTTACCCTTTACCGTTAATATTTCATTCAAATTGAATAGATAATAATCGGATTAAAAATGAATTTTCAACTATTAAATAATGTTCTTTTAACAAATGATGATGGCATTGATGCACCTGGCTTAAAAATTCTGGAAAACATAGCATCGAAAATTGCCAAGACAATCTGGGTTATTGCTCCAGAGCGGGATCAAAGCGGGACTGCTCAATCTATAAGTATTCATCACCCTTTACGCATAATGGAAAAATCAAATAATCATTTTGCAATATCCGGTACACCGGGTGATTGTGTTGTAATGGGGATTCAAGAAATTTTACCCCAACGTCCTGATCTGGTTTTATCTGGCGTGAATCGGGGAAGCAATCTTGGTATTGAAACCATATTTTCAGGTACTGTTGGCGCAGCAATGACAGGTGCCTTATTGGGAATACCTTCAATTGCTCTTAGTCAGAATTTCAGAGATGGGTATCCTGTTCAATGGAATACAGCGGAGTATTTCGGTGCAAAAATTATAGAACAAATTTTAGAACATAAAAAGAATTTAAAAAATGGGTGTATCAACATCAATTTTCCCGATTGCCAATATAATGAAGTGAATACAATAGAATACACGACACAAGGATTGGGATATATTGAGAATATTGTTCCAGTTAAAAGAAAAGATTTACGACAAAACGAATATTTCTGGCTTAATTTTGACAGACCAATCAAGGAAGATAAAATAGGAACGGAAACACAAGCCATCAATAATAAATCAATTTCAATCACTCCTCTGACATATGAAAGAACAGATTTTGATTTATTGAATCAACTCAAGAAATAAATTCAAAATTCGTCGCATTGCAAGTAATAATATTCAATTCATTATTATTGTGATGCGACACTCATACTTCCGAAAATATAATTACTGATTTGCTGTTCCAGACTAACATAAGGCATTGTATTACTGATTTTATTTCCAGCCTTGATAAAATCTCTGTTTTTTCCTGGTTTAATGATTATAACGCCATCATCCGTCATACTAATTGATGAAATGACAAACTGACTATCAGTGGGCAAATGAATATTTTTGTTAATATCCATTTTAACTTCGGACATGAATGTCTTTTTATTAAGATTGATGGATTTTATAACCCCAACTGGAATACCCGATAAAATAACCTTTCCACCAGGGTTAACCGTATTGGAAGAAAAAAATTGAGCTTCAATAGTATATCGATCCTCTCCGGTTCCAAATAATATAAATCTAGAATATGCATAAAATCCGATAGCAATTATCAAAACAAAAGTGCTAGCCATATATGCACTAACATTTCTTTGTTTAATCATTAACATCTACCCTTTATCATTCCAACCTAACATCAATAAATAATATAATTTTAAAAAATAAAATAAAACGTCAAAATACACTATTAATTTTCAATGTTTGAAATTGTCATGATCCCTTAAATCTCTGAATTATTATTTTCTAATAATACGTATTGATCAATAACTATATGATTTAATTTTTTAAAATGCCTGATAAAATATATTAAACGATTTATAATATCGAAAAAAGGTTACTTCATGTCTTTTCTTCAGGCCATTTTTATTGCCATTCTACAAGGTGCAACGGAACTTTTTCCTGTCAGCAGCCTTGGTCATGCCGTTTTAGTTCCCGCTCTGCTAGGATGGCAAATTCACGCTCAAGATCCAACGTTTTTGCCATTTATGGTGATGCTTCATTTCGGCACCGCTTTTGCTCTTCTAATATTTTTCTGGAAAGATTGGAGTGCCCTTTTCAAGGGTGCATTAGGTAAGGATGGAAAAGAAATACAACGTCAAAGTTTTTATATTTTTTCTCTTCTTATTGTTGCCACCTTACCCGCAATATTCATCGGTGCCTTTTTTGAAAAATTGATCAGAAACCTTTTTTCGACACCCGATATAGTGTCAATTTTCTTGGTATGTAACGGAATAATGCTTTTTATAGTTGATAAACTCAGAAAAAATATATCGGTAGACAAAACGATTGCAATAGCTGACTTAAAAGTAAAAGATGCTTTATTTATTGGATTATTTCAATGTCTGGCTTTCTTTCCAGGGATATCACGTTCGGGGTCAACCATTGTGTCTGGATTGCTTCGAAATTTATCTCATGAAAATTCTGCAAGATTTTCCTTTCTAATGGCTCTTCCGGTAATTTTGGCGGCTTCTGCTCATCAAAGCTGGAAAATCTACAAACAGCAAATTCCTTTTGACAATATTTTACATATGGGTATTGCGACAATCATCGGATGTATTACAGCACTTCTAAGTACAGCATTTCTTATGAAATATTTCAAAAATAATGAGAAATGGGCTCTAACACCATTTGGATATTATTGTTGTGCATTAGGCATAATAGGTTTTGTTGTATTGATGTATTAAATGAATCACATTCACATTTATGTGAATTGTGATGATTGTCAAACAAGTTTTTAAATAAAAAAGAACAAATAAATTTTTCGGGAGGAAAAATGAAACCCTCGGATCTTTCCTTAAAAAAAAACAAAACGAATTTTTTTTCTCCTAACAACCTTTTTATAATTGATCTATTTGCTTCATTGGCCGGACTTTTATTTGGCCTGGATATTGGTGTTATGGCTGGCGCAAATGATTTTATTAAAATTGAATTTTCAGCAAATGACCATGATATTGAAAAAATAGTTAGTATCATGATGTTTGGAGCCGCTTTTGGTGCTTTAATATGCGGTTGGGCCTCAGCCAAATTTGGACGAAATCGCTGTTTGATCGTAAGTGCAACCTTTTTTATCGCCGCTTCGATAGGTTGTTCCTTATCCAACAGTGTTTCTGACCTCATCATGTGGCGATTTGTTCTAGGATTTGCAATCGGTATCGCCAGTATGACTGCCCCATTGTATCTGGCTGAAATTGCACCGGAAGAAAAAAGGGGTGCAATGATATCAACCTATCAATTAATGATAACGGTAGGAATATTCATGGCATTCATTTCCGACACTATATTCGGATATTATGGAGCATGGCGATGGATGCTGGGAATTTTGGCCGTTCCCGCAACCATATTTTTACTGGGTCTTCTAATCTTACCAAATAGTCCACGATGGTTATTAATGCATCGTCGAAGAAAAGAAGCCTATAATGTTTTATCCTCTATTAGAAATAATGATAATACCCTAATAAAGAGAGAAATTAAAAATATTGAAATGCAACTGGAAAATTCCCAAAAAGGATTTTATTTATTTCTCTATAACTCGAATTTCAAACGTTCTGTTCTATTGGGTATTTGTTTACAGATTATACAGCAATTTACAGGTATGAACGTTATTATGTATTATGCCCCTCGCATATTTGCCAATATGGGATATCACGGTCATGCACGGTTATGGTTTACAGCCTTAGTTGGTCTGGTAAATGTTTTCGCAACCTTTCTTGCCATCGGAATATGTGATAAATCGGGTCGAAAACCAATATTGTATATCGGTTTTACGATGATGGCGATTGGATTGGGGTCTGTCAGTTTTCTTTTAGATAATAATATCCAAACAAATTCTTATCTTCAATATTGCTGTGTTACAATGCTACTAATGTTTATTATCGGTTTTGCCATGTCTGCAGGGCCTTTAATCTGGACGATATGTTCCGAAATACAACCTTTGCAAGGACGTGATTTTGGTATTGCTGTTTCAACAGTGGTAAATTGGTTGGCAAATTTTTGGGTGGGATTCACTTTCTTGACATTGATCAATACATTCGGTGCTTCACATACCATTTTGTTATATGCCTGCCTAAATCTGATATTTATCGTTTTCATTTTCGCATTTGTACCTGAAACGTCAAATATTAGTCTGGAGCAAATCGAAGAAAATTTAATGGAAGGTCAACCCTTAAGAAAAATTGGCAGATAAATTTTTTATAATCAGCATTTTATAATAGATCGCTTTGATGAAATCCGTTCAAATAAAAAATTGGTAAATAACGGCTGATATAGCTATACATCCCATTATGGTTATAAAAATATTGCTTGATTTTCCTTTAAATTTTGCCAATTCAGGTAATTTGTGAATGGCAACCATAGGAAGAATAAATAAAATAACAGCAAGAACTGGTCCACCAATGGATTCAATAATACCTAAAATACTGGGATTATTGCTTGAAACAAACCATGTAACTACATATACAAAAAATAACGCACATCGATCCAAAGTTTTACGGGAAATGTTTTTCCCAAAAAAATGATATAATGATTTTTCCAAAACCCCATTAAATCCTTCCTTCGCCCCAAGATAATGGCCAAGAAAGGATTTGCAAATTGCTACAAAAGCAACGATTGGCGCTATAAATTTTAAAAAAGGGGTATGGAAGTGGTTAGCCAAATAGGAAAGAATGGTGATATTTGCCTTTTTCGCTTCAATTAAATTGGCTGGGCTCAGACATAAAGCACAACTAAATACAAAAAATAATACTGTAACTACCATCATCAAATTACTGTATTTGATAATCTGTGAACATTTTGGTTCAACCCATCGACCATACTCTTTGCTTTTGGTAACAGCTAGGGAAGAAATAATCGGTGAGTGATTAAATGCAAAAACCGCAACAGGTATCGTCAGCCATAATGTTAGAAACATTCCATTGCCTCCCTCCCGTGATGCTCCAGATAAACTTATATCCCTGAAAAGACTCAGGTTCCAATGCGGAATAAGAAATAAAGAAATCAATATTAAAATTGCAACAAATGGATAGACCAGGGTCGACATTATTTTGACTATCAGATTTTCACCACACTGAACGATCATTATCAAAAAACTGATTAAAAAAAACGAAGTCAACGCTCTGGGCGGTGGTGTCAATCCAAGTTGATGTTGCATGAAACTTTGAACAGTATTAACAAGACTTACACCATAAACCAATAAAATAGGAAATATTGCAAAAAAATAAAATAATGTGATTAAATACCCAATTTTTTTTCCAAATTTTTCTTCAACGACAACGGTAATATCACCATAATCATTTTCGGATCCCGACAATACAAACCTACATAAAGCCTGATGTGCATAAAATGTCATTGGAAAGGCAAGAATAGTCAATAAAAGTAAAGGAATTAATCCACCAGCCGCAGCGTTAATCGGTAAAAAAAGGACTCCTGCACCGATCGCCGTTCCATAAAGACTCAACATCCAAACTGTATCACTTGAACGCCATTTGGGCATTTTATCTAAAATTTGATTATTTATCATTAAAGCTTTACTTTTTTATGATTGAGTATGATTAACGCTTTATAAATCGGATGAAAAAAAAATTCAAAAATATTATTTAACTCTCCCTCGTAGGAAAATTGGAAAATATGAAAAATATATCAGTTACGATTACGCAGTGATTTTGTATAGAAATATGTATTTATATGCTCCCAAAATAAATGATATTTAATAATTTAAGGAACATATAACTTAATCTATCTGTTATTGATCTTAATTATTCAACAGTTACGGATTTTGCAAGATTTCTGGGTTGATCAACATCTGTGCCTTTTAAAATGGCAGCTTCATAAGCAAGCATCTGAACAGGTACCGTATAAAGGATTGGCGCTACAAAAGCATGAACTGTAGGCAAAACAATAATCTGTTCTGCAATGGTTGACAATGCCTCTGCACCCTTTGCATCAGTGAAAGCAATAATATGTCCACCCCTTGCTTTTGCTTCCTGTAAATTTGAAAGTGTTTTTTCAAATAAAAAACCGGAAGGCACAACCGCAATGACTGGAACCGTTTGATCAATCAGAGCAATCGGGCCATGTTTCATTTCACCTGCGGCATAGGCATCAGCATGAATATACGAGATTTCTTTCAGTTTCAACGCACCCTCCATTGCAACAGGATACATTATCCCTCTTCCCAGATAAATCACACTTTGAGCATCAGCAATTTTATGGGCAATTTCCTGAATTTTATCTTTCATTTGCAAAACTTCAGCAACACGACTGGGGAGATCCATCAATGCAGTCAAACATACTTTTTTATTTTCAAGGGTAATCTTATTTTTCTCACGAGCAATAACAAGGGTAAGACATGATAATACTGTCAATTGGGCTGTAAACGCTTTTGTAGAGGCGACAGCAATTTCCACACCAGCATCCGTACCGAGAACAACATCACTTTCTCTGGCTATAGTACTGAATTCATTATTTAAAATAGAAACTATTTTTTGATGTTCATTTTTTAAATTTCTCAAGGCTGCCAAGGTATCGGCCGTTTCTCCTGATTGCGATATGACCAATCCCATCCCTTGACTTTCAACAGGAGGATTGCGATAGCGAATTTCACTTGCAACATCTATATCAATGGGCAACCTGGCATATTCCTCCAACCAATAACGTCCAATAAGACCAGCATAAAATGCTGATCCACATGCCGTAATTATACCCCTTTTCAACGTTGATAAATCGAATGGCATATGAGGCAATATTATTTTATGGGATGATGGATCGACAAACCGCCTTAAAGTCTGCCCTATGACAATTGGATGCTCATGAAGTTCTTTCTCCATATAATGACGGTAACCATTTTTACCGACAACCCCTGACATCAACGCCGTTTTTTGAATTGGACATTCAACTTTTCCACCTTCCATATCAAAAAATTCAGCACCTTCTCGTGTCAAAACAGTCCATACGCCATCCGGCATATAGGCAACTTTTGTGGTAAGAGGTGCGATTGCCAGACTGTCAGACCCCACAAACATTTCATGATCACCATATCCGACAACCAGTGGGGCACCATGTCTAGCCCCGATTATAAGATTATCATCACAGGAAAAAATCATCGCAATGGCATAAGCTCCCTCAAGCCTTTTCAAAGCCTTGAAGGCAGCTTCTTGGGGTGCACATCCCTGTTTCAGATAATAATCGACAAGCTGCACAATTGTTTCACTATCCGTTTCACTTTTGAACACTTGTCCTAGCTCTGTCAATTCTTTTCTTAATGCAACATGATTTTCAATAATTCCATTATGAACAACAGCCACACGATCCGTCATGTGAGGATGCGCGTTGTTTTCCGTGGGGGCTCCATGTGTTGCCCATCTTGTATGACCAATGCCCAGATTGCCGCTTATTGGGGAAGACAAAAGTAATTTCGATAAATTATCAAGTTTTCCAGGAGCTCTACGACGATTTAACAGGCCATGATCCAATATTGCAATCCCTGCAGAATCATATCCCCGATATTCCAGACGACGCAAAGCTTCCATAATCAGAGGAGTAACAGATTGGTTTCCTAGTATTCCAACAATCCCACACATAAACTTCCCTTTAATATCAGTTTTTTAATGTAACCTTGCTATTTTTATTTACCTGCCTGGCCCTACCAAATGCTTTGGCATTATCAGGAACATCATCCGTTATCACGCTTCCTGCCGCAATTAAACTTTTATTACCAATTTCTACAGGAGCAACAAGAATGGCATCAGAACCGACAAATACCTCATCTCCAATGACCGTCTTATGTTTTCTCGACCCATCATAATTACAGGTTATCGTTCCTGCACCAATATTTGTCTTTTTACCAACAATGCAGTCACCAAGATAGGAAAGATGATTTGCTTTCACCCCGTCACCTAAAGCTGTAGCTTTCAATTCCACAAAATTACCGACATGCGCATCCTGACCCACCACCGTATCAGGTCTGATACGAGCATATGGACCAATTATGGCATTTTGTTTAATTTCGCAGCCTTCAAGATGACTAAATGATTTGATTTCAACCCCTGAACGAATGACCACATTTTTGCCAAAAACAATATTGGGATGAAGAATTACATCATTTTCAATCTTGGTATCATAAGACATAAAAACAGTTTCCGGTGAAATCATTGTCACCCCGTTATCCATCGCCTGTTTTCTCAATCTTTTTTGAATTATGGATTCAGCAAAAGCCAATTCAGATTGCGAATTGATCCCTGTAAGTTCCGTTTCTGAAGCCCTTAGAGCCTTTACCACCTTATGTTCCCTAACTGCTAAAGAAACAATATCTATAATATAATATTCTTTTTTTGCATTATGATTTTCAATTTCTTTCAGCCATTTGGAAAAATACAGTGCGTCCGCACATATTACCCCAGAATTGCACAATTTTATTTTTTTTTCCGCGTCAGAGGCATCAAGTGTTTCCACAATCTTTATTACATGACCATTATTTTCAATCACACGTCCATAAGCCTTGGGATCATTACATTCCATAGCTAATAAAACCAAATCAGTTTTTGGTTTTTTTTTCTCATCAATAAGTCGCTGTAATGTATTTTCCCGTATCAGGGGATTGTCAGCATTTAGAACAGTGACAATACCCTTTCCAAAATAGGCCTCTGCCTGCAATGCGGCATGGGCGGTTCCCAATCTGTGCTTCTGGATTACAACCTGATGCGGTTTTACAAGATCGGCAAGAGTCTCCATATGCGGACCGAAAACCACAATAATTCGATCAAAAACCTTTTCGACCTGATTTAATAATAAACGTATCATTGGAAGCCCTGCAATGGGGTGCATTGCCTTTGGTTTTGAAGATTTCATACGGGTTCCCATTCCTGCAGCCAGAATAACTGCAACGGTTTCCGTGGTGGAATTTGATAATTTATGCATTGTCTGTCATGATATTTGTAAAAAATTTATGTCATACTATCAAAATATTTACACTTTTTATATCCCAAATGAGGCTTAAAACAAAAATTATGAATATAAAACCTTATCCCTTGATCGTATTTGATATGGATGGAACCTTAATTGACAGTCTTCCAGATATAGATCGCAGTTGTCAGACTTTGCTGAAATCCTATGGATTGCCTCCTATCAGTACACAATCAGTGCGTTCTACATTGGGTGACGGAATTAAGGTGACAGTTGAAAAAATTCTAGATAATGCAGGAAAAGAGGCAAGTTTTATTGACAGAAATGAGGCTATTGAAAGATTTGTCAAGGATTATGTCCCACATGCGGCCGATCTTTCCAAACCCTTTGAAGGGGCGGAAGAAGTTCTAATAAAATTTAAAAAAAATGGTTGGAAAATAGCTTTATGTTCCAATAAAATTACGCAAGCAGCCAAGAATATTTTGGAAAAACTCAATCTGCAATCATATTTTGATTTTATCGCTGGAGGTGATTGTTTTGCAGATAAAAAACCTTATCCGGTTCATCTTTTAGGAATAATCAATTATCTTCAAGTTTCACCAACTAAAACTGTAATGGTAGGTGATCACCTAAACGATATTCTTGTCGCAAAGAACGCCCACATTACGGGAAGCATATTTGCTGAATGGGGCTATGGTGATTTGTGTATTGGAAAAGAAGCAACCATGCGTGCCCGCTCCATAAAGGATGTGCCGATAATTGCTGAGAAAATGATTGATAAAAAACCTTGATCATTTTGTAGCCTGTCTCAGAATTACTATTACATTTCCCATTTTTGGATTGTTAAATTCAAAACGGACAGGTAACATTCCTATATTGTCAATCTCTTTAAACCATAAATATCCAGGTTGGGGTTGTGCTGATAGAGCGCGGTGACGTGAACGTTTGAGACCAGCCGTTTGTTGAGCCACCGCCTTACAAAATATTGCCTCTCCCTTATAGGGGCTTGTCCACGAAGATGGTATAGGCATTGTACCAGCCGCCTTACTTTGAAACGTGAATATACGAGAGCCATCAAAAATCTTGAATTGGTCGTTACAGTTTTTATTCGCTCTGACCCGCTGAATCAATTGCAACATTGCACTTAAGATATCTATACTGTTGTTCCTTTGACTTTCAGTCACAACATCACGATTGTCTTCAATTGCAGGATCAAGTTTTTCTATCTTTACATTTTGTTTATGGCTAAAATCTATATTAGCAACAAATTTCTTACCTTTGGATTTTCCAGATGATTTATATTCATTTGGTAACAAATTACTATTATCGATTTTCCCTTGAACTGATGACATCATATCCAGATTTAGGAAAAGACTGATAACACCTGCAGAATTAAAATGAGCTTTTGCAAAATAATTGTCCGATATTAATACGTACGATGCCTTTATAACAATAACATGTAAATTCTTGTTATACACATCAAATACCAAGTTAACCGGTTTAGGAAAATTTAAACTATTTTGCGCTTTTACAAGCGAATTATCAAAAAATATCCATGACAAAATACACAATATTAACATTTTATAATATTTTACCATGACTACTCTCTTTCAAAAGATGTCTTCTATAGACAGAGTATAGAATATTCTAAAAAAAGTATATAATTATCATGGTAAAACATTTAATTGATTAAATGCTAAAAGCCCCTGTTCCAAAAGCCTCAACATGAATTTTTTCAGGTGGAATACCTTTTTCCTTCAATTTTTTACCCTCATCTTTCATGAATTCAACAGGTCCACAAAGATAATAATCAGCATCTTTATCAAAAATTGACTGATCTATCCTATTGATGTCCATACGCCCTTGATAGTCATAATCTATTCCCTGTCTATCTTCACCATCAGGTTTTGAATAAAAAATAAAGCGATTAAAAGTGGGACTTTTTTCAACAATTTCATTTACTTTTTCACGTAAGGCATGTTGTTTACCATTATGTGTTCCGTGAATGAAATGGACAGAACGATTACTTTGTTTTTCATGCAGATAAGACAGCATGGAATACATGGGAGTAATTCCAACCCCGGCACTCATAAGAATAATCGGATTTTTCCCTTGCTGATTTAGATAGAATTCTCCTGCTGGTGCAGACAGATCTATGATATCTCCAACATCATAACTCTTATGAAGTAGATTGGAAACCTTACCTGCCGGAGTTTTCCCCTTACCATCTTCACGTTTAACTGTAATACGCAACGTATCTTTTCCAGGAGAATCAGATAATGTATATTGACGCGGCTGAATTAAATTCCATTCTGGGACATAAATTCGAACTGAAACATATTGTCCAGGATAAAATTCCGGAAGCTTGCCCCCATCAACCGGTTGTAGATAAAACGACGTGATTTGTTCGCTTTCAGGAATTTTCTTGACTATTTTAAATCCTCTCCAACCTGTCCATGCATGTTCCCTAATCTGTTCTTTGTATATGCCCAATTCAATATCAATTAACAGTTGAGCCAATTGTTGATAGGCAGCTCCCCAAGCTTCGATTAGATCATCGGTAGCGGCTTCACCCAATACCTCACTAATAGATGCCAGAAGATGTTCCCCAACAATAGGATAATGTTCCGCCCGAATATTCAGGCTTACATGTTTATTGGCAATATGAATGAAAGCATTTTCTAGTATGGTTGGATTATCGATGTTTTCTGCATATGCCAGAACAGCCGTAGCAAGTGCATGTTGTTGCTTTCCGGCTTCTTGATGTCCACGGTTAAAAATCTGTTTAAGTTCAGCATTATTATTCAACATCCGTTTATAGAAATAGGAAGTTAGTTCAATGCCATGCTCTCTTAAAACTGGCACTGTATTTTTAACAAGCGTTTTTTGAGCTTCGGTTAGCATTTATAGTGACCCTTAATTTTAATTAAATAATATATTTAAAATACATCTTTAATAAAAATCTTGATAAACCCTGTTACAACTAAGATAAATCATTAAAGATGTATTCAATATACTCTTTTTAAGAAAAAAAAAAAGTAAATTATTAATAAAATTTTATAATTTTAGTCTTAACTTTGCTTGATTGATGATCTCATCTGTGTCATCAATCGAGGTGACACGCCATGTTTCAAGTTTCCCCTCAAACATCCTGATTCGTTTTTCATTAATCATTGAATTGATGAAGGAAGAAATTCTTTTTGATTTACCGGGCAATGGCAAGATCATTACTGGTACAGAAGTGGCAATAGCCTCAGAAACCATTGAAACACTATCAATTGTAACCAATATATAATCAGCACATGCCAGTAATCCTAAATAGGGATTTTCTCCCTCACCATTCCAAATATATACACTAAATGGTGATAATATCTCTTTTAATCTTTTTAAAGCTGAAGGATTCGTTCTTCTTGAAGGAGTCACCGCAAGTGAAATATTGTTTTTGGTAACAAGCCTTTTTAATTGATAAGCAATCTGTTCAGCTTCTTTTTCACCAAATTTGAATCTGCCATTATTTCCGCCCAGCAAGACACTTACCAATGGTTTTACCGGATCATGAAGAATGGAATTCCAATAATGCAAATTTTCAGACAGCAATGAGGGAGTTATATGATGCAATGCATTACGCGATACAAGAACATTATCCGCTTTAATATTATCGTGTGGATTGGCAATGATAAGATCGAATTTATTTAATGCGATACGCGGATTCTGTATATGTATGGCTATATGATTTTCCTTGCGTAAGTCGGCATTTACAACACCCCCCACACTTCCTACGCTTACAATTACAGAATTATCTTTTGGTTGAAAAGGAAATACCGCTTTTAAAGGATTGGGCCAAAAGGGTGCCGAAATAAATTTCCAAGGAAATCTAGGTTTTAACTGATGAAAACTGTAATCAAATTGTGCCCTTTTAACAAACCCAAGGGCTTGCGTTTTCATTCCAGCAAAATTTTCTGTCAAAATCGAAACTTCTGTCATCGAGTATCTAACTTTAAATGAAAATTGAATTTCTCGTTTATTTGCGAAATTAAATCCTTTGCCATTTTTTTCCATTCATGTGACGTATCCATATATTCTCTTTTTAACGGAAAAGGCAACTCCAGAATTTTCTCAATATTTTTGGCTATATCTTCAGGATTGGGATTGCATAAAAAAACAAGGTCTTTATGATTGCATTGCTCCATTAATCCTCCTACCCTTGTTATTAAAACGGGTTTTGAAAACGCCAGGGCAATGGCCAAAACACCACTTTGACTGGCCTCCTCATACGGCAAGATTATAGCATCCGCCCATTCAAAAATGGATGCAATTTCATTTTCCGGAACCCATCTATTTTCGACATATACATTTTTTCTACGATTTAACAGTTTTAAAACCTTGCTTTTTGGACCCTGCCCTACTATACGAACTATATAAGACCTATCCGATTTGACTAGTTTTAAAGCCTCATTTAACAGATTAAACCCTTTATAAGGCAAAAGACGACCAAAATTCAAAAGATGTATTTCATTTTTGTTTTTTGAAACAGAAATATTTTCATAATCATATTTTAAAGGGGGATGCCATACCCTTATAAATTTTGATTTTGATAAAAAATTCCTTTTATTTAATTGATTGTATACGTATTGAGTAAAAGTTACGATCAAATCTGAATTTTTAATCAACTGTCTTTGCAAAAAATGTTGAAAAAGATATCCATCCCCCGGATGAGGATAAGCATCGTGAATAATTACAACACATGGGATTTTCAATATTTTCAAGGCCGAAATCATAATCATGTCTAATAATCCCGGCATTGTGCATATGGCCAAGTCTACCTTATTTTTTTTAAGATGATATATCAAATACAATATCCAATAAGGAGACTCTATCCATCGTATTAAATATCCCAATATTGATGAATATGTTTTAAACTTTATACCAATTTGACATTCCGGATTATAATCAATAATTTCAGCCCGATCGGATAAGGATAGTAGAATGTTTAAATTTTTAATTGATTTTAAAGCATTTGACAATTCAACAGCAATTTTTGGTCCCGCTCCCTTTCTACCCCATTGCCATACTAAAATATTAAATGATTTATCCATTATTTCTTACCAAATAATTATTAAATCTTTTTTTTAAAAATTTTGAATTAAATATCGTTTTAATTTTATTTTTAGATAAAACACCTAAATTATTACGATAGTTTTCATTGTAAAACAATTCATTAATTTTTTTAGCGGCGAATTCAATATCAGGTTCAGCCCACAAGGCATTCGGCAATTCATATACTTTTCGTGGGTCTTTTACAGGTATCAGTTTGTAATTAACAGGAACACCACAGTTTTCATCAATATACTCACTAGTTGCAGACCAATTAGTGGAAATAACAGCTTTTCCATATTGCATAGCTTCTGCTGGCACCAACCCAAAACCTTCACTACGATGAAGTGACAAAATAATATCAGAATGAAATATAAGCGCCCTATTTTCCTCTGTTGTCAATAAATTAGTATAAAGAATGATATTTTTTTGTCCATCTATCGCTTTCTTTAATTCATTAAAATCCTGACGGAAATCATTAATATAGGAAACCTTGAGAATAAGGCTAATTTTATCATGCGCTATTGTTTCACACGCTTTTCTAAAAGCCCTGATTGCGGCTATAGGATTTTTTCTAACAAAAGATGAAGAAAGATTAAAAGATGTTAATATATTTAAAGTTGCTTGGGGTAAACCAAGACTTTCACGAGTTAGACTTGACGCAATTGCTACAGGATATGCTGCAATAGGATGAGGAACAACCGTAATCTTTTTTTGATATTTATTAGCCCAATGTTTAACGGCTTTTGCGACAAAACGAGAAGGTACCCATATTTCATGAACAAATCTGAAACCCACCTCCCATTCTTTTGGCAAAATTTCAAGCTCCCATGCCCAATAACCTATAATTTTTCTGTTCTTCAATAAAAAACGAGGTAAATTCAATAATGCAAATGCCAATTGTGGGGCATTGATATGAAAAATCAATGATGCGTATGGATAAACTGATAAAATTCTACACGCTTCCTTATATTTTGTATAAGAAAAACCATAGGGGTCAATATCGATTTTCTGGACAGTAACATTTTCGTTTTTGAGTGCATTATACATTATACGCGCACCTTCACCCAAACCAGAAGCTTTTGAAAACTCACCAATTATAATTACGCTTTGATCACAAAAGGGTTCTGATGATATGGAAGGTGCTAATATCCCCCCCACTTTGCTTAGATAAAATCTTCGCTGATATGGGGGCAATAAACGCCATAATTTATGAAATGGCTGAATCTGCAATACCCTTGAAATAATTACTGTTTATATATGGGAAAGCGTTTACATAAAGCCATGACTTTATTGCGAACAGCTTTTTCCGCAAAACTGTTATCATTATCTTTGGCTTTTGCCAATGGGGTTAGAACTTCATTTATCAAGAGACCAATTTCACGAAATTCTGCTTCACCAAACCCTCTAGTTGTCCCTGCTGGACTACCTAGACGAATACCAGAAGTAATGGCCGGTTTTTCCGGATCAAAAGGAACCGCATTTTTATTTGCGGTTATTCCCGCTCTTTCCAAACTTTCTTCCGCCTGTTTTCCCGTTACTTTCTTGGGGCGCAAATCAACAAGTAACAAATGGCTGTCCGTACCATTTGTAACAATATCAAATCCACATTCAATCAAGGTGTCTGCCAATACACGGGCATTGTTTGCCACCGCTTTTTGATAGACCTTGAATTCTGGACGCATTGCTTCAGCAAAGGCCACCGCTTTTGCAGCGATGACATGCATCAATGGACCACCCTGTAATCCGGGAAATACTGCTGAATTGATTTTTTTAGCCAAATCGGGACAGTTTGTTAAAACAATTCCTCCACGAGGTCCACGTAAAGTTTTATGCGTTGTACTGGTAACAATATCAGCGTAATCCATTGGGTTTGGAAAAAGGCCTGCCGCAACCAATCCGGCAAAATGAGCCATGTCAACCATCAGAAAAGCACCAACTTCATCGGCAATTTTTCTGAAACGGGCGAAATCAATAATTCTGGGATATGCAGATCCACCTGCAATAATCAAACGTGGTTTTTCATTTCTTGCAGTCGCCTCGAGCTCGTCATAATCAATCAAGCCATCTTCTTTTCTAATTCCATAGTGCAGTGCATGGAACCATTTTCCAGAAAAATTAGGTGCCGCACCATGGGTTAAATGTCCACCCGCTGCCAAATTCATTCCCAATACTTTTTCACCAGGTTTGACAGTAGCCATAAATGCAGCCAGATTGGCATTCGCACCGGAATGTGGTTGAACATTGGCAAATTGCGCGTTGAAAATTTTCTTGACTCGTTCAATAGCCAGAACTTCTACCTTATCAACTTCACCACATCCGCCATAATAACGACGTCCGGGATATCCTTCAGCATATTTATTCGTCAATACGCTACCCTGAGCCTCTAAAACTGCCTTGGAAACAATATTTTCACTTGCTATTAACTCAATACCGTCCTGTTGACGGGTAAGTTCGCTTTTTAAAGCTGCGTAAACCTCAGGATCTGTTTGAGAAACATCAGATTGAAAAAATTGATGATATAAATTATTTTCGGACATTCATGGATTCCTAGAAAACTACATATTTAAGAGACTCTCTATTAAATATTCAATTTTGTGATTTTCTGCAATTAAATATGTAAGATAATACGCTATTACTGAAAAAATAAATTCCAAAAAAATATGATTTATTTTAAGAACTTTACACGATATTGTGATAAATTTTAAAAAAGGGCTATTCTATGGATCTATCCAAGAGAAAATCACTATTTAGAAAAAAATCCATAGAAAATAACCAGCATGAAAACGGTTTGGCGCGCGTAATCGGCATGCCTAGTCTGATTTTTTTTGGCGTTGGTGGAATTGTTGGAACCGGACTCTTTACGGTTACAGGTATTGCTGCATCAGAACATGCTGGTCCCGCCGTACTTCTTTCTTTCCTAATAGGAGCATTGGCATGTTCATTCATAGGATTATGTTACAGTGAACTTGCTGGAATGATTACAGAATCGGGCAGTTCTTATAGTTATATCTATATCGCTATGGGAGAATTTATAGCCTGGATTGTTGGATGGAATTTGGTGCTTGAATATTCTGTCGGAGCAGCAGCGGTAGCGGTAAGTTGGTCACAATATTTAAAGTCAATTCTGATAAGTTTTCACTTACACCTACCCTATCAATTTTTCGCTTCACCACTAGAGAAAATCAATATAGACGGCCAGAATATTTCTGGGATATTGAACCTTCCATCCACATTTGTCATCATATTTCTCTCTCTTTATCTGATACAAGGGATTAAACAATCCTTTCGAATGAACAATATGATTGTTTTGATCAAGTTGTTTGTTGTATTTGCTGTTATCGCTTTTGGATTTTCCTATATTGATTTTGACAATTTCAAGCCTTTTATCCCAGAAAATACAGGTCAATTTGGTCATTTTGGCATTTCAGGAATCTTTCAAGCTGCCGGCATGATCTTTTTTGCCTATATAGGTTTTGATAGTGTAGCTTCTACTGCACAGGAAGTTAAAAATCCATCAAGGGATATCCCGAAAGCTATTTTAATAATCATTACAATTACAGCACTCATTTATGTCACGTTTGCATTTGTTATTGTCGGGCTTGTCAATTTTCATCAATTGCTTGGCAATGGCGCACCTGTGGCAACAGCCATTGATCACACCCCTTATAAATGGTTACAGCCCGTAATCAAATTCAGTATCATCATTGGTTATTTTCCTGTTCTTGTATTACTTCTTGTAGGTCAAACACGTATCTTTTTTACTCTTTCTAAAGACGGTTTGATTCCCAAATTCTTTTCTGTTATTCATCCCGACCATAAAACTCCTCATCTATCACACATGTTTTTTATGGTTTTTATCTGTATTCTATCTGCTTTTATTCCTATTTCAATTTTAAGTGAAATGTGCTCTATAGGTGCATTATCCGCCTTTTTTTTCGTATGTATATCTGTAATGATTTTACGTCGAACCCATAAAGATTTCCCCCGGCGTTTTAAAGTGCCAGGTGGCGATATCATACCGATACTTGGCACTTTGGTTTGTTGTGTGCTGATGTATTCCCTAAGCAATATAACATGGTTAACAATTGGGGGATGGATGTTCATAGGTATAATTATTTATTGGCTTTATGGTCATAAACACAGTAAATTACAACAGAAATTTCATAATTAATTAAGGATTGATACCATGATTGGAAGCTTTCCTCTGACTCGTATGCGACGCAATCGAATTGATTCTGCAACGCGTCGTCTGGTAGCTGAAAATAAATTGAGTAAAGATGATTTGATTTGGCCAATTTTTATTATTGAGGGCAACAATATTGAAACAGAAGTTTCTTCAATGCCTGGAATTAAACGGGTTACTGTTGATCGTCTGGCTGCATATATAGAACCTGCTGCAAATCTGGATATCCCCGCGCTTGCATTATTCCCTGTGACCACCAACGATAAACGTGATCCAGAGGGAAAGGAAGCCTATAATCCCGATAATCTAATTTGCCGTGCATCAAGAGAACTTAAAAAAAGATTTCCAGAAATATTATTAATCGGGGATGTAGCTCTTGATCCTTATACCAGCCATGGCCATGACGGAATAATAAAAAATGGTTATATTGCCAATGATGAAACCATAGAGATACTAGTCAGGCAATCGATTAATCAAGCCCGAGCAGGTATGGATTTTATCGCGCCTTCTGACATGATGGATGGTAGGGTCGCGGCAATCCGAAAGGCATTGGACAATGATAATTTTGTTAATACACGAATCATGTCATATGCCGCAAAATATGCCAGTGTTTATTATGGACCTTTCAGAGATGCGCTGGAATCAGGAAAACTTTTAAAAGGCGATAAAAAAACTTATCAGATGGATCCTGCCAATAGTCGAGAGGCTCTTTCTGAAGTCGAACTTGATATTCAAGAAGGTGCTGATTCAGTTATCATCAAACCGGGATTGCCCTATCTAGACATAATCCGAATGGTAAGAGATAGATTCAATATTCCAATTGTCAGTTACCAGGTTTCTGGTGAATATGCCATGTTGAAAAACGCGATTAACCATGATTACCTTGATAATAATCAGGCTATTCTTGAAACGCTTCTCTGTTTCAAGAGAGCTGGAGCAAATGCGATTATGACTTATTTTGCTCCAGAAGCGGCAAAATTATTAAAACAGTTATAATTTTTATCTATAAAGGGGTATTTTAAATATTAATTAATTAATTAATTAATTAATTATTTTATAAATATCCTTTGGACTAAAATAAGACTAAATTCTCAACCAATTAGGAGATTTATGTCCAACAGATGCACGATTACCTATATAATTTTCCAATATTTCAAAATTTCTGACTTTTGTTTGACCAGGCATTGTAAAACCAATCTCAGAATCAAAAACTATAACCAGTTTCAGTTTTCCTTTACCCAATTTCTGTAATAGAACACCACTACCCTTTTTTAATTCAGGAATTTGTTCTAGTGGAAATATCAGAAATTTACTGGATGAATTCGCAATGGCAATATAATTTCCATTACCTTCAAGACAAGCGAATGTTTTTTCATTATCCTTTAAAGTTAGAACTTGTTTACCCGTTTTCCGTTCAGTAACAAGATTTTCCCCAGAAATGACAAATCCCTTTGCTGAGGTTGAAACAAGAACATATTTCTTTTTTTCATCTAAAATAAAAAATTCAATAACCTCAGCATCATTTGCTATGTCTGCAAGAAGACGTATGGGTTGACCATCACCTCGGCCTCTTGGTAAATCTAATGCCTTTATATTGAATGATTTACCTTCACTACCGATAATGCAAATTCGATCATTACTATGACATTCCAATATTTTAAATAAATGATCCCCTTCTTTGAATTTCAGCTTATCACTGTCAAGATTATGTCCTTTCAAAGCACGTATCCAACCTTTGGAGGATAAAATAATTGTCAGAGGTTCACGTTCCACCTCTTCCAGAATATCCATAACATCTATTGTTTTAGGTGCTTCAGAAATTTCCGTTTTTCTCAAACCATCATCGGACTGACCGAACGTTTTCAAACCCTCTTTCAATTCTTTGTTGATTTCTTTCCAGCAAAGAGATTCACTTGCCAGCAACGTTTTTAAATTAGATTTTTCATTGGTGAGTTGTGCATATTCATTTTTTATTGCATTTTCTTCCAATCGTCTCAAACTTCTCAAACGGATATTGAGAATGGCTTCGGCCTGAACATCCGACAGATTGAAAGTTTGCATCAAAACAGTTTTTACTTCATCTTCATCTCGAATTATACGAATAACTTCATCAAGATTTAGATATACCGCTAATAAACCCTCCAGAATTTCCAATCGCTGTTCAATAACATTTAACCGATATTGACTTCGACGTTTGAGAACTTCATAACGATGATCCAACCATGATTTCAAAATGGCTTTCAATCCCATCAATTTAGGAACGGCATTGCGATCAAGCACATTCATGTTGTAAGCAAACCGGTTTTCCAAGACAGTCAGTTTAAACATGGATTCCATTAAAATTTCTGGCTGCACTGTTTTAACTTTGGGCTCTAATATAAGCCGTATTTCATCAGTACTTTCATCTCTTATATCTGCCAATAATGGAAGCCTCTTCTGTTCCATCAAAGTGGCTATCTGTTCAATCAATTTGGATTTCTGCACTTGGTAGGGTATTTCCTTAACAACGATAACCCAAGTTCCAAATCGGCCATGTTCAATTTCCCATTTTGCCCTGAGCCTTAATGAGCCTCGACCAGTTTCGTAAGTTTGTTGAATAACATTTTGATTTTCAACAATTTTCCCTCCTGTTGGAAAATCTGGACCTTTTACAAAATGCAACAAATCCTGTGTAGAAACTTCAGGATTTTTAATAAGGATCATAGCGGCCTGATAAATTTCACCCACATTATGTGGGGGAATATTTGTTGCCATTCCAACAGCAATTCCGCTTGCACCATTTGCCAAAAGATTTGGGAATGCACCTGGTAAAACAACGGGTTCTTTTTCCTCTCCATCATAGGTATCACGAAAATCAACACAATCTTCATCGATACCTTGCAATAAAAACTGGGCAATTCTTGTCATACGGGATTCAGTATAACGCATGGCCGCAGCATTATCACCATCAATGGATCCAAAATTTCCCTGTCCTTCAATCAAGGGATACCGTACAGCGAAATCCTGTGCTAGACGAACGAGCGCTTCATAGACAGCGGCATCCCCATGGGGATGATATTTACCAATAACATCCCCAACAATACGGGCGCATTTCTTAAATCCTGACTTTGGATCAAGTTTCAATTGACGCATGGCATATATCAAACGACGATGAACAGGTTTCAATCCATCCCTTACATCTGGTAATGAACGCGACATTATTGTTGACAGGGCATAGGCCAGATAGCGTTCACTTAATGCCCTTGCAAAGGGAGCGTCCTTGATTAAACCGTCAGATGCAGCAGTCATATTATACTCTTGTATGTTTTAATTTATTATTTGTATGATTACGAAGAATAGAGAATTAGTCCATCATAGGCAACTTCGATGTCCGGCGGCAGATTTGCCTTTAGCCAATTCCAATCCATATCAGGTCCCATATGCGTTAAAATCGTTCTTTTTGGCTTGATAATTTTTTTCCATTCCAGAACCTTGCCAATCCATGCATGGGCAGGATGTTCATTCCGTTGAAAACATCCCACAATAAACAGATCAAGATTGGATAAAATTTTCAACCCTTGTTCTGGAATCCCAACCACATCGGTACAATATGCCACATCACCACATCGTATGCCCATGGATTTACAAAAACCATGTATCTGTTCACATGTTTGAATAGATTGATTTTCAATCATGAAATTATCATAATAATCAATCTGATGAACATCCAAAACTGGACGAAAAAAATATGGTTGGGTTTTCCATGGCTTAAATGCGTAGGCAAATCTTGATTTCAATTCAGATAATGTATCTTTCGTTGCATATATTGGTAAGGCTTTACCCAAAACTCTGTTGATTGAACGCAATTCATCCAGACCAGCAATATGATCTGCATGTGCATGAGAATAAATGACAGCGTCAACCCTGCCAATTTTTTCTCTCAATAACTGAGTTCGTATATCAGGACCTGAATCAATTAGAATTCTTTTGCCATTATTCAACTCAATAACGATAGAGGATCGAGTTCGTTGATTCTTTTGTTCCAGGGGATCACATATTCCCCAATTCCCCTGACCATCATCACCTCCTACCAATGGGACACCACCCGAACCTCCGCATCCCAGAATAGTGATTTTCATTAAACAATTTACCTTTAAAAAGACGCCTTTTTAAAAAGACGATGAAAATTATCTGTTGTTTGTTTTTTAAACGTTTCAAAATCAACCGCCAACAATTTTGCCATAAATTCTGCTGTTTGATAAACATATGCAGGTTCATTTTGTTTGCCCCGAAATGGTACGGGAGCCAGATAAGGAGAATCAGTTTCAACAAGAATTTTATCTTGAGGTAAATGAAGAACGATATCGCGTAAATCCTGGGCTTTTTTAAAAGTGATTATACCTGAAATACTAATATATCCACCCAAACCTAGAACTGTTTCGGCCAGTTTCATACTAGATGTAAAACAATGAATTAAAAATGGAAATCCTCCCCTTTTTTCTGTCTCTCTCTTTAAGATTTTGGCAATATCATCATCTGCATCCCGGGCATGAATACATACAGGCAATCCAGTTTGTTGTGAGGCACGGATATGATTTTCAAAAGATTCTTTCTGTCGTTCAAAAGCCTCTTGTTTACCGTAAAAATAATCAAGTCCGGTTTCACCTATACCTATAACTTTGGGATGATTGGTTAATTCAACAATTCTGTCAACAGAACAAAAAGGTTCATCCATCACATATTCAGGATGAGTTCCAATCGTGCACCATACACTCAAATGATCAGTTGTATAATCGGTTATTCCTATTTGCTGCCGCGCATTTGATAAACGCGTTCCTATTGTTACAACTTCACCCAAACCTGCATGTGTTGCACGATCTATAATGGCTTTTTTTTCATCATCATCAAAAAAATCAAGATGGCAGTGTGAATCAACCAGATGCATCAGATTTGTTCAGCTTCCGTATAACGAGGAAAAATAGGAGAAGGTAAAGGTAATTTTATTCCTGAATGAATTTCTTTTTCAAGATCTGAAAAATTACGTTCATTTTTACCAACCCCAAGCTGGGTCAATAATTTATCCATACTATTAGGCATGAATGGCTGTAAACAAGTGGCAATTTCGCGCAACACATCAACCAAGGTTCTTAAAACAGTCTTCATACGCTCGAAATCAGTTTTTTTCAATTTCCATGGCGCCTGATGATCGATATATGCATTTGAAGCGCGTATAACCTTCCAAATATCCTCCAAAGATTCATTAAAAGCCTGACGGTCCATTTGTTCCCTTAATAAAATCGGCAACAGTTTAGCTTTTGCTATCAACTGTATATCCACATCCAATCTTTTTCCAGTATCTGGTAAAATACCGTCACAATTTCTGGTAATTTGAGTCAAAGTTCTCTGTGCAAGATTACCCAGATCATTGGCCAATTCATTATTCATGCGATTGATCAGGGATTGTCTGCTATAGTCTCCGTCTCCACCGAAAGGAACTTCACGCAAAAGAAAAAATCGGACAGGATCCAGTCCGAACTCATTGATCAATTCAATAGGCTCAACAACATTTCCTACTGATTTACTCATTTTTTCACCTTCAACAGTCCACCAGCCATGCGAAAATATTCGTCTGGGAACTTCCAAACCCGCCGCCATTAAAAAAGCTGGCCAATACAACGCATGGAAACGTGCAATTTCCTTCCCCACCAAATGCAAATCTGCTGGCCAAAAACGCCACCGATCTGATAATTCCGTATCAGGATAGCCCAATGCGGAAATATAATTTGTCAACGCATCGAACCATACATACATGACATGATCCTTATCGCCTGGAACTGGAATACCCCACTTAAAACTCGTACGACTGATGGATAAATCACGTAAACCAGATTTTACAAAACTTAACAGTTCATTCTTACGACTTTCTGGGCCGATAAATTCTGGATGCAATTCATAAAATTCCAACAACTTGTCTTGCCAGGCAGACAATCTAAAAAAATAGGATGGTTCTTTTAACCATTTGACCTGTGCCCCTGTGGGCGCAATCTTTTGTCCATCTGCTGTAGTCGTTAGTTCATCTTCACTATAATAACACTCATCCCTGAGTGAATACCACCCTTCATAAGCGCCAAGATAAATGTGACCAGCATCAGCGATTTTTTTCCATAAAGTCTGGCAGCTTCTTTTATGACGTTCCTCGGTCGTTCGTATAAAATCATTATATGATATGTTTAACTGATCAGCCATATTTCTGAATTTTGCAGAAATTTCATTTACAAATACTTCCGATGTTTGTTCATTATTGTGGGCAGCCTGCTCTACCTTTTGTCCATGCTCGTCAGTACCCGTCAAAAAGAATACATCATATCCATCCAATCGTTTGAATCGGGCCAAAACATCCGCAGCGATTGAGGTATAGGCATGACCAATATGGGGTAACCCGTTTACATAATAAATCGGGGTGGTTATCATATAATGGTTTTTCATAATTCACTTACTAGTTCGAAATCGGAAATTAGGGTTTGTCTTTTATCCAAATTAAAAAATTCTGTATCTTTATGCCATTTTAAAATTTTTTGCCAAATATCAATCCATTCCATTACTGTTCGAGATGGATTGCCAAATCGTTCCCGCCTTGATTTTATAGCCTCACCGATCAGCATATTGAATTTATCTGTCAATAAGCTAAAAAAAACAGAAAATCCATCTTCTTTTTGTAAAATATACTTAACTTTTTCATTCAGCTCACTTCCTTTGAAAGGCTTCTCGAAAAAGGCATCAACAATATTTTGCAAATTTGAGGCGTCAGAATTCAATAATGATAATGCTTTACCGATCGTTCCCTGAGACAGGGTAATTATTTTTTGATATTCTGCCTCAGAATATTCGGGGGCTAATTTAATCAAGGCTTCTAATAAAACAGTATTTGATAAGGGATGAAGCGTTAATTTACGACAACGACTTAAAATCGTTGGCAACAAACGGTTTGGATGTGCAGTGATCAAAAAAATTAAAGCAGCATCTGGTGGCTCTTCCAAAATTTTTAATAAGCTATTGGCCGCATTCTGATTCATCAAATCCGCCTCTTCGATAATGACAATGCGCCACCCGCCATTGGCAGAAGTCAATCGTAAAAACGTTCCAACCGCTTTTATATCATCCATCAAAATTTCCGAACGAAGACGGTTTTTCTTTTCATCTATTCTTCGACTAACCGTTAATAAATCAGGATGACTACCCGCCTTTATCTTAGCCAACACATTTTCAGAGCTACCAAGAATCAAACGAATGACATGATTGACAAAAGTTTTTTTGCCTACCCCGACCTCACCACATATCAACCATGCATGATGAAGCTTATTCTGGAAAATGGCTTGTTTGAAACAATCATATTCCTTTTCATGTCCCCATAAAGAGTCAACTAGTTTTACTGTCATTGTTTTTGTTATATCTTGATTCAGATAGTTTATGCTTGACGAGATTGTAAACTTCCCGAGTTACCTCATGCAATAATTTATGAGCTTTGATAACTTTACATCGATTTTTATTATTTTTAGCTATCAGTTGAAAACCATTCAGAACACGATAATGAAAATCATACCCGAGTTGTTCATAAGCGTCAATTTTTGTTTGACGTTTTAGACAACGCTCAATAAGCATTTCATAAGGGGCATCGAATATCAATGTTAAATTGGGAATTAAATCTATCAAATTGGATAATTTTTGAATAAATTCCAAAATATCCGGATTTTCCTTACCTAATCCATAACCTTGATATGCCAGTGTTGAATCAATAAAACGATCACACAGCACTATTTTACCCTGCTGCAGCGCTGGCTTTATGACCTGATCTACATGATCGCACCTTGCGGTAAAATGAGCCAGGATTTCAGCTTTAAGCGAAAAATCGCAATTCCCAAATAACAATAATTTCCTAATGGCCTCGGCACCCGTTGTTCCACCTGGCTCACGGGTTAAGAGAACGTCAATATTATCTTTTTGCAGCTTTTCTTTCAATAATTGAGCTTGTGTAGATTTTCCAGCACCTTCACCGCCCTCAAAAGTAATAAAATATCCTGACATAAATAATAAAATAATGTTAATTAATTTTTATTCGTTAATCGATAGCTTACATTTTTCATCATACGTGAAATAATATTAGCTTTTTCAACAGTCTCACCAGCTATTATGGGAACTTGTGCAGTAATTCCACCATTTTTTACGGACAGAGAGGCCTCAACATTTTGTCCTTTCATAACAGGTGCGGACAAAGGGGCATTATAATCAAGGGTTACCTTCAATTTTTCACGCATCCCGACAGGCAAGGTTAAAACAAGATTTTCACCTGCAACCAGCGGAACTGTTTCTTGTGCTCCCATCCAAACTGGTGCCTGTTCAACAATATCCCCTTTATTGAATAACTTAACATTTTCAAATTGATTGAAAGACCATTCTATCAAACGTTCACTCTCATGGGCCCGCATATTCATCGAGGTTAATCCATTGACCACCATTATGACCCGACGACCATTCCGTTCAGAACTGGCACATAATCCATAACCGCCAGCATCAGTATGTCCTGTTTTCAAACCGTCCGCAAGCCCTTTGTCTACCAAAACATTTCGATTGCCCTGGGTGATTTTATTAAAAGTGAATTCTTTTTCGGAAAAAAAATGATAGTATTCGGGATAATCATGAATAAGATGATAGGCTATCAGAGCAATATCACGGGCAGACATCAGATGATTGCTATCCGGCCATCCGGTACAGTTCATAAAATGAGAATTCCGCAATCCCATCTTGGGCGCCATTTCATTCATCATGGATACAAACTGCTGTTCAGATCCGGCAATTCCTTCGGCAAGTACAATACAGGCATCATTCCCGGACTGTATAACAACACCCTGGATCAAATCCTGGACAGAAACTTGTCCATTCAGGGGAACAAACATTTTTGATCCCTGCATTTTCCAGGCTTTTTCACTTACGGGAAGCAACTGATCAAGTTTTAAACGCCCGGTTCGCAGCATGGCAAAAACAATATAACAGGTCATGATTTTTGTCAAAGACGACGGATGCATAGGTTGGTCTGCCAATTTATCCATCAAAACGGTACCTGTATTATAATCCATGATAAAGGCGTATTGTGCCAACGTGTCAAAAGGACCTATTGGTGTTACGGCTGGTGGACCATTCGAAACCGTTTCTTGAGTTGCTGACGAGAATTTCCTTCCCGCCGCTTTACGAATGGCTCTTCGGGCACTTGCTGAATTTGAATCTATCAGAGCCAGAGATGCAGCTACGCCACTAATTCCAGTCAATATTGATCTACGAGTATGCACGCTTGTTCCTATTCAACTATAATTTTGGCACCCTTAATGCCAGATTTTAACAAATAATCAAGATTTTGATCAGCACTTTCGACTGATTGATAGGGACCAGAACGAACATGCAATATTCTGCGCCCTCCTTCAAAACTATAAATCACTCTCCCACCAATACGTGCCGCCAATTTATTAGCATAAATTCGCAAGGTGAAAGAGCCACAATCAATCCATATTTGCCCCCCTGTAATTTGACCTTGCGTAAAAGTGACGGGCAAATCTTTTAATATTAATGAAGAATTTAATGCTTTTTGGAAAGTGGGATCTGATTTTTTTTTCGCATCATTTTCGCTTGATTTGCCATTCAGATTTTCAACCATGATTGTATCCAAAGGCGCAGTGTTAACTTTCATTTCCGTTTGCGGACCATTGGGCATTTCAAAAGCAAGATTTTGGCTTTGATTTTCTTCCTCAACAATTTCGATTTTCGCTGTTTGCCCGTTTGAAATTCCCAACAATCCACCAGCTTTTGGCGTCAATTCCAACAATCTTGAAGGATAAGATGATGGACGATCATTCAAACGAATTAAAATTTCCCTACCATTGTCAACATTGCGAACTTTTATAATACTCGGTAATTGCAATGTGGGATGTGCTCCTGTCATACGTTGCGGGTCATAATATTCCCCATCAGCAGTCACTTTATCTTTCTGATTTTTGGATATAACTGCCAAACCTGTTGCATGATAGGCAAAATTTTCCTCTGGATAATACCATTGTTCCCCAACCTGATAAGGTTGACCAACCACATAGTGAATCTGAGCTGGTTGCAACGGTTTTTCTTCCTTGGTACAACAGGCTATACTTATCAACAATAGAGAAAATAAATATTTTTTCACGATATAATTCAAATTCACGAAATTAATATTTTGTTATTTTATATTTATATTACAAAAAAACAATCATTTTATGCAACCATCGCATCTCCCAGCAATCCGACTGCAAGTGCATAATAATCCGAAGGGTTGTAGCGGCGTATTACATTAAAATTATGATAAATCATAAAACCATTATTATTTTTCTCATCCGGTTTCAAAATACTGCCATAAATATCCAGACGGGAAAAATCCGAACCATCTGATCGCTTAACACCCATTGATTTCCATTCACCAAGTGTTTTTGAAACATGATGTCCGATATATGAACCATTGAAATCATTTGGCAATAAAATTTTTTGTCCCCAGGGTTCAGATCCATGCCAACCATTTTTCTTCAGATAATTGGCAATTGAAGCCAGTACATCTTTTTCATTTGTCCAAATATTTGGATGACCGTTTCCTGAAAAATCAACCGCATACCGTAAATATGCGCTGGGCATAAATTGGGGCTGGCCCATTGCACCAGCATAGCTGCCCATCATATTTTCGGGATTGATATTTCTATGATTAAGAATTCTTAATGCATTCATGAGCTCAATTTTGAAAAATTTAGCTCTTCTACCTTCATAAGCCAAAGTTGCCAAAGCATCAATAACATTAAATTTTCCGAGAAATTTGCCATAAAAGGATTCTATTCCCCATATTCCAACAAGTATAGAAGGATCAACTTCATAACTCTGCCAAAGGGCAGTCAAAAACGTTTGAAGTTCATGAAATTTATTGCGACCTTGTTCTATTTTTTCTTTTGTTATGACTTTTTTGTAATATTGTTGCCATGTCATGACAAATTCTGGCTGTTTATGATCAAGTTCAATCACTTTTTTATTCGGTAAAGAATAATTCAAAGCATGCCTCATAATAGAGGCATTGAATCCTAGCTGAACAGCCTGTTGATATATATTGAAAAGAAAGGATTTATATTCGGATGATGATCTCGCAAAAGCGGGTATATTCGAAAAAACAAATTTTCCACTTCCAACTGCCATAACTGCTGTGCCAATAGAATTTGCCAAAAATTGTCTTCGCCTCATCGCTATTACCCTTTTATGTCGATTAAAATACATTGGCTTACCAAATAATTTTAATTAAAAATTATGTAATTATTTTACTTTCACTATAGCAATTTCATTTTCCTGCAAAAAGAGTGATATTTGATCCCCAGATTTCAGTTTGCCTACACCCTTTGGCGTACCAGTGAAAATCACATCTGATTTTTTTAATGGAACAAACTGGCTAATATAGGATATAATCTTGCTGAAATTAAATATCATGTTATTGCTATTACCTCTCTGACGCTCTTTTCCATTTAATTTCATTGAAAAGCAAATAGGATGAGATAACAGTTCCTTTTTTACAAAAGAGGAAAGGTAACAGGAATCTTTAAAACCCTTTGCCAAAAACCAGGGTAATTTTTTCTCTTTCAATGCTGTTTGCAGGTCTCTAGCCGTCAAATCAAGGCCAAGAGCGATTTCATCATAATAATTTTCGGCTTTGTTCTCCGAAATTTTAAAACCATCCTGGGAAATCTTTAATACAATTTCTGTTTCATAATGAATATCCTGTGAAAAATCAGGTAGGATAATTGAATCTCCCTCTACCAAGGAGGTGTTGGGTTTACTAAAAATTACGGGGACAGATTCGATTTGATTTCCCAATTCTTTTGCATGTTCAGCAAAATTTCTGCCAACACAATAAATATTATTAATCATCATTTTATCCAATACACAAACAGGAAATTTTAGATGTTTTTTAAATTATACAGGTAAATTATGATGATTATACGTAAAAACGAAAGACAATAATTTTTGAATGATGATTAGTTTTTTTCACGGTTATGATAAGATGGTGGGCGCAACAGGGATTGAACCTGTGACCCCTACCATGTCAAGGTAGTGCTCTCCCGCTGAGCTATGCGCCCATCTTAACGTTTGATAAACTGCTTGATACACATCTTAGTTTAAAAGCGCAAGTGGTCAAATGCAAAAAAATAAAATATTTTATATAAAATCATTCTTTTTTTTCCGTTAGCAAGGTTATTTTGTGCCAATTCATAAAACAAAAATATATCGTTTACAGAAACCTGATAGTAATGTTTTACCGTTTTTAGTCAGCTCACCTCATTCTGGACAATTCTATCCACAGAATTTGCTTGAACTAACAAGATTACCCTTGGATGAATTACGCAAGAGTGAAGACAGTTTTGTCCATGAACTTTTTCATCATGTATCTAATTATGGTGGAAGTTTGTTAAATGCAGAATTATCCCGTATTTTCTGTGATCTCAATCGATGGGCATGGGAACTTGATCCAAAAATGTTCAAAGAACAACTTCCCCCATGGTGTGATACAGAATCCGCTCGGGTAAAAAACGGAATTGGAACAGTTCATAAAATCAGTAATTCAGGAAAAGTTATTTTCAAATATTATCTTTCATTTATTCATATTGAAAAACTAATTCAAAATTATTGGTTTTCCTATCATCAACAAATTAAAAATTTCATTCATAACTTTAAAAATCGTTTTAATGGAGGCATCATCCTCGATGTACATTCAATGCCATCCCCACGCATCCAAACCCCTGCCTTTGCAGATATAGTATTAGGGGACAATTTTTCAAAAAGCTGTTGCCCGCTGTTAATAAACCAGACTGCTAGATATTTTCAATCAAAAGGCTTAACAGTGAAAAAAAATATACCTTATGCAGGAGGGTATATTACCAGTCATTATGGAAATCCTTTTAAAAATATTCATGTTTTACAAATTGAAATAAATAAAAAATTGTATTTGAATGAAGAATGTTTCCAACTCAATGAAAATTTTTTTAGAATTCAAAAAATTATGACTGAATTTCTGATTATGATTACCAGTCAGTGGAAAGAATTTTTAAAAATTTAATTGTTACCAAAAAAAATTATTAATTGTCTTCGTTAATTTCCAGTTTATTTTGTTATATAATTAATTCAAATTTAATTTTAACCCATAAATATGATAAAGGCTTACAAGTGAAAATGAGTGATGCAACATCTACGCATGCTGAAGAACAACACAATTTTAGTGCAGAAGTTGAACGCCTTATGGATCTGGTTGTTCATGCACTTTATTCAGAGAGAGAAATTTTTTTAAGAGAATTAATTGCCAATTCTGCAGATGCATTGGATAGAAGACGTTTTGAATCGCTTACCAATCAAACAGTTGCCTTGCCCGATAAACCCCAAATAATTTTAACCGTTGATAAAAAGGGAAATTTATTAACGATCAGTGATGATGGTCTCGGTATGAGTAAAGATGAGATGATCCAAAATCTCGGAACCATTGCAAAATCAGGAACAAGAGCGTTTGAAAAACAGCTCAAGGATGCCAAACCCGAAGATCGTGTTAACCTCATCGGTCAATTTGGTGTTGGATTTTATTCAGCCTTCATGGTGGCGGATAAAGTTGAGGTAATTTCACGACGTGCCGGATCGGATGAAGCCTGGGCATGGAACTCTGAAGGTAAAGGCAAGTATAGTATCGCTTCCTCAACAAGAAATACACCTGGTACAGATGTTATTCTTCATATTAAAAAAGATGCTGAAGAATATTTGGAAAGCATGCGACTGGAGAATATTATCCGTAAATGGGCAGATCATATTGCCTGGCCCATTACGATTAAACAGGATGACAAAGAAACATCCGCCAATGAAGGTCAAGCAATCTGGACAAAACCACGTGGCGATATATCCGATGAACAACTAGATGAATTCTATCGTCATGTAACCCATTTATTTGACAAACCATTGGCTACGCTTTTATGGCATGCTGAAGGCGTGATTGAATTCACTTCTTTGTTATTTATTCCCGGAATGGTTTCTCCATTCGCACCAGTCGATCAAGAAAGAAAAAGCAAGGTACGATTGCATGTACGCCGTATGTTTATTACGGATGAAGCGGACATGCTTCCACCTTGGTTACGTTTCATTCAGGGGATTGTGGATACTGAAGATCTTCCCCTAAATGTATCCAGGGAAATGCTACAAAACACGCCCGTTCTTGCACGTATTCGTAAGAACCTTGTTAACCGTGTGATAAGTGAATTAAAAAAACTTTCGGAAGATAAAGAAAAATATACAAAGTTTTGGGAACTTTTCGGGGCAATTCTTAAAGAAGGACTTTGGGAACCCAATGAAAACAATGATACAATTGCCAAAATCTCAAGATTCTATTCATCTACCGTTGATGGTTTGACAAGTCTTTCCGACTATGTGGAACGTATGAAAGAAAATCAGGAGGCCATCTATTTCTTGGCTGGAGATTCCCTTGAAGTCTTAAAAACCTCACCTCATCTTGAAGGTTTCAAGGCACAAGGAATCGAGGTCCTATTATTCACTGATCCCGTGGATGCTTTCTGGCCTGATCGGTTTGGAAAATTTGAGGAAAAACCTTTACGCAGCATTACCCGTGCCAAGGAAGATCTCGATAAACTTATGGGAAAGGAGGAAAGATCAAACAGCGAGGAAGAAGAAAAACTTTTAAAAACTTTGATGGAAAGTTTGAAAGACAAAATTACGGATGCTCGCATGACGACACGCCTTGTTGACAGTCCTGTAATTTTGGCAGCAAAAGAGGACGGTCCCGATTTACAGATGCAACGTTTAATGCGTCGTAATGATCGCTCAATTCCTTCAGCCCCACCTGTTCTGGAAATTAATCCTAATCATAATTTAATCAAATCTTTAATCAAGAAGGTAAATTCAGGTGAGAATATAGATGAAGCTGCTTTTATACTGCTTGATCTTGCAAAAATACAGGATGGGGAAATGCCATCTGATCCAACATTATTTGCAAAACGTATTGCAGCCGCATTAGCATAATCCTAGATATATCAAAAATGGCGATGCATCAATGAATGCTCGCCTTTTTCAAAACCTTAAACAAGAAATATTTGGTCTATTTTTCAAAACAGAATTCAGCGCTTGGAAAAGTTCTGGATCTGACTTCCATGGCATATGATTTGACTGCCTCTTCCATTGTTTGACCAATTTGGGCATACCGTTTAACAAATTTTGGTTTAAATCCTTGAAAAACGCCAAAAATATCATCACATACCAAGACTTGACCATCACAGGCTGGAGAAGCACCTATTCCAATTGTAGGAATTGATAATTGTTCAGTAATTGTTTTTGCCACTGATTCAACCACTCCCTCCAAAACAATTGCAAAAGCACCCGCTTTGGCAATAGCATTACTATCTCGCATGACTTTTTCAATTTGTTTGGTGTTTCTTCCTGCAATTTTAAACCCACCCATGGTTTGAACAGCTTGCGGCATCAATCCAACATGTCCACAAACAGGTATACCTCTTTTGACAAGAAATTCAACGGTTTCAGCCATTTCCTCCCCACCTTCGAGTTTCACTGCTGCTGCACCCGTTTCCTGCAATATGCGTGCTGCGTTCCTAAAGGCCTGCTGCGGATTTTCCTGATAGGAGGCGAAAGGTAAATCAACCATCACACACGCATTTTTTGATCCACGCATAACAGCCTTGCCATGTTCGATCATCATTTCAACTGTCACGGCCAAAGTCGTGTCAAATCCGTAAATGACCATCCCGAGTGAATCACCCACAAGTATCAAATCAACATGAGGATCCACAATTTGTGCAACTGAAGCAGTATAGGCGGTCAAGGAAACAATTGGTTCCTTATTTTTTTTCGCCGATATCTGGGGAACAGTAATTCTTTTGATCTTATTCTCTATCATTCAAATCTCTATGATTTATAACTGATTAAACCTATTGTAAAATATTAATGACCATTTATCATTTATGATGTTAAAACCAGCCTGATTAACAAATTATTTCAAAAAATTTTATTATAATTTTTTATTTTTTAGAATTGATCTACTTTTTCAACGCCATTGATCACTTTGATATGCTGTGCAAGAACGGGTGATACATTATAGTATCCTGGTAATAAAATTTCCACCTCTTGTTGCTGAACAAGATTGGGAATTAAAATGATTTTTCCATTGCCTTTCTGCGTATTTTCCAACAATTTTGAAATTGTTTCTACAGCTTGGACGTCATCAATCCATATTTTGAGTTCCTTGACCAAACCGGATATCGCTGTTTCAAGATCTTCCACGTGATTTGCCGTTATACGCAAATTTTCTGCATCCAACCTTAAATCAACCGTTACGATAACCATTTTACCAGTTACAAGCAAATCACGGAAACGGTTCAAACTTTCAGAAAAAAAAGTTATCTCACAGGCTCCAGTTTTATCCGATAATCCAACCCAAGCCATTTTGGTCCCTTTACGGGTAGGACGTTCCTTACAATTTAATATACAGCCAGCAAGTTTAATTCTTCCCTCTCCGGAACGAGCAATTGTTTCGAGATTATTTATCGGTTGTATTCCCAATTTGATCAGTAAAGCCCTAAACGAATCTAGTGGATGGGCTGTCATATGATAGCCTATTGCCTCAGCTTCCAAAGTTAACCGTTCAATTTCGGGCCATTCAGCCACACTGTTAATTTTTAACGGTTCTGCTATTTGTGCCGTGGCATTTTGAAATAATCCAATTTGGCCACTTGCTTTTTCCTCTTTTCGTGCATGGGCTCTCCGTAAAATCACTTCGGCTGATACAAAAACCTTATGTCTGTTATTTTCGACTGAATCAAAAACACCCGCCTTGGCAAGATTTTCAAGTTGGCCCTTATTTAAATTCTGATAATCAATGCGTTCGGCAAAATCTGCAAGATTTTTGAAATCTCGACCATCCCGATCGTGAACCAAGGCTTCCATGGCGCTAAAACCCGCTCTTTTAACTGCAGCTAATGCATAGCGTATAGCCAAACTGCCATCAGGTTGTTTCTCAATTTCAAAATCAGCACCGGATTTGTTGATATCAGGAGGCAAGACAGAAATGCCAATTCTTTTGGCCTCTTGTCGAAGAATGGCTAACTTATCCGTCTTTTCTCGTGCCAGTGACATACACGCGGCAAAAAAAGCCACTGGATAATTCGCTTTCATCCATGCTGTCTGATAAGAAACCAGAGCATAAGCAGCAGCGTGGGATTTATTGAACCCATAATCAGCAAACCGCGCCATCAAATCAAATATCTCTATCGCTTTTTGCCGATCAATACCATTTTTAGTTGCACCTTCAGTAAAAATCTCACGCTGCTTATCCATTTCGGAACGAATTTTCTTACCCATTGCTCGACGTAAGAGATCCGCCCCTCCAAGACTATAATTAGCCAATCTCTGGGCAATTTGCATGACCTGTTCTTGATAGACCATGATGCCATAAGTCTCTTCAAGAATATCCCTTATTTTTTCATGCGGTGATTGCCATTCCTCTCCATGCTTACGTCGACAATAATCGGGAATATTGGCCATCGGGCCTGGTCGGTACAAAGCGACAGCGGCAATCAGATCCTCTATACGACTGGGTTGCATTTGACGCAAAACATCACGCATCCCGGCGCCTTCAAATTGAAAAACGCCTCCGGATTCACCTCGACTCAACATTTCATAAGTCAGGGTATCATCAAGTGGAATTTTTGACAGATCAATATGTTGTCCCAACTTTTCCAGCATTTTAACAGCTCGCTGCAAAATCGTCAGGGTGGTTAATCCTAAAAAGTCAAATTTAACCAACCCAACCTGTTCGACAAATTTCATATTATATTGCGTAACAAGCATATCACTTTTTGGATCACGATAAAGTGGCACAAGTTCAACCAGCGGACGATCCCCTATGACCACACCCGCTGCGTGCGTACCTGCATGACGGTATAATCCCTCCAACTGCAAAGCCACTTGTAAAAGACGATGTATATTTTCATCTGTTGCCTGCATTTCCTGCAATCTAGGTTCAGTTTCAATGGCCTGTTTCAAGGTAACTGGATGGGCGGGATTGTTTGGTATGAGTTCAGCAACCTTATTGACCATTCCAAAAGGAAATCCAAGAACACGACCAACATCACGAACAGCAGCACGCGCAGCCAATTTTCCGAAAGTTATAATCTGTGCCACCTGATTGGTTCCATAGGCTTGTCTTACATATTCAATGACTTCATCTCGTCGGTCTTGACAAAAATCGATGTCAAAATCCGGCATTGAAACACGTTCAGGATTTAAAAAGCGCTCAAACAGCAAATTAAAGCGCAAAGGATCCAAATCAGTAATCGTCAATGCCCAGGCCACCAAGGATCCTGCCCCAGATCCCCTTCCCGGTCCGACAGGAATATCATGTTCCTTGGCCCACTGAATAAAATCAGCAACTATAAGAAAATAACCTGAAAACCCCATATTCTTGATAATATTTATTTCGTAATCAAGACGATCCACATATTTCTGGCGATGATCTTGTGTAAGATCGCATATGGATATCAAACGTTTTTCCAGACCTGTTTTTGCCATATGTTCAAGCGTATCCTCGGCCGTTGTCCCCGCCTTTATTTTTCTACTATGTGGCAGCATAGGTTTTCTGGTTTCAATTTTAACTGCACACCGTTTTGCGATTTCAATCGTGTTACCGCATGCTTCAGGAAGATCCGAAAACAGAGCGCACATCATTTCCGGTGGCTTGAACCAGTGTTCAGGTGTAACTCTCCAACGATCCTGCATATCAACAGTACATCCCTGCGCAATACAAATTAGCGCATCGTGCGCCTCGTACAATTCAGGAGTCGGAAAAAAACATTCATTTGTTGCTACAAGGGGTAAGCCATACCGGTCTGCCAGATTAATTAAACCTGGCTCAACCGATTTTTCCTCAGCCAGATTATGACGTTGCAATTCAACAGCCAAACGCCCTGGAAAAGCTTTTGCAAACTGTTCAAGCAACATAGATGCATGCTTTTCCTGACCTTCAGATAATAATTGAAATATAGGCCCGCGTGTTCCTCCAGTTAAAAGAATTAAACCCTCTGAATGTTCACATATTGTATCTACATTGACAAAGGGATCCGATGGATCTCCTTTTAGAAAACCTTCTGATGAAAGAAATTGTAAATTCAACAATCCAATATCATTTTGGGCCAACAAAACAATTGGCCAATTTGTAATATGACGCGGTTGTTCACCAAAAACGGGAATACCGATCTGGGATCCAATAATCGGCTGTATGCCTGCATCAACACAGGTTTTTGAAAATTCCAATGCTCCAAACAGATTTCCTGTATCCGTAATTGCGATAGCTGGCATGTTCATTGTCTTGGCCAGCTTAACCATTTGAGGTATGCGAATAGCCCCCTGACTTAGTGAATATGCAGAATGGCTACGAAGATGGATAAAAGAGGCAAGAGACATCTATTTTTATACCTTATTATAAATGACAAGGAATTATTTTGCCCTCATGCAAGGTAACAACCCGATCCATTTTGGTGGCTAGGCAATGATTATGAGTAACGATCAAAGCCGTCAAACCTTCACTACGTACAACCTGTAACAGCAAATTAAAAACATGCTCGGAATTCTTTTCATCTAAATTTCCCGTTGGTTCATCCGCCAATAGAATTTTTGGTGAATTTACCATAGCCCGTGCAATTGCGACCCGCTGTTTCTCTCCACCAGACAACTTTCCTGGGTAATGATCGACACGATGACCAAGACCAAATTTCTTTAACCAGTCCCTACCTATATTTACCGCTTTCGTTTTAGAACTCCTTGCTATCAATTGTGGTATCAAAACATTTTCCAAGGCAGTAAATTCAGCAAGCAAATGATGAAACTGATAAACAAATCCTATTGAATTTAATCTTAATTGCGTTCTTTCCCGATCATTCAATCTGGAAGATTTTCGACCTTGAATAATAATTTCGCCCTTTTGGGGTTTTTCAAGCAATCCTGCAATATGCAACAAGGTTGATTTACCCGTACCAGAAGGAGCAATCAGGGCAACAATTTCACCATGATTGAGCGTAAAATCAGCATTGTGCAAAATTTGAAGGTTCCCATCACCATTTTTATAGGCATGTGAAATTTTATCTAACTGGAGGACGACTTGATTATTCATTTCTCAATGCCTCAACTGGATCCGTTTTTGCTGCTTTCCAAGATGGATATAATGTCGCCAGTAAAGAAAGGAACAAAGCCATTGACACAACCTGTATCACATCTGCCCAATCTAACTTAGCCGGCAAATGTTCAAGATAATAAACCTCAGGATTAAATAGATTTGTTCCCGTGATTTTTTGCAAACCCTGACGTATATGTTCTATATTTTTACAAAATAAAATTCCCAATACAGTTCCTATCAGTGTTCCTGTTACCCCAACAGATGCCCCGCACATCAGGAATATCCGCATTATCGCACCACGTGATGCCCCCATGGTTCTAAGTATTGCAATATCACGTGTTTTATCCTTGACCATCATAATCAAAGAGGATATGACATTAAAAGCAGCAACCAATATAATTAACGCCAGAATAAGAAACATCACATTCTGTTCAACTTGCACTGCTCCAAAAAAAGCATTGTTGCTCTGAGTCCAATCAACAAATTTCAGATTATCATTTCTAAACGAATTCTCAAGTTGATGCGTAACAGCTTGAATATGGGTTGAATCATTTGAGAATATCTGGATTCCTGTTACCTCATCATCAAGCTGAAAATATTTCTGTGCAGCTTGCATCGGTAAAAAAACATAACTGGAATTATATTCATGCATACCAGAATCAAATATACCAATGATTCTATAGGATTTGATTCTGGGAATATTACCCATTACTGTTGCGGACCCTTTAGGTGAAATTAAAGTTAACCTTGAACCAACTCCCAGATTTGCTTGCTCAGCAAGAGTTTCACCAATAATGATGACATCATCGCCTTGAAATTGTTTCAAAACTGTTGGATCAAGGGTTTTACTAATGACCTTGAGTTTTTCCAAACCAGAAGCTGTCATTCCCCTAACCATTCCACCAGAGTTGAAATTTCCAGCACTTATCAACACTTGTCCTTCAATAAAGGGAATGGCTGATGTAATATGGGGCATTTGTTCAATTCTGTTGGATAAATTATTATATCCCCTTAAAGAGGTTGGCCCATCATAAGATTGACTGTATACACTCAAATCTCCATTCAAGCCTAATATACGTCCCAATAAATCAGCCTTGAAACCGTTCATGACAGCCATGACGACTATTAATGTTCCAACACCCAAGGCTATTCCTATCAATGAAAAAATAGCTATTATTGAAACAAAACGCTCGCCTTTTCTAGCACGAAGATATCGTTTTGCAACCATTCTTTCAAAAGAGCCAAACATAAATCCATTACCCTTGATAAGAGGAAATATAATTCATCACCTGTTCTATAGATACTTCCGTTCTTTCGCCGGTTTCACGACGTTTAATCTCGACAACATTATTACCTATCCCTCTTGGACCGATAATAATTTGCCAAGGGTGCCCCATCAAATCAGCATCTGCAAATTTCACTCCAGCCCGTTCATCACGATCATCATATAAAAACTGTTCTTGATCCATTTTATACAATGCTTCACAAGCATCTTTACAAGCTTGATTCTTCAATCCCAAATTAATAATCACGGCTTTGAAAGGAGCAATAGCATCTGGCCATATTATCCCCTGATCATCATGTGATGATTCAATTATTGCCCCGACAAGACGGGAAACCCCAATACCATAAGAACCCATGTGAGGATTTATTTTGTCACTATCAGGTCCTATCACAGAAACATTCATTGCCTCTGTATATTTTGTTCCAAAATAGAAGATTTGACCTACCTCAATTCCACGTCCTTCACAGCGTCTGGATTCTGGAACTTTTTGCCACTCATTCTGATCATGTTTCTCATCAGTGGCGGCATAAAATCGTGTCATACGTTGGAAGAAAGCGGCCAAGGATTCCTTATCATTTGTATCAACCGGCATTTCAAGCCAGTTCTGTTCCGTGAAATCAGAATCAAAATAGATCCCGCTTTCACCCGTAGATGCCAGAATAATAAATTCATGGCTTAAGTCCCCGCCTATCGGACCTGTATCAGCCAACATTGGAATTGCTTTTACACCAATTCTTTGAAATGTCCTGAGATAAGAAAGCATCATTTTATGATAGGTTACAACGGCATCTTCATAATTAAGATCAAAACTGTATCCATCTTTCATATAGAATTCCCGTCCACGCATCACACCGAAACGTGGACGAATTTCATCCCTGAACTTCCACTGAATTTGGTATAAAAGCTGTGGAAGTTCTTTATAGGATTTTATAAATTGTCCAAATATATCCGTTATCATTTCTTCATTCGTGGGACCATATAAAAGATCACGTTTGTGACGATCGACAATACGAAGCATTTCCGGTCCATAAGCATCATAACGCCCAGAACGTTTCCATAAATCCGCCGATTGCAAAGTTGGCATCAAAACTTCCTGTGCATTGATAGCATTTTGTTCTTCCCTCACAATTCTCGATATATTGTCAAGAACTCTTAAGCCCAAGGGCAGCCATGCATAAATACCAGAAGACATTTGCCGAACCATCCCTGTTCTTAACATGAGACGATGAGAGATAATTTGAGCTTCAGCTGGATCTTCTTTTAAAGTTGGAAGAAAACTGGACGATAGACGCATATTTATCCTATTAAAACCATATTTTTATGAAACATTACAATCGATCAATATTACTCAATATCAATAGAATATCACAACCGTATGACGTGAACCTCGATAAGCGGTTTTTTACCAAGCTTACGCCCCAGAATACGTCTTAGTATTGATTTCGATTTGTCAATTAATTCTTCGTCATTCAACCGAACTGTTCTTGGCAATTGTTCAATTGCATCGGCAAAATTATCAATAATAAGATCACAATCATCATACTGATCCAGTAAACCGGGCGCGCTTATATTTGGATCACTCAACAACATACCCTCATCATCCACTGCAAAACTTGCAACAATAACACCGTTATAAAGCATGCGTCGACGTGCCGCCAATACGTTCCCATCTATGGATAAAAGCCTGTTTCCATCAACCGTCAAGCGGCCATAAGGTACACTATTTACAATTTTGGTTGGTCCTGGTGCCAATTGAATGATATCTCCATCCTCAAGCAGGATAGGTTCAGAGTTACAAGACTTGGCAATTTCCGCCTGTGCATTCAAATGAACCCACTCACCATGAACAGGAATGCCGTATTTTGGTTTTACCAGTTTATATAATTCTGTAACTTCATCATGACTGGCATGTCCTGAAACATGAACCAAATGATCTACGGATGTTATTACCCTGACCCCGCGACGCACCAGATTATCCTGTACACGCATGATTGCCAATTCATTACCTGGAATTGTACGACTGCTGTAAATAACAGTATCTCCAACACCAAAAGATATATGTTGATGTGTATCATAGGAAATACGAGTTAAGGCTGATCTTTCCTCCCCTTGACTTCCCGTAATAATGAATACAACATTTTCCTGATCAATTTCATTCATATTCTGTTCCGTATAAAACGGAGGAATACCCCGAAAATATCCATTTTCACGTGCTGCAATTTCAATATTCTGCAAAGAGCGGCCAATAATTACCACAGGGCGATTGGCCTGTTTTGCTGCATAAGCAATCGTCTCGATCCTTGAGACATTACTTGCGAAACAAGTTACTGCAACTCTTCCCCTGATATTAGCAATAAGATCAACCATGCTTTTTCTGACGGCACCCTCTGATTCAGGCGCACGTCTGACAATCGCATTCGTACTATCACAAATCATTGCCAAAACACCTTCATCACCTATCTCGGCAAATTTTGAAAGATTTGTTGGATGACCTATTACAGGATCAGGATCGAATTTCCAGTCACCTGTATGTAATACTGTTCCATAAGGAGTGCGAATTACAACACTTTGCGCTTCAGGTATAGAATGCGTTACAGGTATAAATTCCAGATCAAATTCCCCAATTCTGATACGGGCTCCAATATCAATCAGATGAATTGTGACATCATTCAGTAAGTTAGCCTCTCTCAATTTTCTTCTAATAATTGAAGCGGCAAACGATGTTGCATAGATTGGACACTCCAATGCTTCCCAAAGATATGTTATCGCACCGATATGATCTTCATGTGCGTGAGTGATAACCAATCCTAACAAACTATCTTTATATCGAATGATGAACTCAGGATCAGGCACCAGAATATCGGCTTCCGGCATGTCGTTACCACTAAAACCAATGCCACAATCAAATGCAAGCCATGACCCATTAAGACGATATAAATTAAAATTCATACCAATTTCACCTGTTCCTCCTAAGGGAAGAAAGGCAAAATCGTTTGCAGTTTCATTCATGTTTATCCTTTTTATTATTTTTACTATGATGTTTTATTACGATTTGCAAGCAATCTTAAACCTTCTAACGTTAATTCCAGACTAATTTTTTCAAAAATATCGGTACCTTCTGCCAATAAGGATGCCAATCCGCCTGTTCCTATAACGCGATAGGAACAATTAGCTTCGGCTCCAATCCTTTTTATGATACCCTCAATAAGACCTATATATCCCCAATATATACCTGATCGCATTGCGTTAACTGTTTCTTTGCCTATCACGGAAATGGGTTTCATTATACCGATCTTTGGTAATCGAGCTGCGGCTTTATGTAGAGATTCCAAAGATAAAGTAAGACCGGGTGAAATAATTCCTCCGCAATAATTTCCTTTTTCATCAATAACATCAAATGTTGTGGCTGTCCCTAGATCCACAACAATTAAAGGACCCCCAAATAGAGTATGAGCTGCTAGGCCATTTAGCAAACGATCAACACCCACTTCATGAGGGTTATCAATTAAAATTTTGAATCCCCAATCCAGATCAGATGAAGCGATAAGAGGTTCGACGCCAAACCATTGTCGACACAATAATCTCAATTGATATAAAATCGGGGGAACAACAGTACCAATGATAATGTTGTCAATCTGATCAGTTTTTATCCCACATGCTTGCAGTAAAATAAGTAATGTCGCGGCGTATTCATCTGATGTATGGTTGGGAATTGTACTCATTCGCCATGAACCCACCCATTTTTCACCATTATGTATAGCAAATACAACATTGGTATTGCCCGCATCAATGACCATTAACACGCTTTAACAATCCTGAGAATTATCTAACCAAAAAACTTCACCCGTAGAGAAACTTCGCATTTCCTTTACAGTTTGTAATAATAGTAACCCATGTTCATCAATACCACAATAAATTCCTTCCCAACTATTTTGCTGTAAATTTACAGTTAATTTTGAATTTAAAGGTATTGATTTCTTTATCCATGCCTCACGTATAATTTTTTCTTGGTCATTTGTTAAAAAATTTATCCAGTAATCAAAATAATATATAATTTTCTTTGATAACTCTTTTGCTAAGGGTGGTTTAGTTACAAAATCTTTTAAACAACCCAATTTTCTATTCAAATCAGGATAACTATTGATATTGACACCAAAACCCATAACCAACCATTCTAATTGACTGGTCTTGGAAATATTGCTTTCAATTAGAATTCCACCAATTTTCCTGTTTTTATACAATAGATCATTAGGCCATTTAATAAATAATTCATGATCGACTTTGCTGTAAAATCTTACAGCATCATAAAGAGATAATGCTGCAACAAACGGAATCCAATTCAATTTTATATTTGATGATCTTGGCCAATATAATAAAGAAAAGGCTAAATTACCCTGAGGTTCGATCCATTTGCGCCCACGGCTTCCCCGTGGTGATGACTGAGAGTCAGCCAAAACAGCCAGATTTGTTTTATGTCCTGATCTGGCCATCTCAATGCAGTGATCATTGGTAGACGATAACGTGGAATAATGTTCAAATTTCCAGAACCTTCTTTTTTCCACGTTTAGACACTTAAATGATTAATTAAACAAAGATTTAGCCGCAATGCGTCCAACATGCATCATTGGGCCCATAAATATGATAAAAATTACCGTTAACGCGCTCATACCAAAGGACATAAAAGAAATTGATAATGAACGATGATCAAGTTGTCCATGAGATTTATCCATGAAGATGATCTTGACAATCCTAAGATAGAAAAAAGCGCTTAAAACGCTGGCAACAATTCCAACTGTTGCAAGTACATATAAATGAACCTGAATAGCTGCCCAAAAAACCATAAATTTACCAAAGAATCCTGCAAGTGGCGGAACACCTGCCATACTAAACATGAAAATTGCCATAGCAACCGCTATGCCCGGATCACTTTTACCAAGTCCGGCCAAATCATTTATGTTTTCTACAACCTTACCTTTTCGTGTCATAGATGTAATCACGGCAAAAGTTCCGACATTCATGAAAAGATAAGTTGTCAAGTAAATGATCGTTCCCAAAACGCCATTTGAATTTCCTGCGGCTAATCCAACCATTGCATATCCCATATGTGCAACTGAAGAATAAGCCATCATTCTTTTAATATTTAATTGAGATATAGCACCAATACTTCCAATAATTATGGATAACAATGATATAACTTCAATCAAAAACTGCCATTGATAGGATAGGGTTCCAAAAGGTCCCGTCATTAACCGTAAAAATAATGCAAAAGCTGCAAATTTTGGCGACGTCGAAAGAAAGGTTGTAATAGGCGTTGGAGCACCTTGGTAAACATCCGGTGTCCACATATGAAAAGGTACTGCAGAAATTTTAAAGCATATTCCGATTAAAACAAAAACCAGTCCCACGACAAAACCCATATTATTATAATTTGCCGCTGCAATGGCTTTATGAACATTGTTATATTCCATACTTCCAGCTACGCCATAAAGCATTGAAATACCATAAAGTAAAATTGCAGACGCGACTGATCCCAAAATGAAATATTTTATCCCAGATTCAGCTGATAACGGATTGTTACGATCAATTGCACATAAAATATATAAAGATAACGAAGATAGCTCCAGTCCAAGATACAGGCTCATAAGATTATTGGAGGAGACCATAACCATTGCACCGACCGTGGAAAAAATGATCAACGCTATAAATTCAAAATATGTTGTTTTATTTTTTTTATTAAAATCCAAGGACAAAATAATTGTTAATAAACCTGCAATAAGAACCAGCAATTTCATGTAACGGGAAAATTCATCATTTACAAATAACCCGTAATATGCCAACCCATTTGCATTGGTTAACGTTAAAAATCCCGCGGCAATAAATATTGCCGTGGAAAAAATGGCAGAGGGAAAAAAGGAATTTTCCTTTTTTTGCAGCGCCCCGAATAACAATATAATAAGACCACCAATTGTTAATACAATTTCTGGAATAGCAAGCGTCCAATTCATCGGATTTATCCTGACTTAACTTAATATCATTGATAGATCAGGAAAGTGGCGACGATAACCACCAACCCAATTGCCATGGTAAAAGCATATAAAGCAAAAGAACCATTTTGAATCCAGGATATCCCTTTGGCAGAACGATTTGTAAATTGCGCCAGTATGACAGGAAATTCCTGGATAATATCTTTTTCACCAATTTTCCATAATGCCTTAGACAAAACCGCATAAGGACGGATAATTATTACATCGTAAAGTTTATCAAAATACCATGCATTTAATAGAAAACGGTAAAACCCCTTCATTGACTGAGCTAATGATATAGGGATATTCGGATTAACTATATAACATAAATAAGCGATTAAAATACCCAGTATACCAAGTATAAGTGGCATTAATGCAATAATTGCAGGTGTATGTTGCTCAATAATCATATGCAAATTAGCTGAAACATTAACAATTGAACCTCCCCAAAATATAACTTGTTGAGAACCTATATAATAAGGATATAGGATAATGCCTCCAATAATTGATGAAACACCAAGTATGATCATGGGTAAAGTCATAGAGAAAGGAGATTCTTTTGCATGATCATAATTTTCCTTATGTTTTGGTTTTCCATGGAACACAAGAAACAACATCCGCCAGCTATATAGGCTTGTAAGAAACGCAGTTAATAACAATACAACCCAAGCCGCATATCCCAAGGAAGATTGGGTTGCCCAAACAGCTTCCAGAATGGCATCTTTTGACCAGTAACCTGCAAATGGATATATTCCACCCAATGCTAAACAGCCTATCCACATCAATATGCAAGTCAAAGGTAATTTTTTATACAATCCACCCATCTTGAACATATCCTGTTCATCATGAAGCGCGATAATCACTGATCCCGCACCAAGAAACAACAATGCCTTGAAAAAAGCGTGTGTCGTTAAATGGAATACTGCAATTTGATAGGTTCCCACACCAACTGCGACAAACATATATCCAAGCTGAGAACAGGTTGAATAAGCAATGGATTTCTTAATATCTGATTGTACCAAAGCAACAGAACCGGCAAATAATGCTGTTAATGATCCTATAACAATAATGAATATCTTAACATGTGGAGCCAATTCAACCAGGGGTGACATTCTTGCCATCAAGAATACACCTGCTGTCACCATAGTTGCGGCATGAATAAGTGCGGAAACTGGCGTTGGTCCTTCCATTGCATCCGGTAACCATACATGAAAAAACAATTGGGCAGACTTTCCCATGGCCCCGACAAATAGCAGGAATGCAATAAATTCATATATCTGGAAATCAAAACCCAATAAATGATAATGCAGTTGAACTAAATCAGGTAATTTTTGAAATATTTCATTATAAAAAACCGAACCGGTCGTGATAAAAAGCAAACTAATGCCTACGAGAAAAAATAGATCCGCAATACGATTTACAACAAAAGCCTTGATTGCGGCTGATATAGCTGCTGGACGCATATACCAGTATCCAATAAGTAAATAACTGCATAAACCTACCCCTTCCCAGCCAAAAAACAATTGAACCAGATTATTAGAGGTAATCAAGGCAATCATACTGAATGTAAATAAAGATAAATATGCAAAAAAACGATAAGTTGGCATCGTGTCATGCGACATGTATCCCATACTATAGATATGGATTAACAAGGATATGCTTGATACCATCGTCAACATGGCGACAGACAAACTGTCCAGTTTCAAATACCAGTTAATATGAAAATTACCGGCATTGATCCACTCCATGAAATGAACGACTTGACTATCCATATGATTGGCAAAAAATTGCCAAGTTACAAGCCATGCACATGTAACCGATATGGACATTCCAAGAATAGAAATAAACTTTGCAAATGAATCACCGATTATCCGCCCCATTAACCCTGCGCATAAAAAACCAGCCAAGGGTGAGATAACAGCTGTAATAAATAATGATGATGTCATTTCTTTACCCCTTCATCATCATCGTATCTTGCACTTCCACCGACCGACGATTACGATAAAATACCATAATGATGGCAAGTCCGATGGCAGATTCTGCAGCGGCGACTGTAAGGCTAAACATAACCATAATCTGCCCTGTTAAATTGCTATATAAAGAAGAGAATGCAATTAAATTAAGATTTGCAGATAAAAGCATCAATTCAATAGACATCAATATAACAATTAAATTCTTCCGATTGGCAAAAACACCAAACAGACCAATTGAAAATAAAATACCACTGACAATCATATAGGGAGCAAGCCCCACAGAATTTAAAATATTCATTTCATTTGCTCCCTTTGTTGTCTTTTTTCAGTAATATCGGTTTTATCACCAGGTTTTGGACCGAAGGAATCCTCTTGTGCAACACCATAATAAGTCTCTTTGGGACGAAGGAAACCGCCAATATCCTGAATGCTTTTATTCAAGGGCACATCACGAATTTCCAGAGTTTGGCTAGGTTCGCGCATATGTTGGCGCATAATGTTCTGTCTACGGTTTTTAGGATTTTTATGCAGGGTCAAGACAATTGCACCGATCATTGCAACAAGCAGGATTAATCCACAAATCTGGAATAACAAAACATAATGCGTATATAAAATATCCCCCAATGCTTTGGTATTCGAAATATCATGCAACGCAGAATTTTGACCCTTGCCTATCAATTCAGGATCAACATGCCAATGGATGGCAATCATAATAAATTCAACGACAAGAATAAAAGCAATGATACAACCCACAGGCATGTAACGTTGCATTCCTTCCTTTAACTGGACCAGCTCTATTTGCATTGTCATTACAATAAACATAAACAGAACCATGACTGCACCAGCATATATGGCTATCAAAAGTATAGCCAAAAATTCGGCACCGGCCAGCATGAATAATCCAGCGGCATTACAGAATGCAAGAATTAGAAATAGGGCTGCATGAACTGAATTTCGAGCAAAAACAACCATCGATGCTGATAGTAGCAAAATTATTGCGAAAATATAGAAAAGAATAATCGGTGTCATTATCCTAATTCCTGATCAAAGATCTTTATAAGACCCGATATATAAATTAATTTATTCATTTTAAATGTTTCCTGCCTCACCGATATGGAGCATCCTGCTCCAGTCTCAATGCCAAGGCACTTTCCCATTGATCCCCATTAGACAATAATTTGCTTTTGTCGTACATCAACTCTTCCCGGGTTTCAGTGGCGAATTCGTAATTGGGTCCTTGAACAATCGCGTCAACAGGACATGCTTCCTGACATAACCCGCAATAGATGCATTTTGTCATATCTATATCATACCGGGTAGTTCTTCTCGAACCATCATTCCGCTCTTCAGCCTCAATGGTAATTGCTTCAGCCGGACACGTTGCCTCACACAATTTGCACGCAATGCAACGCTCTTCTCCATTGGCATAACGACGCAAGGCATGCTCCCCTCTAAACCGTGGTGAAAGAGGACTTTTTTCATAAGGATAATTGATTGTTGCCTTCGGTTTGAAGAAATAACGTAGTGTTATTCCAAGTCCAGTCAACAATTCTGATAATAAAAAAGACCGTGCGGTTCTATCAATAAAACCCATTAACCAGCTCCTCCATATATCCCTACGCCGGTTACCATTACAAACGCAGCGGTAAGCACAACCCATATTAATGAAAAGGGTAAGAATATTTTCCAGCCTAATCGCATTAACTGATCATAACGGTATCTTGGAAACGCGCTTCTTACCCATATAAAACAGAATAGACAAAATAAAACTTTAATTATCATCCAGAAAGGTGCAGGTATCCAGGTAAACGGCACACAATCAAAGGGTGGCAACCATCCACCTAAAAATATGATGCTGGTAATTGCAGACATCAAAATCATGTTGCCATATTCAGCCAGAAAAAATAATCCGAAGGCCATTGAGGAATATTCCACAAAAAAACCTGCCACCAGTTCACTTTCACCAACTGAAAAATCAAAAGGTGGACGATTGGTTTCAGCTAAACATGAAATAAAGAAAATAATGAACATGGGAAACATTGGCAGGAAAAACCAGACATGTTTTTGTGCCAGGACAATATCGTTCATATTTGCACTACCAACAAGCAACAGAACGGAAACGATAACAAGTCCAATTGAGACTTCATATGATATCATCTGTGCCGTGGCACGCATGGCCCCCAATAAAGAGTATTTCGAATTCGAAGCCCAGCCGGCCAACAAAGTTCCGTAAACACCCAAGGAGGAAATCGCCAATAGGTAAAGGATACCAATATTAAGATTTGCAACAGCCCAACCATCATTCACGGGAATTACCGCCCATGCGAATAGGGACAATGTAAAGACTAGAATTGGCGCGACAAAAAACAAGACCCGATTTGCCTTGGCAGGAATGATCGTTTCCTTAAAAATCATTTTAACCGCATCGGCAAAGGGTTGCAGCAAACCGAAAGGACCAACAACATTTGGACCTTTACGAAGCATAATTGCAGCCAAAACTTTACGTTCCAACCAAGTCAGATAAGCGACACCGACAAGCACTGGAACCAATAGTGCCAGTGTTTTTAATATAATCAGGATAACTGATCCGAGTAATGTATGAATAAAGAAATGTTCCATGATATCACTCCGCAGCTTTTGCCGATGAATTGGCACCACGTGTTTTTGAACATTCATGCATTGTAAGGCTGGCTCGACTGATTGAATTCGTTAAGAAATAATCTGAAATAATCGCCCTAAAAGATTGTTTTTCAAAGTTTTTTTCTGAAATATTTATGGAAGAACACATCTGGTTTCTAACTACTCCCTTTTCCTTAAATACAGGATAGGCCTGTGCCAGGCAAGTTCTTAACTCATATAAATTGGAATAAGGAAGATCAATATTCATTGATTGGGCAATTTCTGAAATAATTTTCCAATCTTCCTTGGCATTTCCAGGAGGTAAAATCGCCCTGTTACCCTGCTGAATTCTGCCTTCAGTATTAACATAAATACCTGATTTTTCTGTATAAGCGGCTCCAGGTAAAATAATATCAGCACGTTTGGCAGACTGATCTCCATGATGTCCCTGATAAATCACAAAGCAATCGGCAGCCAATTTTGAAAGATCAATTTCATCTGCATCAAGCAACCACAAAAGATCTGTGCCACCCGTAACCATCGAGCGTGCATCTTGTGAATCCGATTTAGGATAAAATTCCATATCCAGACCCGCAACACGAGCGGCTGCATGATGAAGGACATTGAATCCATTCCAATTTTCGGTTACGGCACCAATTTTATGAGCCAAAGCCAAGGTTTTTTCAAATATTAATTTTGCATCTTCACGAACCAATGCCCCGTGTCCAATAATAATCATTGGGCGTTTCGCATTATTCAAAATTTCGTTAAAGGCAAGCTCATTTCGTAACAATGAATCAATTAAAGTTGGATTCTCTCCTAAATTCTCAATTTTATACGTAGGATCATCAATAAGTTCACCTATAAATGCAATTGGGAATTGTTCGGTAAGAGACAACCATCTTTTACGAATACGGGCATTCAACACAGGTGCCTCTTGACGTGGAAAAGCACCTATCATCAATAAAGCATCAGCCTGCTCAATTCCTGCAATTGTACTATTGAAAACATAATGTCCACGATAAGAGGTATCGTAATATGCCCCATCTTGACGACAATCTAAATTGCTGACTCCAAGATCGTTCATCAAATTTTTTAATGTGAACATGCTTTCTGCATCACATAAATCCCCTGCAATGACGCCTATACGCTCTTTTTTCGTAGATTTTAATTTTTGGGAAACAACCTGGACCACCTCATTCCATGAAGTTTCGACAAGTTTGCCTTCTTTCCTTATCCATGGTCGATCCAGACGCCGCCGTTTCAAACCATCCAGAGAGAAACGACCCTTATCAGCAAGCCAACTTTCATTAACATCATCATTTTGACGGGGGAGAATTCTCAAAACCTCACTTCCTCGCACTTGTAAAGTTATATTCGTTCCCACAGAATCCATCACATCAATTGAATCAGTATTTTTCAGTTCCCACGAACGGTAACGGAACGCGGTTGGTTTGGCCGTTAAAGCCCCAACAGGGCAAACATCAATAAGATTTCCTGAAAGTTCTGTATTGATACCCTCTTCAAGAAAGGGGGTGATTTCTAGATTGGTACCCCGGTTGATTCCGCCAAGCTCTGCCGTACCAGCGATTTCATTCATAAAACGAATACAACGTGTACATTGAATGCAACGTGTCATGACAGTGCGAACCAACGGTCCGAGATACTTATCAGTAACTGCCCTTTTTTCATCCCTGAATCGTGAACATTCACGTCCATAACCTACTGCCTGGTCCTGTAAATCACATTCACCACCCTGGTCGCAAATAGGACAATCCAAGGGATGATTGATTAATAACAATTCCATCGTACTGCGACGCGCTGCCCTGACCATTTCTGTGTCAGTCAAAACCTGCATTCCATTCATTACTGGCTGTGAGCATGATGAAACCAAAGGTTTACGAGAACCGGTTATCTCAACCATACACATTCTGCAGTTTCCAGCCACAGAAAGTTTTTCATGATAACAAAAGCGAGGGATTTCCTTTCCTGCTGCCTCACAGGCCTGTAATACTGAAGAACCATTGGGAACATCCACAGGAATACCATCAACGATAACTTTTACCATAATTCCTTCCTAACCCAATACCGGCGTTCCAACAGGCACCTGGACCTGAACAGCACCACCATGGGTTTTCTTATAATCCATAATTCTTTGTTCCATCATTGGACGAAAATTACGAATTAATGCTTGCACAGGCCAGGCAACAGACATACCCATTGCACAGATTGTTGTGTTTTCAATCTGTTTCGTTACATCCATCAACATATCTATTTCTTCTATTTCTGCACGTCCCTCTGTCATTCTCTTCATGACCTTCAGTACCCAATTGGATCCTTCCCGACATGGAGTGCACTGACCACAGCTTTCATGTTTATAGAACTGAGAAATACGTGTAATCGCCCTAATAAGATCCGTTGACTTATCCATCACAACTATGCCAGCCGTTCCCAACCCGGACCCAACTTCACGCATACCGTCAAAATCCATTATAACGGTATCACACACTTCCTTGTTCAGCATGGGCATTGACGTACCACCCGGAATAACAGCTAAAAGGTTATCCCATCCACCACGTACACCCCCGCCATGACATTCAATAATTTCCTTCAAGGGCAATCCCAATGCCTCTTCAAATACACAGGGGGTTTGAATATGACCCGAAATCGCCATTAGTTTTGGACCAGTATTGTTTTTACGCCCTATACTTGAAAACCAAGCGGCTCCTCTACGCATTATTGTAGGGGTTACCGAAATGCTTTCAACATTATTGATCGTGGTCGGACAACCATATAATCCCTTACCCGCTGGGAAAGGTGGCTTCAGACGCGGCTGCCCCTTTTTGCCTTCGAGACTTTCAAGCTGGGCTGTTTCCTCACCACAAATATATGCGCCTGCACCGCGATGAATATAAAAATCAAAATCCCAACCACTACCACAGGCATTTTTACCGATCAATCCCGCTTCATATGCCTCGTCAATGGCAACTTGCAGTCTGTTGGCTTCATGGTAATATTCACCACGAATATATATGTAGGCAACATGCGCGCCTATCGCAAAAGAGGCAAGCAACGCACCTTCAACAATTTTATGAGGCTCATGACGTAAAACTTCCCTGTCCTTGCAAGTGCCAGGCTCTGATTCATCCCCATTAATTACCAGATAATGAGGTAAGGGACCATCCCCTTTGGGCATAAACGACCATTTTAGACCTGTAGAGAAACCTGCGCCACCACGCCCCCTTAACCCTGAATCTATTACCTCTTTGACGATTTTTTCACGTCCCAAAGCTAAAATAGCCTTGGTATTATCCCAATCACCCCGTTTACGAGCACCAGCCAATTTCCAGTCATCCTGACCATGCAAATTGACATAAATACGGTCTTTAGATTCTAGCATCGTTTTTTGGCCTTTGAATTATCTGATAAGGAATGATCTTGACGCAAAGGAGCCGAATTCAAACGATTTAATGCAGATCCTGGAGGCGGTTTTTCCCCTCTTCTCAATGCATTAATTAACTCAATGGTTTTTGGACCATTCATGTCTTCATAATAATCATGATCAACCTGTAGAATAGGCGCATTTGCACAGGCACCCAAACATTCAACCTCGGAAAGCGTGAACAATCCATCTTCACTGGTTTGACCAAATTCCCTGATGCCTGTCGCTTTTTTACAGGCTTCAACCACTTCATCCGATCCCCTCAACCAGCATGGTGTTGTTCCACAAACTTGCAAATGATATTGCCCTATAGGTTCGAGGTTAAACATTGTATAAAATGTGGCAATTTCAAATACCCTCACAGGCGCAATTTCCAGACGTTTTGCAACAGCAGCCATGGCCGCCTTTGGCACCCAAGCACTTTTGGTCAAACGTTTCATCTGATCTTGAACGATATATAATAAAGGTATAACAGCACTTGCTTTTCTCCCTGTCGGATATTTTGCAAGCACCTTCTCTATCTGCATTTCACTTTCTTTATCAAAAGTGAAGTCAGATGGCTCAATATTCATTTTACTTTCTGACATTACACCCTATCTATCCACTTCACCAAAAACCAAATCCAACGAACCAATAATTGCAACCATGTCAGCCAACATATATCGATGGGATAATTCATCCAATGCTTGAAGATGCGAAAAACCTGTCGGACGTATTTTACAACGATAAGGTTTGCTTCCGCCATCCGCCACAAGATATACCCCAAATTCACCTTTTGGACTTTCAACAGCAGTATAGGTTGTGCCTGCAGGAACATGAAATCCTTCACTATAAAGTTTGAAATGATGAATCAATGCCTCCATTGAATGTTTCATATCTTTACGTTTTGGAGGTGAGATTTTATTATCTTCAGTCTTAATTGGACCAGGTTTTATCTTGCTTAGGCATTGCTCAATTATTTTGGCGCTCTCGCGCATTTCAACAACACGAATCAAATACCGATCATAACAATCCCCTTGCCGAGCAACAGGAATTTTAAAATCAACTTTATCATAATTATCATAGGGTTGGGATCGCCGCAAATCCCATGCAACTCCCGATGCTCGCAAACATGGACCAGAAAATCCCCATGACAATGCATCTTCAGTTGTACAGATTCCAATTCCAACAGTTCGCTGTTTCCAGATACGGTTTTCTGTTAACAATCCTTCAATATCATCAATTAATTTTGGAAAATCTCTAACCCATTTTCCAATTTTCTCTTCCATACCTGCGGGCATATCCTTAGCCACACCCCCATGCCTAAAATAATTCGCATGAAAGCGGGCGCCAGATACACCTTCATAAAATTCCATTAATTTTTCGCGCTCTTCATAAGCCCACAATGCAGGTGTCATCGCCCCACAATCGAGACCCATGGCAGTCACGTTCAGTAAATGATTTAATATACGGGTTATTTCGGCAAACAGAACTCTTATCCATTTTGCACGATCGGGAACATCAATCCCCAACAATTTTTCTGTAGCAAGAACATAGGCATGTTCCTCGCTCATTGGAGAGGCATAATCCAAACGATCAAAATAAGGCAGTCCCTTATGATAAGCCTTGTGCTCCAGTAATTTTTCTGTTCCACGATGTAATAAACCAATATGCGGAGTTGCCCTTTTAACAACCTCACCCTCTAACTCCATTACAACACGCAACACACCATGAGCAGAAGGATGTTGTGGACCAAAATTAATCGTGTGCGCATCACCTGATAAAACATGAGATATATTCTGAGAAATTTCAGATTTCACCTGTGATGTTTTATCGGTTACCCCTTCTTGTATAATTTCACTCATCAAATATCCTTTTACCGTTTAATCCTATATAGAATACGGTTTAATATTTTGACGCTTCTCATGAATCTTTTCGTCACCAGGAAGTGTTACAATACCTTCCCAGGGTGAGTCAAAATCAAAGTCCCGCATCTCCTGTGTCAAATGGACCGGTTCATAAATTACTTTATTTTGATCAGCATCATATCTAACTTCTACATATCCTGTAACAGGGAAATCCTTTCGCAAAGGATGTCCATCAAATCCGTAATCCGTCAAAATGCGCCTCAAATCAGGCTGTCCGGAAAATAATACACCGAACATGTCATAACATTCACGTTCCCACCACGTTGCATTTTTCCATAAATGATGAACGGAGGGAACCGGTTCTTTTTCATCTGTATGAACAATGATACGAATACGCTGATTCAATGTTACAGATAAAAGATTATAGACAACATCAAATCTTTTTTGACGGTAGGGATAATCAACACCGCACAAATCCATCAATTGTTCGAATTTGCAAATGGGATGATTTTTAAGCAGAATTAACACATCAAGCAAACAGTTGAGTTTAACCAATATGATTAGTTCATCGTGATCAAACTCAGCCTTGGCAACGCCATTTGACGAAGACATGAGCATCATGCCAATCGCCTGCAAATTTGCTTTTTGACTTAAAGTTCTTTTTTTTGAATTTTCTGTAAAATTAACCACGAAGAATTGTCCCTGTACGCTTAATTTTCTTTTTCAACAACATAATACCATAAATCAATGCCTCAGCGGTTGGCGGACACCCGGGTACATAAACATCTACAGGGACAATACGATCACATCCCCTTACGACTGAATAGGAATAATGATAATATCCCCCACCATTTGCACAGGATCCCATTGAAAGAACCCATCTTGGTTCTGACATCTGGTCATATAATCGACGTAAAGCAGGTGCCATTTTATTCGTTACCGTACCAGCCACAAGCATGACATCTGCCTGTCTGGGCGATCCCATTGGAACAACCCCCATACGATCCAAATCATAACGTGGCATATAGGCATGAATCATTTCAACAGCACAACAAGCCAACCCAAATGTCATTGGCCAAAGACTGCCAGTTCTTCCCCAATTGATTAATTGGTCAAGCTTGGCAACAACAAAACCTTTATTTGAAATTGCCCCCGTTATTCCTTTAATAACTGCATCCTGTTCAGATCCAGGAGGTAACGTTTCTTGATTCCAGTAAATCTGATCAGGATCAGATTTATTTGTTATTTTTATATTCATTATCTACTCGTTTTAACCGACAATGGACTTATTTTTACTTAATCCCATTCCAGTGCACCTTTGCACCATTCATACGCGAAACCTATGGTCAGGACTAAAAGAAATACAACCATAGAGAAAAAACCGAACATGCCAGTTTTAGACAGGGTCAAAGCCCATGGAAACAGAAACACCATTTCCAGATCAAATATCGTGAATAATATTCCCACCAAATAATAGCGCACGTCAAACATATGACGTGCATTTTCAAATGCCGGAAATCCGCACTCATAAGGCGTTATCTTTTCAGCATATGGTTTTTGTTTTGCACAAAATAATGCCGCACCCAACATTGCAACCGCAATTATTAAAGAAATAATCCCAAATATTAACACGGGTAAATAACTGTTTAAAATTGCCTGCATGGCTAATACTCTTTAATTTTTTATAGAAAATTAAATCATTTATCAAAAATGAACTCAATTCTTTATATCAAAGAAAAAAAAGAATTACACTGTTAATATTAAATATATTGATTTTTATTGATTATTTTAATAAATTTGATGAAACAAATTATTTTGATGAAAATTTTAGTGATTTTCTATTATTGTGCCATTATACTATAAATTAAATGGCGCGAGTGACGGGGCTCGAACCCGCGACCTCCGGCGTGACAGGCCGGCGCTCTAACCAAACTGAGCTACACCCGCGCATTATATGAAGCTTTTCTAAAAGCTCTTTAATATTTTGTCAATATTAATATTTAATAAAACATTAATTTATGGTGGGCGATGACAGGCTCGAACTGCCGACCCTCTCGGTGTAAACGAGATGCTCTACCAACTGAGCTAATCGCCCGCTCCGTTTACCGGAACAACGACTTCTTAACACTGAAGCCGTTGTGTTGTCCAGTCATTTTTTCAAAAAAAATGAACTTTTTTTTAAAATTATTTACTAACAGCTTCTTTTAACAATTTACCAGGTTTAAAACGTACTGAAGTAGATGCTGGAATCTTGATTTCTTCACCTGTACGTGGGTTACGCCCTTTGGCTGCTTTACGATGAGCAGTGACGAAACTGCCAAAACCTACAAGGCGAACCTCTTGTTTTTTTGCAAGTGTTTCTTCAATAGTACTCAATACTGCATCAATAACCTCACCTGATTTAGCTTTTGACAATTCTGTTTTTTCAGCAACAGCGGCAACAAGTTCTTGTTTATTTAGAGGTTTTTCCATTCTTTTTTCTTTCTATAATAATCACAGACTAAATTTAACTGCTAATGGATATTACATCCATATCTTAAACTATTGAAGCACTTTTCAAGAACGTCAACCGTTCAAGGACTTCAATAGTTATTTTAATACATTTATTCTATTTTTGGTTGCAATATCACCACATTATTTAATGTGCCAGCTGTTTTTTTGATGAAACATTACTTTTTTTCGCAATTACTGGTGCAGAGGTTTCCTCTAGCTCAATAGATTCGTAGGGTCTAATCAATGCTTGATGAATAACATCATCTACCATTTTAACCGGAACAATTGTCAGATTTGATTTGACATTATCGGGTATTTCCACCAAATCCCTTTCATTTTCTTGAGGAATGAAAACTTTCTTAACTCCTGCACGCAATGCAGCAAGCAATTTTTCCTTAAGACCGCCTATAGGTAAAACCCTGCCCCGCAAAGTGATTTCCCCTGTCATGGCTATATCCTTACGAACAGGAATACCTGTCATAATGCTGACAATACTGGTTGCCATCGCAACACCAGCAGATGGTCCATCCTTTGGGGTTGCACCCTCAGGAACATGAACATGTATATCATGCTTTTCAAACAAGTCAGGATGTATTCCAAATTGTAAAGCTCGACTTTTTACATAAGATAAGGCTGCAGATACACTTTCCTGCATTACCTCGCCAAGCTTCCCGGTTATCTTTATATGCCCCTTGCCTGGAACCATAACACTTTCTATATGAAGAATGTCACCACCTACTTCTGTCCACGCAAGTCCAGTTACGACACCTATAATATCGCGTTCTTCACTTTCACCATAAAAATACCGTTTAACCCCGACATAATCCTCCAGATTATCCAACGTGATCTTTACATGGTCACATTCTCCAGAAACGATCTTCTTGACAATTTTACGAGCAATTTTCGCTATCTCTCGTTCAAGATTACGTACACCTGCCTCACGGGTATATGTGCGGACAAGTTCACGCAAAACCTCATCATCAATTGACCATTCTGTAGGTTTAAGACTATGAGATTCCCCCTCCTTCTTGATCAAATGCTGACAGGCGATCTGAACCTTCTCATCTTCTGTATAACCGGCAATGCGGATAATTTCCATACGATCCAATAAAGGTTGTGGCATATTGAAACTATTTGCCGTTGTAATGAACATTACATCAGAAAGATCATAATCGACTTCTAGATAATGATCTACAAACGTGGAATTCTGTTCAGGATCAAGAACTTCCAAAAGAGCGGAAGCTGGATCTCCGCGCCAGTCTGCTCCAAGTTTATCAATTTCGTCCAGTAAGAATAAAGGATTAGAAGTCCCAGCCTTTTTCATTCCCTGAATAATTTTACCGGGCATTGCACCAATATATGTTCGACGATGTCCACGAATCTCGGCTTCATCGCGTACACCCCCCAAGGACATACGAACATATTCACGTCCCGTTGCCTTGGCTATAGAACGGGCAAGGGATGTTTTACCAACACCTGGTGGTCCAACAAGGCATAAAATTGGACCTTTAAGTTTGGAAGAGCGGATTTGAACAGCAAGATATTCAAGAATTCTTTCCTTTACCTTTTCCAGTCCATAATGATCGTGGTTTAAAATTTCCTCCGCTTTTTTTAGATTCTTGGAAATTTTGGAACGTTTTTTCCAAGGCAAACCTACAATCCAGTCTAAATAATTACGTACAACGGTTGCCTCTGCAGACATCGGACTCATCCCGCGTAATTTTTTAAGATCAGATAATGCCTTGTCACGAGCTTCCTTGGTTAAGCGAAGTTTTTTTATCTTGTCTTCTAATTCTGTCAACTCATCTTTACCGTCTTCGCCCTCGCCCAATTCTTTTTGAATAGCCTTTAACTGCTCATTCAAATAATATTCGCGCTGTGTCTTCTCCATCTGTTTTTTAACACGATTTCGTATACGCTTTTCAACTTGCAATACTCCAACTTCTGTTTCCAAATGTTCAAGAAGTTTTTCCAAGCGTTTTTTCAAATCAACCGTTTCAAGTATTTCCTGTTTTTCAGAAACTTTAAGATTAAGATGGCTTGTAATTGTATCTATAGCCTTGGAAGAATTTTCAATTTGATTGACAGCTACCAGAACTTCAGGCGCGATTGACTTGTTCAGTTTAACATATTGCTCAAACTGATTAGTCATTGTTCTTTTTAAGACATTAATCTCCTTGTCATCATTCTCCGTTTCTTCAATAAGCTCAACCTCTGCCTCAAAAAAAGCTTCATGATCAATAAATTTCTTGACCTTGGCACGTTGAATACCCTCTACCAATACCTTTACTGTTCCATCAGGTAATTTTAACAACTGTAAAATAGTTGCAATTGTTCCAAATGAATAAACATCCTTTTCCGTAGGATCTTCAACTGAAGCATCTTTTTGGGAAACAAGCAATATTTTTGAATGATTTTTTGTAACTTCCTCTAAAGCGCAGACCGATTTTTCTCGCCCTACAAATAAAGGTACAATCATATATGGAAATACAACAATATCCCTTAACGGTAGAACAGCCATAATATTGGGCTGTCTTATTTCTTGGTCTTTATTGGCATCCTTCTCTTTTTCTTCAGAGATTTCGGATTCAATTTTCTTTTCTGTCATAAATTTATGACCTCCTTATATGGACGATCCTGTAAGAATGCCCAGGATGGCACATTCTATAAGATTACAATCTTAATATTATATATGCAGTGTATTAATTTTTTTTAAAGTAATAAACAGAATTAATTATTCTGAACCTTTATGAGTAAAAAACAATCCTAAATATCAAGATTTATTACAGATAATAAATTAATATAAAAAAAATTTACATCAAAAATAAGATATTTCTCAACCTTTTTTGATAATAATAAAAAAGACCCTTTTAAAAGAGTCTTTTCCATAAAACAATAAGTGTTTATGCAGTTTGTTCTTTATGAGGGGATATCTCCTCATAAACATAAACCGGTTCCTCTTTATGGTTAATCACCTCTTTATTAATGACAACTTTGCTTACCCCTTTAAGATCTGGCAATTCATACATTGTCGACAAAAGAATATCTTCCAGAATTGAACGCAACCCACGCGCACCTGTCTGTCGTTCAATGGCCTTATTAGCAATTTCCTGAATAGCTTCTTCTGTAAATTGCAATTTCACGTTCTCCATTTCAAACAGTTTTTGATATTGTTTTACTAGAGCATTTTTTGGCTCAGTCAGTATCTTCATCAAGGCTTTTTGATCAAGATCATCAAGTGTAGCGATTACGGGCAATCTTCCAATAAATTCAGGAATTAACCCGAATTTAATCAAATCTTCGGGTTCCATCTGTCGAAACAATTTCCCAACTTCTTTATGATCTTGTGAATTTACATCTGCACCAAATCCAATCGTGTACCCTACACTCCTATCACTAATGATTTTATCCAAACCTGCAAATGCACCACCACAAATAAAGAGAATATTCGTAGTATCCACTTGCAGGAATTCCTGTTGCGGATGTTTTCGTCCTCCTTGAGGAGGAACAGATGCAACAGTACCTTCCATAATCTTAAGAAGAGCTTGCTGAACACCTTCGCCACTTACATCCCTTGTAATTGAAGGATTATCGGATTTACGTGAAATTTTATCAATTTCATCAATGTAAACGATACCCCGCTGCACCCGTTCCACGTTATAATCTGCAGCCTGTAACAATTTCAATAATATGTTTTCGACATCTTCACCAACATATCCTGCCTCGGTCAGGGTTGTTGCATCTGCCATTGTAAAAGGAACATCCAGAATTCGTGCAAGAGTTTGGGCCAACAAGGTTTTACCGGTTCCGGTTGGTCCAATAAGCAGAATATTGGATTTAGCTATCTCCACATCACCAGCTTTATCGATCTGGTTTAACCGTTTATAATGATTATGAACAGCAACGGACAAAACCTTTTTTGCGTCTGTCTGTCCTATAACATAATCATCCAAAATTTTACAAATTTCTTTAGGAGTGGGTAGATTGCCTTGTTTTTTTGCTATTTGCGTTTTATTCTCTTCACGCACAATATCCATACATAATTCGACACATTCATCGCAAATAAATACGGTTGGACCTGCGATTAATTTACGCACCTCATGCTGTGATTTCCCGCAAAAGGAGCAATATAATGCATTTTTTGAATCTTTTTTATTATCAGTCATTTTAACCTTCACCCCCAATTAAAGTCAGGGTCAGAAATACCAACCAGTAAATATCATTATATAAATTATTTAGTTAAATAAGATAATTTTTAAAGAAATCTTATAATAATATTATGACTATTTGTCACTTTCTTTTAACAAATCTGCATTACGATTTTGAACTACCTTATCAATTATACCAAAATCCCTAGCCTCTTCAGGTGACATATAACTGTCTCTTTCAAGACGTTGTTCAATTTCCTCTAGTGTTCTTCCGGTATGCAATTTATAAATCTCGTTAAGCTTTTTACGTATTTCCAATATTTCTTTGGCCTGAATTTCTATATCGCTTGCCTGACCTTGCGCACCACCAGAAGGCTGATGAACCATAATTCTCGCATTGGGCAAGGCAAATCGATTATTGGATTCACCTCCACATAAAAGTAATGATCCCATTGAGGCAGCTTGACCAATGCAGACAGTATTCACAGGACAACGTATATATTGCATCGTATCATAAATTGCCAAACCAGCCGATACTACACCACCAGGGCTGTTGATATAGAAAGAAATTTCTTTTTTTGGATTTACACTTTCTAAATATAATAACTGAGCAGAAATCAAAGATGCAACTTGATCATATACAGGACCCGTGAGAAAAATGATTCTTTCCTTAAGCAGACGAGAATAAATATCAAAAGCACGTTCCCCTCTGGACGTTTGTTCAACAACCATTGGAACAAGTGTATTATCATATATTTCCAGAGACTTGAAATCTCTCATTAATTTTCTTCCCAAATTTATGTTTGATTAAATAATAGTATATTTATTCAATTTAAGAAAATAAATACAACAAAAATAAGATAGAATTCAATTTTCCAAAAAAAGAATGTCTGGAAAAATTTCCAGACATTCCCAATACCAAAATCTATGAAATTCCTAAATCTTAACAGTGGGCATCTTAGAGAGCTCTTCCGAACTCACCTCTTTATCCTCTACCGTGGCAAGCTCTGTAATATAATCAAGAACTTTATTCTCGTAAAGTGGACCGCGAATAGATTCGACAGCCTGCGGATTTTTCTGGAAAAATTCCATAACTTCTTTTTCTTGTCCCGGATAACGCATTGCCTTGTCCCGCATCGCCTGAAAAAGTTCGTCTTCATTAATTGTTATCGAATTAACTCTTCCAATTTCAACAACCAGCAATCCAAGGCGAACACGTCTTTCTGCAATTTTGCGATAATCTGCCTTTAAAGTTTCCTCGTCTTTGTTCTTGTCTTCTTCATCAAGAAGATCATTTTTACGGTCATTTTCAATACGCTGCCAAATTTGCTTGAATTCTGTATCAACCAATCCTTCAGGCAATTCAAAATTAACTTTCCCAGCCAACACATCCAAAATATCACGTTTCAATCTCAAACGGGACATTTGATCATATTCAGCAACAATTTGCTTTTCAACAGCTTCTTTTAGTTTATCTAAATTTTCAAATCCGAGTTTGGTTGCAAATTCATCGTTCACTTCAGGAACAATAGCCTCTTTTAAGGTTTTTGCCTTGATATCGAATGTTGCCTCCTTGCCAGCCAAATTGGCAGCCTGATAGTTTTCAGGGAAAGTAACCGTTATTACTTTTTCCTCTCCTGGTGTCATTCCTTCAATCTGTTCTGCAAATCCCGGAATAAACCCCTTACCACCAATTTCAACATCAACATTCTCTGCAGTGCCATTCTCAAAAGCTACGCCTTCAACCTTACCCACAAAATCAACAGACAGAACATCACCGGATTTAGCAGGCCGCTTTTCATCAATAGCCTTAAATTCACGTTGCCGTTGGGCAATTGTGTCAAAAGCAGATTTAAGCGATTTTTCATCTGGCTTGGCTTTTAAGCGAGTCAAATGAATATCTTTAAGATCTGGAATTTCAAAGTCTGGAATCAATTCAACTTCAAAAGTGAATTCCAGATCATCCCCCTTTTTATAACCCTCTTTGAGATTGACCGATGGTTGACGGGCAGGTCGCAGACCTCTTTCACTCAATGTATCTCTGACTGCATTTGAAATCGCCTCATTGACAACCTCATTCTGAACAGATTCTCCATAACGTTGCTCAACAATCGTTAATGGCACTTTTCCCGGCCTGAAACCAGGAATATTCATCTCGTGTCCAAGTTTTGTTAATCGTTGATTTCTCGTTTCAGCGAGTTGTTTTTCTTCAATAATGATTTTGAAGCCGCGTTTTAAGCTTTCAGAAAGCGTTTCAGTAACCTGCATCAGCCAGGCCATCCTCTCGGTCTAAATTAAATTTTACCCTAATATTATAGAGCGTTTCAGAATTAACATTAATTTATATCACTTTAACAGCCAGATCACAAAAATCATATGGAATTAACATCATACGTTTTTGGTGCGGATGGAGGGACTTGAACCCCCACGACTTGCGCCACTAGATTCTAAGTCTAGCGTGTCTACCAATTTCACCACATCCGCACGTCTGTGCATTGAAGTTTTTCTATTTAACGCACTATCTATCGCAGGGCAACAATTTTTTTAACAAAACTCAATTTTTCTTATTTTCATTTTTCCACGTGATATCGACCATTATCTCTCGCCTTGCCAAGATTGTGAATTAAGTCCATTGCATTAGGCCAAGAGTTGTTATGTAAAAAAGCTGCCTCTCCATGAATCCAGACCGCGGCACAAGACGCTTCCCATACCTCCATACCACACGCAAGCAAAGTCGCGATGACTCCCGTTAGTACATCCCCAGATCCTGCTGTCGCCAATCGTGCATTTGCATGACAATTGACCGCTACCCTGCCATCGGGAGAAGCTATTAATGTATCCGGACCTTTGAGAATGACCACTGTATTAAGAATACTAGCTGCCTTTTTAACCGCTTCAATCCGGCAATCTTTAAAATCACCAAATATCCGTTTAAATTCACCTATGTGAGGCGTAATAACGGCACATTGTTTCAACAAATCAAAATTTTCTTTTGTCAAAGCGCTTGCATCGGCAACAATCGTTTTATTTGTCTTGATTAAATTTGTTAGGGATATTTTAACCTCATCTTCTGTCAGACCAGGCCCGCATACCCAGACTTTTCTTCGTTTATCCTGTAAGGTATCAGTGAAGTCACCCTCATCAACCATAAAACAGGGTGAAGTTAACAAATATAAATCACGGCTACCAAAGGCAAAGATATGCACCAATCCAGCCCCGCAGGAAGAAGCTGCTAATGCTGATAAACGAGCGGCTCCTGTTACCGTTCCCCCTCCCACAACATTTACAATGCCACGATGATATTTATAATCTTCAACGTCTGCAATTGGAAGTTCCCATAATCCCGGTTCGTTCAACCAGGTATTTATTGATAGCTCTGACAATATATTTTCTGGTATACCTATATTTGCAATAACAAGTTTACCTATATATTCTCGTCCAGGTAAAAGATAATGTCCCGCTTTGGCTCTACAAAACGTTACGGTCAATTCAGCGTGGGGAGCATAACCTCTAATTATACCCGTCTTGCCATCAACACCAGAGGGCATGTCTATGGCAACAAGATGATCTGCAGCTTTCAACACTGAACTTATATGATCATCAATGTCACGAGATAATCCCGCACCAAAAACAGCATCCACAACTAAATCTGCATCCCTCACAGATTGAATATTAAAATCAGTTTTATCTCCATTCCATTGAACAAAAGCCTTGTAAGCATCAGTTCCCTTTTCTGGAGATTTCAAAGAGGCAACCTTAACTGGCCATCCCTCATTGGCAAGTATGTGTGCCACGACATATCCATCACCTCCATTATTTCCAGGACCGCATAAAACAAGTATTTTACAAGGTTTATAAAATTGCATAATTGCCCGTGCAACGGCTAATCCAGCATTTTCCATCAAAGTTAAGACAGGCAAATATTGCATTGCGATCTTGTCAACCTGATTCATTACTTCTGGATTTATCAGAAGCAAATTAGTTTTTTCATTTTTTAATTGCATAATGATATATCTTTCAATGTGATGAATTAAGTATATCACTTATAATTATAACTACGAATTATTATAATATGACAAACTATAAAGAAAAATTGCTTTTTTTGCCTTTATTTGACATGAATGATTTTAACAATCATCACGTCAATGATAAGACGGATTTAATCTATCGAAACCACAATATCTAGGGAATTAGTATGGCTCATATGAATTTTTATTGGGGAATTATCACTTCGATTAACTCTATTGCTCTTTCCATATGGATCGGAAGTATATTTTTTTATTGTCTGAGTGTTCAATCATCAGTGGGATTACTTGATAAAACACTCAAATCTTCCGTATTATTGCAAAACCTGAAAAGAATTTATCAACTTAATGGTTTTAACGCTTTTGCCATCCTGATTTGTCAATTGATTCTTTTTATTCACCACTATTTTGACAAAACTGTAAACTGGTCTGGTTATGCAGCTATAATTACCACTATTCTAATGATAATTTTCCATCTATATAGTTTTACGTCAGCCTATCAAAAAGCAAACCGATCTATACGACCAAAGGCTGATCTTTATAATAAAATTTGTAATATTTTCAAATTAATTATATTTTTGGGAATAATAGATATTTTATTATTAAATTTTTAATGAAATTATTATTAGTTATTCTATTTCACAACAAAATAAGTATATTGATTAATTACAATATTCTTATTATATAAATGAATAAGCTATTTTTATTATTTTTAAGTGTTAATGGTAAGTTTTATTTTGCCTTCTCATATACAAAAAAACAAATTAATTGACAACAATACATCTACAAATCTTGAGATTGAAAAAATTGAGACTTTTGAACAACTCAAATTGTCTCCCTCAATTTTGTCAGCCATTGATAAAATAGGATTTGACAAGCCTACGGAAATTCAGGCAGCTGTCATTCCCATGGCTTTGCAAAAAAAAGATATCGTTGGGATAGCCAGAACCGGTACCGGTAAAACCGTCTCTTTCACATTACCAATTCTCGAGATGCTTTCCCAGTCCAAGGGACGTGCAAGAATGCCACGCGCTTTAATTCTAGAACCCACTCGTGAATTGGCACTTCAGGTTGCAGATAATCTGAAACTATATAATAAATATGTAAAATTTTCCCATAGTTTACTCGTTGGTGGCGAAAGTCAGTCTGAACAGAAAGAAAATCTTCGACGTGGAACCGATATTATTATTGCAACACCGGGTCGATTGATTGATTTGTTTGGTCAGGGAGCAATTTTACTCAATCAGATTCAGATACTCGTCATTGATGAGGCAGATCGTATGCTCGATATGGGTTTCATCCCAGACATTGAAAAAATTGTTTCCTATTTACCCCAACAAAAACAAACCCTGCTTTTGTCAGCTACGATGCCCCCAGAAATCAAAAGATTGACAAATTCTTTTCTTGTAGATCCAATTGAAATATCTATTTCACCACCTTCATCAGTAGCCTCAACTATTGAATCGAAAGTTATCATCGTTCCTGATAACAAAAAAAGAAAAATTTTACGCACTCTTTTACAGCAGAAAAATGTAAAAAATGCGATAATTTTCTGTAATAGAAAAAAAGATGTTGACATTTTAACTCGTTCCCTGAAGAAACATGATTTCAAAAGTGCCTCTCTTCATGGTGATATCGCACAACATCATCGAACCCAAACGATGGAAGATTTTAAAAATGGAAAAATTCAGTTCCTCGTTTGTTCTGATATTGCCGCACGAGGGATAGATGTTGAAAATCTAACGCACGTTTTCAACTTTGATATACCTCTTCAACCCGAAGATTACGTACATCGAATTGGAAGAACAGGAAGAGCGGAAAAAACGGGTTATGCTTATAGCCTTGCAACACTTGAGGAAAAAGAGTTAATTGTAAATATTGAAAAACTTATAAATGAAACCATTCCCGTTCTTGATATTAACGATTTTATGAATACCTCTAAAGAAACAGATAATTCAACAGATAAGAAATTGGTTAAAAATAAAAATTCTCGTCAACAAAAAACCAAATCTAGAAAGGCGGATAATAAGAATTTGATTGAAGTTGCTCCACGTATTCCCCTAACACATGCATTAATTGATAACGATACACCTGTTATTGGATTTGGACAATTTGTACCTGCCTTTATGCTATCGCCGTTTCGTAAGCTTTAAAAAAAGAAACTGAAGATAAATAACATTATTATTTATCTTCAGTTAAAATTTAAACCGATATAAATTTCAGAACATATTCAGGGTTAGTCGAGCTTCATCGCTCATTCTTGAAGGATCCCAGGGAGGGTCCCAGACAATTTCCACCTTTACTTCGGTCACCCCTTTAACTTTTTCAATAGCTTGCTGAACCATGACGGGTAATTCTTGCGCACTGGGGCAATTGGGCGCTGTTAAAGTCATTTCAACTTGCACCTTTCCATCATCATGTAAATCGATAGCGTAAATTAATCCCAAGTCATATACATTAACTGGAATTTCTGGATCATAAATTGTTGAAACAGCATCAATAATTGCATTTTCATCAATTTCTTCCTTAGGATTGTTAATCTGTGGGTTTGAATTATCCTCAGGTTTCCAAGCCTCGATATTTTCTTGATTAACATCAGATTCAGATGTAGATACTGCTTTTCCAATATTATCTGACCTTTTTTGATCAACATTATCCATAAAAAACTCTGCCATTCATATAATTATGGGTAAAAAATCTTTATCAATGATTAGATCTTTGAAAAAAATCAATAATCATATTCAATCCATCCACAAATTTATCGATCTCATCAAAAGTTGTATAAATTGCAAAACTAGCCCGCGATACGCTTGTATAACCAAATTTTTTCACTAACGGTTCAGCACAATGCTGACCTGCACGAATGGCGATACCATTTTGATCCAACAGGGTTGCAATATCATAAGCATGAATATCCTTTATCGAAAAAGAGATTACTCCTCCCCTTACAGATGGTGATCCCAATATAGATAAACCAGGAATATTCCTCATTTTAATCAGCGCATATTCAACCAGATTTTTATCATGCTGCATTAAAATATCATATCCGATAGATAAAACATAATCTATTGCAGCCCCCAAACCGATCACCTCAAGTATGGGTTGTGTACCGGCTTCAAATTTAGTAGGAATTTTTGCCCAGGTTGACCGTTCAAAAGTCACATTCTCAATCATGTCCCCTCCTCCCATAAAGGGAGGCATTTGATCCAGACATTCTTTTTTTCCCCATAAAATGCCAATACCCGTAGGACCGTAAAGTTTGTGTCCTGTAAAAGTGTAAAAATCTATATCAAGATCCTGAACATTAACCGATTGATGAACAATTCCTTGACTGCCATCAACAAGAATTTTGGCACCATTCTTGTGTGCCATTTCAGCCAGCATTTTGATTGGATTAATCGTTCCCAACACATTGGACATATGGGTTACAGCAACCAATGCAATATCATTTTCAATTAAAATTTGTTCAAATGCCAATATATCGATATCACCATTTTCCAATATCGGTGCAATGTATAAATGGATCCCTAATCTGTCACGCAACATTTGCCAGGGAACAAGATTGGCATGATGCTCCATTTCAGTTATTAAAACACCCTGCCCCTTTTTTATCAGACCTCCATAGGAAAAGGCTACAAGATTGATAGCTTCAGTACTATTTTTAGTAAAAATCACTTCATCGGACGTAAATGCATTTAAAAAACCGGCAGTTTTTTTTCGGACTGATTCATATTGATCTGTAACAGCCTCACTCATGGCATAAATGCCTCGATGCACATTTGCATATTGCGTATATGCGGCGTTTTGCATCGCTTCAATTACCTGTATTGGTTTTTGGGCTGATGCGCCACTATCCAAAAATACAAAATCTTTACCGTGAATTTTTTGTTTTAAAATTGGAAAATCATTTCTAATTTGCTCAATATTAAAAGAATAGACAGGGTTAGACATCGCAATCACTTTTCAAGTTGAGGCGGTTACGTAATAATATAATAAATTCTGCAATAGGGTATCTTCGATCTTTTCAATAGACTCGTTAACAAATGCATTAATCAACATTTCTCTGGCCAATTCATAAGAAATTCCACGAGACATTAAAAAAAACAATTGTTCTTGGTCCAATGCCCCTATTGCTGCACCATGGGAACATTTAACATCATCTGCATAGATTTCAAGCTCAGGTTTAGTATCTATTTCCGCTTTATCTGACAATAATAGGGCCTGGTTTTGCTGCTGTGCATCCGTTTTCTGGGCTAAATGATTGACTAGCACCTTGCCCTGATAAACCCCATGACTGTTATCAGACAGGATATTTTTAACATTCTGATTGGATTGACAATGTGGAACACTATGAACCACTTTTGATGCAATATCGGCATGCTGTTGACCTGACAAAATCTGGACAGCATCAAAATCGGCCTTACTCCATTCTCCGGCCAAATCAATATTCAGTTCATAACGTGAAAATCTGGAACCTTTATTTAACAAAAATTGCTGATAACATGCATGATCAGACAATTTAACATAATTACTAGAACAATTATAGCTTTCTGATAATGTATGGTTGATAATGGTATAGTTTAGTTTAGACTTTCTTCCCAGTTCTATTTCATGAACGGAATTTGCAAAATAAACACCTTTTCCATAATTTATTTCAATTACAGAACATTTATTTTCTTTCTCAATATAAAATGAATACTTTGGTGAAAAAAACAGTTTTTCAGTTGTTTCAGCTTTCCCTAGATTAATACATAAAATTGTCTGATCATTGAAATTTTTATTACAATTAAATTGTAAAACGGGATTTTCAACAACTTTGTTCAATGCCGTCAAAAAATCATCGTTCGGAATTGACCAACCACTTTTGAGATTCTTGTTTAAAGAAAATTCGTTTGAATGAAGACTAATTGTTGAAAAAGTCTCTAGATATTGACCATTATAAGTGATTATTCTAGGTAAATTTTGCAAATCTACGGTTAATATTTCTTCTAAGGCCCTATGAACAAACGCTTCATCAATAACAAAATCACGCGAAAAATCTGTTTTTTGCAACCATTTCAAATCGCTATATTTCCAAGCTTCAGTTTTACGTGTCGGGAATTGAAGAGTCAGCAATTTATCAACAATATTTCTTTTGTCTTGTAAATATTCAGATAAAGACAACCTATTTAATATTTCCAACCAATTTTCACGCTTGTTCATCGCGGTGACATTATTCATCAATTTCATCCAAAAACCGTCCGTAACCTTCTTTTTCAAGCTGAAGTGACAAATCAGCCCCTCCAGTATGGATAATGCGACCTCTTGCTAAAATATGGATATAATCAGGCTTGATATAATCCAATAAACGCTGATGATGAGTGATAATTAAAGAGGAAAAATCTGAAGATTGAAGAGTATTAACTCCTTCTGCGACAATACGCAGCGCGTCAATATCTAACCCACTGTCAGTTTCATCCAATATTGCAAAAGATGGTTGCAGTAAGGACATTTGCAGAACCTCATTTCGTTTTTTCTCACCTCCAGAAAAACCGACATTTACATTGCGTTTAAGCATGTCTGTTGGAAATGAAAGCTTTTTTGCCAACTGACGGGCCAGTTTAAGAAATGACACCGCGTCAAGTTCTTCCTGTCCTCGCGCCTTACGAACGGAATTTGTTGCTGTACGTAAAAAATTGGCATTATTGACCCCAGGCAGCTCCACGGGAGACTGAAAGGCAAGAAACAATCCCGCCACGGCTCTATCATCAGGAGACATTTCCAGAAGATTCTCCCCTTTAAACCATACCTGACCAGATGTCACTTTATAACTGGGATGACCAGACAAGACATAGGAAAGCGTTGACTTACCAGAACCGTTAGGTCCCATAATAACATGAGTTTCACCAGCGGGAATTGATAAATTGACACCTTTCAAAATTTGCTTTGATCCATTTTCAACAGTGTCATCAATAACGGATGCATGTAAATTTTTTATTTCTAATAACATATTCATAGTTTAAACTAACCCACACTTCCTTCAAGACTTATCTGTAAAAGCTGTTGCGCTTCTACAGCAAATTCCATTGGAAGCTCTTTTAAAACATCTTTACAAAACCCGTTCACAATCAATCCGATTGCCGCTTCCTTGGTTAATCCACGCTGTTGACAGTAAAATAACTGTTCTTCGGAAATCTTGGAAGTTGTCGCTTCATGTTCAATTTTAGCGGAACTATTTTTACTTTCAATATAGGGAACTGTATGTGCACCGCAATTATTTCCGATCAGTAAACTGTCACATTCAGTGAAATTGCGACTGTTTCGGGCTTTTGGCATCATCCTAACCAATCCACGATATGTACTGTCAGATTTTCCTGCACTAATGGTTTTTGCCAAAATGGTGGAACGTGAATTAGCTCCTATATGAATCATTTTTGTACCGGTATCAGCCTGCTGATATCCATTTGTTACCGCTACAGAATAAAATTCCCCGATTGATTCTTCCCCTTGTAAAATGCAGGAAGGATATTTCCAGGTAATTGCCGATCCGGTTTCAACCTGTGTCCATGAGATACGTGACCGTACACCACGGCAAGCACCACGCTTGGTAACAAAATTGTAAATTCCACCCTTACCATTTTTATCACCCGGATACCAGTTTTGGACTGTGGAATATTTTATAAAAGCCTCACTCATAGCCACAAGTTCTACAACAGCAGCATGCAATTGATTCTCATCCCGTTGAGGAGCTGTGCATCCCTCTAAATATGATACTGTAGAAGCATCATCAGCAATAATGAGCGTACGTTCAAATTGTCCGGTATTTTTTGCATTTATACGAAAATAGGTTGAAAGTTCCATAGGGCATTTCACACCTTTCGGAACATATACAAATGAACCATCCGTAAAAACAGCGGAATTCAAGGCTGAATAAAAATTATCTCCCTGTGGCACCACACTACCAAGATATTTTTTAACCAAATCTGGATAAGATTGTATAGCTTCTGAAATTGGACAAAAAATCACACCCGCTTTCGCAAGAGTTTCTTTAAACGTCGTGGCAACAGAGACACTATCAAAAACTGCATCAATGGCAACAGGTACAGTCTCTCCATTTTCCGGTTTTTCAACCCCCGCCAAAATTTCCTGTTCTCTTAAGGGTATACCCAATTTTGCATATGTTTTTAACAATTCGGGATCAACCTCATCCAGAGACTTTGGTCCTTTTTTCTTTTTTGGAGCTGCATAATAATGCAAGTCCTGGAAATCAATTTCAGGATGTTTGAACTTACCCCATGTTGGAGCCTCCATGGTCTTCCACATCCGATAGGCTTTCAAACGCCATTCCAGCATCCAATCAGGCTCATTCTTGCGAGCAGAAATTGAACGGATAACATTTTCATCAAGTCCCTTGGGTAGGATATCCATTTCAATATCCGTTTCGAACCCCCACTTGTAGGTATCTGTCTTAAGCTGCTTCAACAAGGCCTCATCTTGGACATGTTTATTCATAATATGCTCTGTTTCTAAATGTTCGTTTCTTGAATTTGTTAATTCTTATTTAAGTCAAGTCTAGCAGAACTCTTTTTTAAATCCGCCAAAGTTAAAGTTTCAAAAACATTTTTTATTTGATAATTCAATACTTCCCATTTTCCATATAAAATACACTCTTCATTCTCAATACGACAATCATCCTTTTTACAATCAACCAACTTAATGGGTCCCTCAATAATTCTAACAACCGTAGCAAGGGAAATTTCACTAAGCTCATTCAATAGATAATACCCACTCCCCGGTCCTCTCGAAGATTTTGTCAAGGAAGCCTTGGTTAGCATTTTCAGTATCTTAGCAACAGTAGGTTCAGGAATATGTGTTCTCTCAGCAAGTGTGGATGAAGAGACAACAGTTTTATATTGATCAAGGCTTATGATAATAATCGTTGCATAATCAATAAGTTTGGATAGTTTCAACATAATTTATCAATTCGATCAAATAAAACATATTATATAGGACTATATAAGTCCATTTTTATCGATTTAAAAGTTTTTTTTATTTTTTTTATAATACAACAGTTTAAGGATTAAAAAACAGTTTAACAAATAAAAAAAAGATTATTCCGATTGAAAATCCTACAATAGAACCATTTATCCGTATATATTGCAAATCCTTGCCTATTCGACATTCAAGTCGATCAACCAACGCTTGACTGTCCCATTGTGAAACAGCAGTTTCAGTAAAACGGATCAACCCCTCCTTAAAATTTGGTAATGATCTTGAAATAAGTTTCAATATCGCCTTGTTTATTTTTTTTCTGATTTTGGGATCTTTTTGTAGCAATTCAGAAAAATAATGAATTGAATCAATAATCACATTCCTAAACCATCCTTCCTCATTCCTGGCATCATCATGAATAAATTTTCTAATTTTTTTCCAAAGATTTTCACGCCATTCCTGTATACTTTCATGATTTACAATTTGTCTAAAGGCTTCAGATATATTTTTGACACGTTCAGGATCATTCTCAATTTTATCAATTTCATCCTTTATCCACTGGCCGATTTTTTCTCTTACAACATCATTATGTGGATCTATCCGATCCATTTCCTTATTAACAGCAACCAAAACTTTTGTCGCAATTGAATCACCGATCATCCATCCCAGAAAACGACCACCCTGTTCTTCCACTCGACTATGAATCATTTCCCTGAGGCTTGATTCCTTTTCTTTAAGCGTTTTCTTAAGAATTTCCAAAATGAATGAAATTATGTCTTGATGCTGATCGATATCAAGCATTGTTCTTATGATTCTACCGATAAAAGGTGAGATTGATTCTCCACTCAAAAGACGATTTATAATTTTTGTTATTAAGTTGCTGATCCGACCATCTTCAATCCGATCAAGAAAATCAGGAAGAGATTTCAACAAAATACTGCTCAGATATTCAATATTCTCTGTTTTATCCAAATATTTTCCCAAAAAACTTGGAAGATCCATTTTTTTCAAAATCAGAGTGATGTCTTTCTCAGTAAAAATATATTGAGCTATAAACCATCCCAACCCGTATCCTAGACGTTTTTTTTGTTTTGGTAGAATTGCGGTATGAGGAATGGGCAAACCCATGGGATGTCGAAATAATGCCGTCACCGCAAACCAATCAGCACATCCACCGATAAATCCAGCCTGACTACCAGCCAAAATCAATTCAACCCAGAAATTATGTTTGATTCCTGTATAAGTCGTCAGATAATAGCCTAATAAAGTTATACATCCCATGATTAACAGCAAAATAGTTGCCAATCGATGATAGCGTAGGAAAATTATTTTTACGTGGTCATCTGGACTTGAAACTTTATTCATCGCCTTCAACATTTTTTCGTGTAATTATTGTTATCGTGAATTTATACCTTTTATTTCTCTTTATAATAATTAATCATATTAAGACAGATTTATTTATATGAAACTAGTAATGGATAATTTTGGATCATGACGGAATCAACGAACTCCTCTTCCCAGATACTTGATGAGCTGCTACAGTTAACTAATCAATTGAGATCAAAAAAAGATCACCAACCAACAGAAAATCCTGTCCTGACCTTAGCACAGAAAATTAACCAAAAATTAGAGTCAAATGATCTTACTACAGAAAATCTCAAAGAAATAATCCAGAAATTAAGAGATTCCGCTTTTTTGTCACATGCCAAACATCTGCAGAAATACCTTTACAATCCCACTAAAGATAATATTCGGCAACGTATCGAAACCGTCTTAAAAAAATTAATCCAGCAATCCGATTACGCAAACGAAAAAAATAAGGAAGCAAGTTTTGAAAATTTCAAGAAATTAGTTGAAACTACCAAATTTGCCGCAATTTTTACGGCACATCCAACTTTTTCCCTTGCCAATCCGGTTTACACAGCCTTGGCAGATATGGCCAGTCATCCTATAGATGATGACACAAATATTCCTTTTTTTACCACTCACAGACGATCTGCCCCCCCTGATTTGAAAGAGGAACTTCAACTTGCAAATAATGCTATTGTTAGGGGACGAAATGCTTTGGATCTGTTCAATTATACCCTTTTTGAGACAGCAAAGGAATATTGGCCTGACCATTGGACTAATCTGAAACCCAGTCCAATTTTACTGAGCAGTTGGGTAGGATATGATACGGATGGCCGAAGCGACATAGGCTGGTGGGATAGTTTACTTATACGCCTACAGATGAAAAAATTACAATTGGAACGTCTATATCAGCAATTAGACAACATCCCAAATGGTGTCGACCAATTAAAAAATACTATTGCAATTGCCCTAAACCATGTCAAGGATCAAATCCATAACTGTCCTTTAAAGCCTGACCCTGATCAATTTTCAAATTTTTCCCGAATATTGATTGAAAACCGTCATGAATCAATTCTTTCAACCGATCAGCTTCTTCCTCTTTTTGATCAAGCCATAAACGATGTTGATGATAATTTCATTATTGATTTATTGATCGCGAAGGCGGGTTTTGTCACTCATGGTTTAAGTCTTTCACATTCCCATGTTAGACTTAATTCCACCCAAATTCATAATATGGCCCGTCAACGATTGGGGATAACCAGTAATCCTGAAAATCCTTCTCATACAAGAACACTTTTTAATACGATAAATACAGCATTGGATAAAATTGACCCTGTTCCTGTGGATTTCGGTGCTTTGCTAACTGAAAAGGCCTCGGCAAGCATATTAATGATGCTGTTAACCCAGATATTCAAACATATTGATAGCAAAACCCCTATTCGCTTTTTAATTGCGGAAACAGAAAGCGGTTTTACATTACTTATGGCCCTTTGGCTTGCAAGATTATTTGGGATTGAGAAAAATATCGAGATTTCGCCATTATTTGAAACAGATTATGCCCTCAATCATGGCGACAAGATTATTGAACAAGCCCTGAGATCACCGCATTGGCGCAATTACTTGAAAAAAACAGGCAAGTTATGCCTGCAATTTGGGTATTCTGATTCCGGCAGATTTATTGGTCAAATTGCAGCCACATATCAGATTGAAAAATTACGCAAGAAAATTGCAAAACTTTTGGCTAAATATCAATTATCAAATATTCAACTTATTTTATTCGATACACATGGCGAAAGTATCGGTCGTGGTGGTCATCCATTCAGCATGCAAGATCGTCTGGAATATCTTTCCCCAAAAATTACTGAGCAATATTTTCATAAACTTGGTATACGAAGCAGACAAGAAACGGCCTTTCAAGGTGGAGACGGATATTTACTTTTTGGCACACAATTGCTGGCCAATGCCACAATCAGTATCATAGCAGAGCATATCTACGATTTTGATAAGGTTGAACATGATCCCATCTATGATGAAAAAGATTTTAATGCAGATTTTTTTTCAACGATCAATGCATCCATGAATGAATTGATTAATGATAAGGGATATGGAACCTTGTTAAGCACATTTGGTCCCTCCCTCATTGATCAAACGGGGTCAAGACCGGCAGTTCGCCAAAATGATACAGCAGCGGGAAGAAGTTACATAAAACATCCAAGGGAATTGCGTGCTATTCCTAACAATGCAATTCTACAACAATTGGGTTGGTGTGCTAATGTACTTCAAGGTTTGGGTACCGCAATGTCGGCCAACCCCGATACATTTGAAGAAATGTTGACAAACAGCAAACGGTTCAGGCAATCCCTCGATTTTGCCTTTCATGCCCTTAAGCACTCCGATGCATCTGTCTTGAGAGCTGGAATCTATATGCTTGATCCCGGCATCTGGCTAGATCGGGCTGCAACTGAAGAAAATCCTGTGATACAGGAATCCTATATGGCGCTGGCAAACGGATTGCAACGGCTGGATTGCTGGTCGAGTACCCAGGCAACTTTTCATCGCATACAGAAAGATCATATTATTCTTCTGTCAATTTGGAAAAATACGCCAATCATGGATGATAAGGAAATCTTGTTACATGCTATCCGATTGGCATTAATTGAAAAAATCTGGATGTTATCAACCAAGATTCCATATTTCTCTCCATTTAACGGTTATAACAGAGAACATTTGGATATTAAAATCTTGTGTTTGGAAATACCCTCGGTTTTGCATATGCTCGTCAATCATATCTTTCCACAAGCATCTGAACATGTATCCGATCTATATTTTTATGAACCAAAAGGTCCAAGAAATGAAGGTGCATATGCAATGGATGACCGTCAAATATTTAAACCCATGCAATATAATTTCGATTTGGTCAGGGAAATTTCAATCGCTCTCATTCATCGATTACATGCATTCGGATAAATAAAAGAAAATAATAAATCTATTGTTTTAGTAAAAAATCGTTTAAACTATACAACAAGATAGTTTTGTTCAAGGGAGTAACTTATGTTTTCTTTAATTGGCGCTATTATTGTTGGGTTTATTATTGGTGGTATTGCAAAATTACTTATGCCTGGAAAACAGCCGGGCGGATTTATTATCACTGTTCTTTTAGGAATTGCCGGTTCCGCTTTGGCAACTTGGTTAGGAGAGCTTCTTCACTTCTATCGTGATGGAGAAAAAGCTGGAATATTATTTTCAATTGTAGGAGCTGTTATCATTCTTTTTATTTATAAAAAAATTATGGAACATAAAGGGAATACCAGTTATTAAAAATATTATTTGACATGAGGCAATATTTAACTCTCATATCAATATTGCCTCTCACTTATTTTTATCTAATTTATAATACTTCTAATATGTGAATATTCATTAATATAATTTATTTAACAAAGCGTATATATATACTTTGACGTTTGTTCATTCACTTGAAATTATGGTGTAAATAATGGTATCGTACAAAGTACCATCTTGTCTAAGAATATGTGCACGTAGAATTCCACCTTTTTTGCACCAAGTGGTTAAATTGCTCTTTGACTTTTGAAATTAAAAATATCAGTTCGTAAACGACGGTGTTGGCTTGTAATTTTTCAAAAGCATATTCTAGCAATAAATATTTACAATTTATGTTTACATGAGTTCTTTGAAAAGATTTTACATACCATGTATAACCAATTTCCAAACGTCGCAGATCAGGGGCAATTCCAAAAAAAACTAGTTGTACCCAAAACTTTCCCTGTATTTTCATCAATAACGGCAAAAGGGTAACGCTCTTGACGTTCTTTACCTCCAAAGCTTTATTAATATAATTTTAAACTTTAGAAAAATAAGTAATAATAGTAACACGAGGTTTCCATAAATCACCTTATTGACTTATCGCCTGCAACCCTTAACGTATTAAAATAAATCTACTGTTCTAATTGAACTTTATTTTCACTAGTTTTGATGTCTTAATTTAAAAAAAGATAAATTTATTTTAATAAATCCCATAAAATTTCAAAATTTTTTGATAAAGATTAATTATGATATAATTTTTTAAATTACACAAATAAAACCTAAAATATTTATTTAATCACATACATTTTCACAAAAAAACAGCCTTTTATATAAAAAAGGCTGCTTTAAATCGTATCAAATTGTTATTTAAAATTAGGCAGATTGACTAATAATTTCATCCGCAACATTACGGGGAACTGGATCATAATGATGGAATTGCATTGTAAAGGACGCACGACCTTTGGTCATTGAACGAAGATCAGAAATATAGCCAAACATTTCTTTCAATGGAACAAAAGCGCGAACCATGACAGTGCTTCCAGAAGTTTCTTGACTTTGAATCATTCCGCGACGACGGTTCAAGTCACCAACAACATCACCAACATGATCATTAGGTGTAGTGATTTCGACATCCATGATAGGTTCAAGAATGACAGGACCAGCTTTTTTCATTCCTTCACGGAAACAGGCTTTACCGGCAATCTCGAACGCCAATGCAGAAGAGTCAACGTCATGATATTTACCATCAACAAGCGTAAATTTAAAGTCTACAGTTGGAAATCCTGCTAATACACCGGTAGATGCCTGGTTTCTGATACCCTTGTCAACAGCTGGAATATATTCCTTGGGAACCGCACCGCCAACAATTTTATTTTCGAATATGATTCCTTCATTTCGTTCGGTAGGTTCGAAAATAATTTTGACTTCAGCAAACTGACCCGCACCACCAGACTGTTTTTTATGGGTGTAGGTTTCTGTATGAGACTGAGTAATGGTTTCACGATATGCAACCTGTGGTGCGCCAATATTCGCATCAACACCATATTCACGACGTAAACGGTCAATGATGATATCAAGATGCAACTCACCCATACCTGAAAGAATTGTTTGCCCCGTTTCCTGATCCGTCTTTAACTGTAGAGATGGATCTTCTGCCGCCAATTTCTGAAGCGCAAGGGTCATTTTTTCAACCGCTTCCTTGGTTTTTGGTTCGACAGAAATATCGATAACAGGTACTGGAAATTGCATGCGCTCCAAAACAACCGGATCTGCCGGATCTGCCAAAGTATCCCCTGTTTTCGTATCCTTCAATCCAACAAAAGCGGCAATATCACCAGCATGCACTTCTTTGATTTCTATACGTTTATCAGCGTGCATTTGGAAAATACGTCCAATACGCTCTTTATGACCATGGGTTGTGTTCAAAACCGTGTCACCAGAACGTAAGATACCACGATAAACACGCACGAAAGTTAGAGAACCATATTTATCATTGATGATTTTGAAAGCCAAACCGGCAAATTTGCCATTTGGATCAACGGGAATGATTGGTAATTTATTTTCATCAACCTCTTCATCTTCAGGAGGTGCAATACGAATTCCTTCCACATCGTCAGGAGCAGGAAGGTAATCAACAATTGCATCCAACAAAGGCTGAACACCTTTGTTCTTGAAAGAAGAACCGCAAAGAACCGGACGAAATTCTCCAGAAATGGTACCTTTTTTAATACATTTCTTTAAAACCTCAACAGAAACATCACCTTTTTCAAAATATTCTTCCATAGCCGCATCATCAACAGCCAAAACGGTGTCCAGAAGATTTTGACGTGCCTCTTCTGCTTTTTCCTTTAATTCAGCAGGGATTTCAACAATATTGTATTTGGCACCAAGATCATCACCTTCCCATACAATGGCATTCATATTAACAAGGTCGATAACACCCTTTAAATTTTCTTCCGCACCAATCGGAAGCTGTAAAGGGATAGCGACAATATCCAGCTTATCTTTTAAAGTGCTGAAAGCATATTCAAAATTTGCACCTGTACGATCCAACTTGTTAATGAAAATAATGCGAGGGACATTGTAACGGTCAGCCAAACGCCAATTCGTTTCAGACTGAGGTTGGACACCAGCAACACCCTCGATAATGAAAACCGCACCATCAAGCACGCGCAATGAACGGTTAACTTCAATGTTAAAGTCAATATGGCCCGGAGTATCAATAATATTGATACGATGCTTGTTCCATTCACAGGTAACGGCAGCGGAAGTAATGGTAATCCCTCTTTCACGTTCCTGTGCCATATAGTCAGTAGTGGTGTTCCCTTCGTGGACCTCACCAATCTTATGGGAGACACCTGTATAATATAGAATACGTTCAGTTGTCGTTGTTTTACCCGCATCGATATGCGCGGTAATACCTATATTACGGATTTTAGAAAGATCAGAATGGTCGGACAAAAGTAAAACCTCCACAAACGATAGAAAAATATTCAGAAAATATATTCATCAAATCATAAGATTAAAAGAATAATTTCCTTTTTTAACTCAAAATAACTCCCTTAAGATTAAATCAAGGAAGTTATTTAATTACTAGATAATCAATTTTTTAAAAATTTAAGCAGCTACTGCTGATTTTTTTTCCTGAGCCTGAAGAATACGGCGTTTAATCACTAAAGCCTCTTCAGTAAGCTTACGATTCGGTGTATTTAGCAGGAAATTGTCTAAACCGCCATTATGTTCAATGGTACGGAGACCATGCGTTGTGACGCGTAAATGTATTTGTTGACCCAAAATATCGGACCTTAAGGAATAATCCTGCAGATTAGGCAGGAAACGGCGACGGTTTTTGTTATTGGCGTGACTGACATTATTTCCTGTCAACACACCTTTGCCTGTGATTTGGCAACGGCGAGACATTTGTTTTCATCCTCGGATTGTGAAAGCCAAGACTTAATGTTTGGCAAATAAAAAATACTTAGTTTAGCCCTATGACTAAAATTCACAAAATAGTCAAGTAAAAATCCAAATTTTAAACCTCAAAATTAAAAATTTTCACTATTTCTAACCTATTTATCAGAATGTTGACTCTGTATAGACCACATATTGGCATAAAAACCATTTTTTGCAAGCAGGAATTCATGAGTTCCCTGTTCGCATATTTTCCCATCCATCATAACCAAAATCATGTCCGAATGAATAATTGTTGATAAACGATGAGCTATTGTAATCACGGTTCTACCCTGAGAAACCCGGAAAAGAGCCTGCTGTATTTCTTTTTCTGTCTGACTATCCAACGCGCTTGTTGCCTCATCCAGGATTAAAATCCTTGGATTTTTCAATATTGTTCTTGCAATAGCTATCCTTTGTTTTTCGCCACCGGAAAGTTTTAAGCCTCTTTCTCCCACCTGAGTATGATATCCCTTGGGCAAACCAACAATAAAATCATGGATTTGAGCCAGCCTTGCTGCTTTTTCAATTTCTGCTTGTGAGCTTCCTAATTTACCATAAGCAATATTGTAACCAATCGAATCATTAAACAAAACCGTATCTTGAGGCACAACTCCAATGGCCTTTCTCAAATCATCCTGTTTATAAGACCGTATATCCTCATTATCGATTAATACAGCACCAGTTGTAACATCATAAAAACGGAACAGCAAACGGCTAATTGTTGATTTCCCAGCCCCTGTTGGTCCAACAATGGCAATCTGCTGGGCTGGTTCCGCCAGGAAGCTTACATGATGCAAAATTTCCCGAGAGGGATCATAACCAAAAAAAACATCTTTAAATTCAATTTTGGCAGGCCCCGCATTCACCAATTCAGTTGGAAGTGATTTGGCGCATTCTTGATTATTGATATCCATTGGCTGTGCCAAAAGAGAAAACATATTTTCCAAATCAACAATTGATTTTCGCAAATTAGAATAGATACTGCCAAGAAAATTCAAGGGCTGATAGAGCTGCATCAAATAGGTGTTAATCAAGACAAATTTTCCGACAGTAAAATGATAACTAACAATGTCACGTGCTGCCATTAACATAATAAATGTCAATGCAATGGCTATAATAAAAGATTGACCAAAATTCAGGATATTGAGCGTTATTTGTGTTTTAATGGAAGCTTTTTCATAATGTGCCAATGCTTCATCATATCGTCTTATTTCATGGGCTTCATTACAAAAATATTTAACAGTTTCATAATTCAGCAAACTGTCCAAGGCACGATTATTGGCTTCATTATTAATTTCATTCATTTTTCGACGAATCTTGATACGCCGAGATGTAAACCAAATCGTAAAGAAAAAATAGGCTAATATTGCAAGACAGACAACAAGTGTATAATATCCGTTATACAAATGAGCAATCACACCGAGAACCATCAAGGTTTCAATCACTGTTGGAACGATACTGAATATACCCACTCTCAAAATTGTTTCAATTCCCTCACCACCCCGCTCAATAGCCCGTGTAATTGCTCCGGTTCGTCGATTTAAATGAAATTTTAGTGAAAGTCTTTGAACATGCTCGAAGCATTTTAGGGTTATTATACGCATCACCCGAAATCGTAATGGCGCAAAAACCGTGTCTTTCAATTCCGAACATAAGCTGGAAAAAATCCTAACCAATCCATATCCAACAATAAGATAAATCGGCACATAAATTATTTCATGATTATTCTGGGAAAAGTAATCCACAATCTTGCTATAAAGATAAGGAACGCCCAAGGCTATGATTTTGGCAACAATCATCAAAAACATCGCAAAGATAAAGCGAATTTTCAACGTCATATGCTGACGAGGCCACAAATAGGTCAAGAGCTCTAGTAAAGTTGACCATCCAGAACGAGTGCTTTCTTTGTCGACATAGGAAAATTTGGAATATCGTGACATGTTATTTTCAAAAGATTGTAATTGTTTTATCAATATACATGAAGTGTTTACCCTAAAAATGAAAAAATACAAAAATAGATAACTTTGAAATAAAAAAACTATTAAAGCAATATAAGAGATTTTTAATGCAATCTGTTGAATTTAAAAATTTATTTCGTCATATAAAAAAATGTAACACCGCCAAGTTACAAAAAGATTTTTTACCTTTCAAGGCGCATAATCAGATCATAGGATGGGTTCGACCTTCATTTATGGATACTCTCCAAAAACATCATGTTGTTATGGAAGAAAATAATATTTGTACTTTACCAGCACCATATTCAATCGAGATGCTGGGTAATCAACTAATTGAAAATAATGTGGTTCACTCCATGAATGAACTTTTTGATGTCTATCCCTCACCATATGCTAAACCGGTTGGAAAAATTGATCGTGCCGTTATTCCTGATCTTGGACTGATTGGAACTGGAGTTCATCTCAATGGTTTGGTTAAGAAAAGAAATCAAATTTATTTGTGGATCGCGAAACGGGCAAAGTATAAACGGCTTGATCCTGAAAAACTGGATCATATCGTCGCGGGAGGTATACCAGCAGGATTTACCCATAACAACACTCTAGAAAAAGAAGCACGTGAAGAAGCAAGCATTCCGAACGCCCTCATGATAAATGCGGAATATAAATCACTGATTACTTATAGCATGATCAGACCTGAAGGGTTAAGGCGAGATGTGTTATATTGCTATGATCTATGGTTGCCGGAAGATTTTCAACCGGTTCCCAATGATGGAGAGGTTGAATCTTTCCAATTAAAAAAATTAGAAGATGTTTACCATCAAGTGTGCGAAACAGATGATTTCAAATTTAATGTCAATCTTGTATTAATCGATCTTTTTATTCGCATGGGCATCATCGCAAAGAATTCTCAGTATGCCCATCGCATAAAAACTGGATTGAGAGGGAAATTATTTCCCTGATCAATCCGAAAATACAACGGTTTTGTAACCATTTAAAAGAACACGGTCTTCAATATGATAACGCACGGCTTTTGCCAGAACTCGTCTTTCAATATCCCTTCCTTTACGGATAAGGTCATGAGGGGTGTCATTGTGACTTACCCGTTCAACGTCCTGTTCTATAATTGGACCTTCATCAAGATCCTCGGTTACATAATGTGCTGTTGCACCAATCAATTTAACCCCTCGTTCATAAGCCTGATGATAGGCTTTTGCACCCTTAAAGCCGGGTAAAAAGGAATGATGTATATTTATACATTGACCCGCCAATTTTTTTACCATTTCAGGAGACAGAATTTGCATATAGCGTGCAAGAACAACAAGCTCTGTCCGGGTTTCCTTAATAATATCCCACAATTTCGTTTCTTGTTCCCTTTTGGTATCCTTAAGAATAGGAAGATAATAAAATGGTACATCTTGCATATCAATATGACCATAATCTTCATATGGATAATTTGCAACAATTGCACTGGGTTCGATTGCCAGTTCCCCTATTCTCCATCGATATAAAAGATCAACCAGACAATGATCAAATCTTGATACCATCAACAACACACGTTTTTTACGTTCTCGATCATGCAAGAACCATGTCATTTTAAATTGGGCAGCAATAGCCTCCAATCTGGAATATAACCATTGATAATTTTTTTTATTGCTCTCTAGGGTGAACACAACACGCATAAAAAAATAACCCGAAAGAGCATCATGCTGCTGCGACTCAACAATATTGGCTTGAGCTTCAAATAATCCTGTAGAAATTGCGGAAACAATACCTGGTTTATCAGGGCAAGAAAGTGTTAAAACATATTGATTTTGTTTTGATTTTATTGAATCACTCATCGATTTTAAAACTATATAGTTAATGTATGTCTTCAAAAGAACCTATATAGAGCACTTTAAAAAATCAAACAAAAGCTGTTGCGAATTCTTCAAAATTTTTTAAATTCTAAAAAATTATGAATCTAGACAATTTTACGTAAATTTTATAAATAACGAAAGATATCGTAAATTACGAATTATTATAAAAAAATTGATAAACTATTGCCGTTGACCATAAATATTTTTGATTAGAATAATTTATAATCGCTAAAATTAAAGCAAGTCGATTTAACATTGAAATAGCGATTATTTTTTAGATAGATTTAGGCAATATGAATATGAATTACTTCATACTGACTGTAAATACTGGCATTTTTTCATTATTATCAATGGATTTCAAAAATAATCTTGCTGTTTTCATTGCTTCTGCAATGGTTACATCCATATCAAGATAACGATAGGTTCCCAGTCGTCCAACAAATGTAATATCAGGTTCCTTTTCGGCCAATTCTATATATTGATCCAACTGATTCATTTCACCTACAAGACGTATTGGATAGTAAGGCAAATCTTTTTCTGTACATAAACGGCTATACTCTTTATAACAAACCGAGCCTTCATGACTTTCCCAAGGTGCAAAATATTTATGCTCTGTTATACGGGTATATGGAACGCTTTCCTCTCCATAATTCATTACAGCCGTTCCCTGAAAATCTCCCTGATATGTGAATCTTTCGAAATCCAGGGTGCGATATGCTAAACGACCATATTGATGATGGAAATAACCATCCAATGGACCACTATAAAATACATGTTTATAATATTTTGATTTTTCTTTATTAAAAACTGTATTCAAAGAAATTTTAATTCCAGGATGATCAAGAATATTATCGACCAAATCTGTATAGCCCTTTTTTGGTATTCCCTGAAATTTGTGACTGAAATAGTTATCGTCATAATTGAAACGAACAGGTAAACGCTTTAAGATAGATGCTGGCAATTCAGAGGGATGCAGTCCCCATTGCTTAAGGGTATAACCCTTGAAAAAAGCTTCATATAATTCCTTACCAACAAATTTCAAAGCCTGTTCTTCAAATGTCTCAGGCTCTTTAATTGACTTATCACCTTTTTCGGCAATAAGTTCTTTTGCTTGATCAGGAGATAATGCTTTCTGGAAAAATTGGTTAATCGTGTGCAGATTAATCGGTAATGAAAAAACCTGTCCCTTAACTGTGGTCTTCACACGATTGACATAGGGCATCATTTCTGAATATTTATTTACAAAATTCCATACGTCTTCATTATCTGTATGAAATATATGGGGACCGTAAATATGTACCATGACTCCTGTATCTTTGTCCCGTTCGGAGTATGAGTTTCCAGCAGTATGGGATCGTTCATCAATAATATGCACATTCCAGTCATTTTCTGCAAGAATACGACCAATCACAGCACCGGAAAAACCGGCACCAACAATTAAAACTTTTTTTTCTGACATTCAAATTACTTTCAAAACTATTTATCAAAATATACAGAATTTACATTATCAATATGAAACCATCAATTTTCTAATAATTAATTATTTCATTAATCCAGATAAAATATGATAGTCTTGTCTCTTATGCAAATTATTTAAAAATGGGGAAATGTTCTAGCTTATGTCATCAATTCTTCCGCCAAAAGCACCAAAAAAAGAGAAAATCATAAAACAACTGGGATTTACAAGAACTGATCCTTATGCCTGGTTAAAAGATGATAATTGGCAGGAAGTCTTGTCCAATCCTTCAAAACTAAAAAAAGAGATAAAACAATATCTTGAACAGGAAAATAATTATGCTAATAAAATAATGCAGCAGACTAAACCGTTGCAAAGCAAGCTTTTTCTTTCCTTGAAATCAAAATTGGCTGATAAAGAAAGCAGCCCTGAACTACCTGACGGTAGCTGGATATATTATTCACGATTTGAAGAGGGAAAAGAGCATAAGAGTTTTTATCGAAAATCAATTCATGATTTTGGAGAACAATTGCTTATTGATCCAAATATTCAGGCAAGTACTATTGATTATTATAAAATAAGCTCGGTTTCACACAGCCCTAACCATAAATACTTTGCCTATATTGAAGATACCCAAGGCTCAGAAATTTGGCATTTAAAAATTAAAAATCTGGAAACAGGAGATGTATTACCACAATCTATTTCACCCTGTTCTGGATCTTACTGTTTTTCACCATGCAGTCAGTATATATTTTGGGTCTATCGCGATGATCAAGGCAGACCTACCGCAATTTACAGACATCATATAGCCACTTCTCAAGATACTCTAGTTTATAAAGAGAAAGATTCAGGCTTTTTTATTAATATTGAGCGCAGTCTTTCCAATCAGTGGATTTATATAACAGCCAATAATCATGATACCAGCGAGGTCTGGATCATATCGGGACAACATCCCACATATGCAGCAATATGTTTTAAAAAAAGACGAACAGGTGTTTTTTACAAAATAACAGATTGGAACAATCATTTTATTATCTATACAAATGAAGATAATGCATACAATTTTAAACTCATGCGATTGCCCATACCGAATAATTTGATACAGGATAAAATAGAAAAAAAAATTTGGCAAAATTGGATTAATCATAATCCTGATATTTACCTAATGGAATTCAAGGCGTTTAAAAATTATTTTATAAGATTGGAACGTCATGAGGTTAATACAAAAATAATCATCACCAATACAAACGATGAAAATAAAATTATCTCAGGTGATGAAGATGCATACCTTCTTTCCTTGGATGAAACGCTTGAATATGATACAGAATTGTTACGATACAGTTATCAGTCTCCTACAACTCCACGTTGCTGGAATCGTTTTCATATTCCAACTGGTAAAAAAGAAATCATTAAACAGCAGAAAATTCCTTGCGGTTATAATTCAAGCCTTTACAAATCAAAAAGGATATGGGCTATTGCAAACGACGGTGAAAAAATTCCCATGACCTTGACCTATCGTAAAGATATTGAATTAAACGGTAAAAACCCAACTCTTCTTTATGGTTACGGATCATACGGATATGCCATTGACCCTGTTTTTTCCATAACAGCACTGAATTATATCGAACAAGGGTGGATTTATGCCATAGCCCATATTCGTGGCGGATCAGAAAAAGGTTGGAATTGGTTTTTGGAGGGGCGTCGCTTCAACAAAATAAACACTTTTACCGATTTTATTTGCTGTGCCGATTATCTTGTTGAACAAAATTATACACAGCCAAAAAAAATCGTTGCTGACGGAAGATCAGCAGGCGGTATGGTAATGGGATATATAGCCAATGAACGCCCTGATCTTTTTGCGGCAATCATTGCCGTTGTTCCTTTTGTAGACATATTAAACACAATGTCAGACATTACTTTACCACTCACACCTCCAGAATGGCCAGAATGGGGCAATCCTCTCAAAGATTCAAAAGCATATCAATATATAGCCAGTTATTCACCTTATGATAATATAAAAGAACAAGACTATCCTGCCATACTTGCAATGGGAGGCCTGACTGATCCCCGTGTTACCTATTGGGAACCATCAAAATGGATTGCAAAACTAAGAGATCACAATACATCGTCCAATCCCTTGCTTTTGAAAATAAATATGGATTCAGGGCACGGGGGAGCTGCAGGTCGATATACAGCCTTAAAAGAGGCCGCCTTCATTCAGGCCTTCGTCATTTCCATTATCAAAAAAGAATTATAACGGATATTGGGGAATAATTAACGTGTCCCAAGATGATCATATAATTAATAGAAAAATTTCGCGCCAATTGTCACTGGCAGAGCAAATCCATAATCAAACTATTGCTCACAGTTGTTTAAGTATCGTATTGATACTATTTGGTCTATATACCATTAAAGCCTTTTTGTTTTCCCTGATTTGGGGAATTATCTTTGCCATAGCATGCTGGCCATTTTACAAAACTGTCAAGCAAAAATGGCCCTATGAACGATTTAATTTTATACTACCCTTTATTTTTTCCTGTTTTATTACCCTGGTTTTTCTTCTTCCCCTGGGTTTTATAGCACTTGAAGCGACAAAAGATTTGCAAACAGGCATAAGTTGGGTCATTAAAATTAGTCGTGAGGGTTTACCACCACCCGAGTGGCTTAATAAAATCCCAGTTATAAACAATAATATCATTCACTGGTGGAAAGAAAACCTTGAAGATCCATCTTCTGCCTCGACACTAATTTCCAATTTGCATCTAAGTCATGGAGTATATGTTACACAAAAAATAGGATCACAAATCCTTCATAGAGGTTTACTGTTTTTCTTTTCAATTTTAACCTTATTTTTTATTTTTAAAGATGGAGAATCAATTATTCATCAATGCAAATCAGGTTCGAGACGATTGTTTGGCAAACAAGGGGAAACAATTGCTCAACAAATGATCTCATCAGTTCATGGAACAGTTTCGGGACTAGTTCTGGTCGGGCTAGGACAGGGTATCATTCTCGGAACCCTATACTATTTTCTGCATATACCGCATGCGGCATTGTTGGGCATATTGACAGCCTTGGCTGCAATGATCCCCTTTTGCCCCCTGATTGCCATTGGTATAGTTGCGTTTATCGCTTTTTTTCAAGTTTCCTATTTGATCGCTTTAACTATACTGATTGTTGGCTGCATCATTATTTTTATTGCAGATCATTTTATCAGACCAGCTTTGATTGGTGGCTCAACAAAATTACCATTTATATGGGTATTAATCGGTATTTTGGGAGGGCTGGAATCTTGGGGGATGATTGGTTTATTTATCGGTCCAGCGATAATGGCCGCCATAATTATGTTATGGAATAATTGGACAGCTGAAAAAAGAAAATATTAACGAATATCGGGCAGGCGGGATTCGAACCCACGACCCCCAGTCCCCCAGACTGATGCGCTACCAGACTGCGCTACTGCCCGTCAAATCTATACAGCCATATAGCAGTCAATTTTATTTGGATCAATATAAAATTAAGCCTCAGCTATTATTTTTCTTAATTCTTGCAACTCAACCAAAACATTTTTTAATGAATCAATCAGCATTGATTTTTCATTTTTCAATTTTTCCAATTCCTTACGTAAATCTTGCTGATTATTTTCAGCTGTATTTGTCAGATCATCATTTGGGGATTGAGATTCATTTGTTATCGATATATCAGATTCCGATTTAAAATTTAATTGTTCATTATCCGAAACTTTATTATTCAATAATTCTTCTTGTAAAAGACGCTGAACACCTTTTATCGTATATCCTTGGATATATAAAAGTTCAGATATATACTTTAGAAGCGTTACATCTTCAACACGGTAATAACGACGACCACCACTTCGTTTTATTGGTTGTACCTGAGGAAAACGTGTTTCCCAAAAACGCAGAACATGTTGGGGTACATGAATTTCATCAGCCACTTCACTAATAGTACGGAAAGCCCCAGGTTCCTTTTTGGTAACTCCTTTATCTTCTGAATCAGAATCTACTTTTTCATTCGATTGACTAATAATCTGAGCAGAGTTACCTTGGGTCATTATTTATCCTTTCAAGAAGATTTTTTAATCATACCCTCATTAACATTTTTTTTCAATTTCTGACTGGAGCGAAAACTCAAAACATATCTGGGTTCAATTTCAACCTCGACACCTGTTTTAGGATTACGTCCAATTCTGTTTCCTTTTCTTCGGACAGAAAAAGTACCAAATCCACTAATTTTAACCGAATCACCCTTTTCCAAGGTTGCAACGATTTTTTCCAAAACCGTTTCTAGCAATTGAGCTGATTCACTACGGGAAAAGCCAATATGACTATAAAGTTTTTCAATTAATCCTGCACGAGTTAAAGTTTGCATAGTCTAAAATAATTACAATCCGTTACTGAAATGACAAGTCTAACACCATTCATTCAATAGTGTTACCAAATAAATTCTGTATTATTTTTAAATTAATTTTTTAAAAATATATTTACAATCTTACCAATGCAGACCCCCAACTTAAACCGCCTCCTATTGCTTCAATTACGATTAAATCACCTTTTTTCATACGATTATCTCTCACTGCTTCATTCAAGGCCAACGGTATGGATGCCGCAGACGTGTTGGCATGCCGATCAACAGTTACAATCACCCTTTCAGGGGGTAATTTGATTTTTGCACCCATACGTGAAATAATCCGTAAATTTGCTTGATGTGGAACCAACCAATCAATATCACGATATATTAGATTGTGATCATTTAGCGCTTCTTCAATAACCTCGGATAGTTTTGTTATTGCATGACGAAAAACTTCCTGTCCTTTCATACGTAAAAAGCATTGATCTTGAAATTTTGCTGGTGTGCCTTCCACATATAATAAATCCGCATATTGACCATCCGTATGAAGATAGCATCCAAGAATTCCTCTTTCGGTCTCCGTGTTAACAGCACTTAAAACAACAGCACCCGCACCATCACCAAACAAAACGCAGGTCCTTCTATCCTTCCAATCAAGAATTCGAGAATACACCTCACTACCTATCAGCAATACATTTTGTGCCTGTCCACAACGAATAAAATTGTCTGCAACTGATAATCCGAATACAAATCCAGCACAGGCAGATGAAACATCAAATCCAAAAGCCTTTTTTATTCCAAGCGCTTTTTGAATTTCAACCGCAGTGCTTGGAAATATTTTGTCAGGTGTACAAGTCGCGACAATAATTGCATCAATATCCTGCACACTCATCCCTGCATATTCAATTGCCTGCCTTGCGGCCTCAACAGCCATGGAAACACATGTCTCACCTTCCGAGACAATATGACGTTCGCGAATACCTGTACGTTCACGAATCCACTCATCAGATGTATCTACCATCAATGTCAAATCATCATTTGTTAAGATACGCTTAGGTAAATATCCACCAAATCCAACAAGTTGTGAACGATAAACCATTCCTATAGAAACCCTTTAATTTAATATAACCGCTATTACTGTGGATTTACCTGTGATAAACCCGTAAGGATTTCTTCATAAAATCCGTGCCTGATCATATCCATCGCAACATCCACGGCATATGCAAAACCTTCTTCATCCGTACCTCCATGAGATTTCACAACAACCCCGTTTAGACCTACGAAAATTGCCCCATTATAACGTTTGGGATCCAGCCACTCGCGCATACGTTCCAATCCGGGTCGAACAAACAGATAACCCAACCTTCCCCGCAAGCCAGAACTGTAAACTTGTTTTAAAAGGTGAAAAACGAGTTTGAGGGCACCCTCACCTGTTTTTAAGGCAATATTTCCAGTGAATCCATCTGTAACAACAACATCTGTTGTACCTGCCGTTATATCATGTCCCTCTACAAAACCATAAAATTGTCCGGACAAAGGACTGTTCCGCAACACTTCGGCTGCATTTCTAAGACGATCATCACCCTTCAATTCTTCTGAACCAACATTTAAAAGTCCAATCGTGGGTTTAGGCAAACCAAGCACAGCTTTTGCAAAAGCGTTACCCATTATGGCAAAATCAACCAAGTTTCGACTGTCACAGGAAACATTCGCCCCCAAATCCAACATTACAATATCACCCTTAGCTGTTGGAGTAATCGCAGCCATTGCCGGACGTGCAATACCAGGCATCGTTTTAACGATAACCTGCGCCAGTGCTAACATTGCACCACTGTTTCCGGCAGAAACAACCCCTTTGGCTTGTTGCGATGCAACACTTTGCATGGCAAGACGCATCGATGAATTTCGCAATTTCAAAGCGGAAGTAGGTTTCATTTCCATTGGAACAGCCATGTCTGTATGCTGTACATCGCATATTCTGGCTGCCTTGGAATATGTTTTCAGTAACGGAGACAATTTTTCTTTATCTCCGATTAACAGTATTTTTGCTTCTGGATGTCTAACGGCTGTAATCTCAAGACCCTTGATAACAATTTCAGGGGCATGATCCCCCCCCATTGCATCAATCGCAAGATCATATTGAGGCTTCGTTTGAATATCTGATTCTGCAGTCATAAATACAGTTACAATTTATAAAAACCATTAAACTTAACACCAAAATGTTGTTATCGGTATTTATAATACGCTTTCCAGTCTTATTGATGTACTGCGGTCTTCAAAGCATCTCCGGCAGCGACGACTTCACGACCATCATAATAGCCACAGTGGCTACATACATGATGTGGACGTTTCAGTTCACCACAATTTGCACATTCACCATAAGCCTCAGTGCGTAAAGCATGATGACTACGACGCATTCCACGACGTGATGGTGACGTTTTCTTCTTTGGAACAGCCATGGGATCCCTCCTATCCTAATTTATCTAATAATTTAACCAGTATAACCAAAATTCATTCGACATGATTGAACATTCAAATTTAAGCAACCTGTCTAACAGAATATCGGCTTTTAAGCAAGCTTGAAAAAACGTGTCAAGGTTTCCCTAACACTTTTGAAAAACAATATACTTTAATTGATTAAAATAACAAGAATATTAATATACAAATATATTATGAAAAAACAATTTTTTAACCCTTTTTCAATTTTTCCAAAATTTTAAATGGACTGTCCTTTTTACGTTTTATCCCTTGTATTTCCAAATCTTTCTCTTTAATTATCAGTTTTTTTTCAACATTAGGCTTATGAGGATAAGGATCCAGTAATAATGCCAGTTGCTGTGCAGTCACCTCTCCAATGTCAATATAGTCATTATCATAAGGAATGATATCTGGATCATCCAGCTCCTCCAGTTCACTTGAAACTTGAGACAAAGGTATAAAAATCAACTCAAATCCATCTTCGATATCAACCGGAAAATCCTCTAGGGAAACAACACAATTTTGTATTATGCTGCTTTTCAGTATTCCCTGCGCCCTTATATGACCACCATGAAAATAAGCCAATTTATAAAAACATGACAAAGAAAGAATTTCAGGAATTGAAAACCGCTCAGCCAAAGCCTTTCTTTCTGATTTATCCGCTTCAATGGTAATCCTGAATTCTTTTTTTTGTATTTGATTGATAAATATTTTTTTTGAAAACTCGCAACAGCTTTTCATTTTTTTCTTTCTAATGTTTTTTTTTGTTGCAGTTTAATTTAAACTACAATACCTCTTTAATTATAAGATTAATTTTTCGTTTAACTTGAGGATCATGTATTCATTATGCCTTCCAGCTTCAACAAAAAACCTCTTGTATCCCTTCTTAAAGATAAATCCTGTCCTCAATTTAAGCAAAAAACAAGCAAGAATATTATTTTAGGTTCCTTAATCTCTTGCAGCCTATTATTTTCCGCCTGCTCAGTTCTCTCCCCCCCTCCAATGCCAAGAGGAACAATAATTGAAAAAAATGACCTTTCTGCATTAAAAGTTGGCAGTACCAGTAAATCAGATGTTATCGACATTTTGGGATCTCCTACAACCTACGCGACATTTAATAATAATAACTGGATTTACATATCGATGATGACTCATCTTGTCCCGCTTTCCTATCCAGGAATAAAAAAACAAAAAGTGCTCTCCTTATATTTTAATGAAAGTGGGACATTAACAAAAATTCAAGAATTGGGTAAAAGAGACGCTAAAAATGTCAGCATGGTATCAGAGGTAACTCCAACTCCTGGAACAAAAACTAATTTTTTCCAGCAATTATTAGGAAATATTGGCAAATACTCTCCACTAAGTGCAATGGGACTTGGAAGTACCTTCGGACCGAACAGTAACGGTGGTCCTTTCTCAAGCAATCCACTTACAACGGGTGGACCTGGCAGCTCAGGAAATACATTGCCATAAAACTATCTGGGTATAAATATGATTACTCTCAGCCCTCCCAATGGGCTGGTTTCTAATTTTATATCACCACCATGTCCCTGAATTATATTTTTCGCAATAGACAATCCCAATCCGGTCCCTTTTTGTCTATTACCTGTCTCAAATGGCGTGAATACACTTTCCCTTCTTTCGATTTCTATTCCTGGACCGTCATCATCGATGATAAACTGTATTCCTTTTCCTTTCATATGAACCCTTAGTTTTACATCCCCCCCATATCTTTTAGCATTATCTAAAATATTGGAAAAAACTCGGCGTATGCTATGAGGTCTAATAATCAAATCTGGCAGGTCATGATCAATTTCAACTGACAAAAATCGTGTATCAGCCCGAGATGCTGCTGCAACACAATCTTTAATTAACTGAGAAACATCTGTTAAAATCGGTTCTTCCGTTCCTTCACCCCTTGCAAAGGAAAGATAAGCAGAAATCATTTGTTCCATTTCCTCAATGTCGGTAATCATTTCCAAGATATCCTGAACCTGTTCCTCAGCATTAAACATTCCTTTTTGAGGGAGCATGGCTAAACTGAGCCTTAATCGGGTCAAAGGCGTTCTCAAATCATGGGAAACACTTGCCAATATAACAGTACGTTGTTTGACATATCTTAAAATTCTTTCACGCATGACATTAAAGGCAATTGCTGCATTTCTTAGCTCTCTTGAACCATCAGGATGTAAATTACCTGGATCAATCCCTTTACCAAATTTTTCAACAGATCTGGATAATCTTCGAATGGCCCTGAACTGTATCCATGCAAAAACAGAAGTCATTATAAACAAAACCAAGGCACTTCCCACAATCCAGAAAATAAAAAGCCAAACACTACCAGCCGTTAATTTTTTTTTGGGTATTAGAATGTCCACTACACTTTGTTTTAATTCTATGGATATCTTGACCTGATCTTTTACACTGAACCAGTCAACAACAAACCGTTCATCAAGTCGATCCGTCAGGGTTTGATTGAGAAGCTCATCAACAGGCCCGATAATATTTGATTTTTTTCTTGAGTTCCCAAGAAATATTTGACCTTTGCGCCAGGTAATCGAGTATTGAAAATATTTTTGTGCATCTTCAATAATCTGATTGTATTTTATTCTCGAATTAGTTTGGTTAAACTGATTGACGATGAACTCAACCTCACTGCCAACAGTATCTGTCAAACGACGAGAAACAGTACTAAGATAATTACCATAAAACAATTCCAGTGAAATTGTTTGCGTAACAATCAATGGAATTAAAATCATCAAAAGTGAACGACTAAATAAAGAGCGCGGCAAAATTCGTCGTACAGTGCGTTCAACAATAAATTTACGATTTATAAAATAATTTGGAATTTTTAAATTCGTATATGAATTTTTCACAATTATATTTTCTGTTATTAATTAATTTTTCAATATCCAGGTTTTAAAACATACCCTTTACCCCTTACGGTATGTAAAAATTGCGGTTGTCGAGGGTCCGTCTCAATACGTCTTCGTAACCTTGTTACTTGGACATCAACGGCACGCTCACCAATTTCCTCCATTCCAATTTTTTGAACGATTTCCTCACGGGATAAAATCTCATTAGGTTGCGCCGCCAATACCCTTAACAAGGCTATCTCCCCTCCTGTTAAATGAATAATGCCATTTTTATCGCATAACAAATTTCGAACAGGGTCAAACTCCATATTTCCAAGACGAATTAAACGTATATTTTCCGCTGCAATGGGCTGCGTCAATCGGCGAAACTGAATTTTCAGCCGAAGCAACAACTCTTTGGGTTCGAAAGGTTTTCCCAAATAATCATCTGCACCAGCTTCCAATCCAGCTATGCGATCTTCCGGTTCTCCCCTGGCTGTCAAAAGAATGATCGGCATATCCTTGCCTTCCTCCCGAAGGGAATGTGTCAATTGCAAACCATCCTCACCTGGCATTGTAACATCCAGTACCAATGCATCAGGTTGCAAAAACTTTAACATTTGACGTGCCTCATATGCCGATTCCGCTCCACTGATCCGGAAACCATTTTCACTTAAATAACGCTGTAACAACCGGCGTAAACGCGGATCATCATCGATAACTAAAATATGTAAAATATCTTTTTCGTTTGGTGATTTGTTATTTTCCGACATTATTTTTATCTTTGATTTTACGAATGGTAAGATTTTCTAGCATTTTTTTGGATTTTTTACTGATCATACCATATAATATACGCTGGAATCCTTCTATATATGTATTATTGGAAACCTCTCTAAAAGCGCGAACAAATTGCTTGCGTTGAAGACTAAAAAGTTCCTCCTCTAGTTTTTTCCCTTTTTTTGTCAAGAATAACACTTTTTTCCTGCGATCTGTTGGAGTTTGCTGAAAATAGACAAAATCTTGTTCAAGCGTCTCTCTTAATACGCGATTCAAACTTTGTTTTGTAATTCCAAGCATTGAACATAGCTCACCTACCGAAATCCCAGGATAATGACAGATAAATTGCATCAATCGAAAATGAGCCAACCCAATTCTATATTCATCTAATATTGGTTCAACGATAGACATGGCTTCATGATGGATAAAAAAAAATATATCCTGCATAAATCGAATTTTATCTTCATGCAGAAATAATAACTCTTCACCAGCTTTGTATAAAGGTAAATCAAAATTTATAGAACGAGACAAATAAAAAACTTTATATAAATTGAAAACCGTGAGACAATAATAATCTATTTTCTTTTTAAATAAAATAGAGTATGTTTGCGGTAAACTTATAACAATTATAAACATTGATATACACTATATACCTTACTACTTAACTTTTAACTTTAACAGGAGATGATGGCCAAGTGCAGGTTTTGGTTAGAGACAATAATGTTGATCAAGCTTTGAAAGCTTTAAAAAAGAAAATGCAACGCGAGGGAATTTTCCGTGAAATGAAACTTCGTCGCCATTATGAAAAACCCTCTGAGCAACGTGCCCGTGAGGCTGCAGAAGCTGTAAGACGTGCACGTAAAATGGAACGTAAACGTTTGGAACGTGAAGGTTTTTAATCCACAAAAGTTTTATTCTTATAAAAGAAATTAAATGATATTTCTTTTATAAGATATATTCTAAAGTAAATTTACATTTTACAATATCAGTTCTTATCACCAAAAATCCATTAATCTAAATTGAGCAAATAATATTAGATACGAATTAAATTTGCCCAAAATATTATATTGATAATGTTGATTACCAGCATTTCCTATGCTGAACATAACCTTACATATCGTTGTAATTGATCTTATTCATCCAATGAATAATAATTTTTCAAAAGTTATGTTAAAAACTTTATATTCAATATTTTTAATTTTTTCCATTTAAATGATCAAGAATAAGTTTTCCCATCTCTTGCGTGTTTACCTCTTTTTTTCCCATACTCATAATATCCGGTGTACGATAATTTTGGTTTAATATTAATTTACATGCATTTACGATTTTCCGTGAATTTTGTTGTTCATTAAATGAATATTTCAACATCATCGCCAAAGAAAGAATTTGTGCCAAGGGGTTGGCTTTTCCTTGTCCAGCTATGTCTGGAGCACTGCCATGAATTGGTTCATACAATGCTGGAATAACCCCATTTGACTGTTTCTCCCCTAGTGTGGCTGAAGGCAACATACCCAAACTTCCCGTCAGCATTGCAGCCAAATCTGACAGAATATCCCCAAAAAGATTGCTGGTCAGAATAACATCAAATTGTGAGGGTTGACGGACCAATTGCATTGCACAATTATCTGCTAACATATGAGATAAATTGACATCTGGATACTCTTTTTGGTGAATCTCTGTCACCACTTCCTTCCATAAAAGACCGCTTTCCATCACATTACATTTATCAACAGAACAAACATAATTTTGGCGTTGACGAGCCAACTCAAAAGCTACACGGGCAATTCTTTCGATTTCTTTACTTGTATAAACTTCTGTATTGATTCCCTTACGGGTTCCGTCAGGTAATGTTTCAATTCCTCTGGGAGAACCAAAATAAACGCCTCCTGTGCTTTCGCGAACAATCATTAAATCCAAACCCTTAATGATCTCAGGTTTAACTGAACTGGCCTCAATCAGAGAATCAAAAACAATCGCTGAACGTAAATTGGCAAATAAGCCAAGTTCTTTACGTAAACCAATAATCCCTAATTCAGGTCGATTATTAAAATCAATATTATTCCACTTCGGTCCACCAACAGCTCCAAAAAGAACCGCATCAGCTTTTTTTGCTTTTTCAATAACCTTTTGAGTTAATGGTATTCCATTTTGATCTATGGATGCACCTCCAACCACTTCATATTCAAGCTTGAAAGATAACGTCGAGTTTTTATCTGCCCACTCAAGTACTTTTACAGCCTGTTCCATGATTTCTGGACCAATCCCGTCCCCTGGCAAAACCAAAATTTTTTTTTCTTTTGTCATAAAAATTCTCGCAATAATAAAAATAATTAAAAATATTGTTTTTTTTAACTTTATTAGTTTTAACAAAGAAAATGTAATTATCTATTACATAACCTAATTAAAAAAGTTTTAATTTTGAAAAAATAATTTTTGACCTGATTTATACATTGGTATTTATTATTAAGAATGAGTTTGCAAAAAAAATTGTATAATTAATTTTAGACAAATATTTTTTCTTATAAAATAATTCAATCTAAAGACTAATGCCTAGTTTTGTGATTAATTAAATATAAAAAATGGCTCAGTTAAATAAATGAACCATTTATGAATAGAATTAATTATATATTATGTTCATCAATTATTATCTCAGGAAACCAGGGTTGCTTTTCCTTTCTGTTTTTTTCAAAATTTTTAATTGATTCAACATGTTGCATGGTTTGACCAATATCATCCAAACCTTCCAAAAGCAATTGACGGCGTAATGGGTCAATTTCAAATTTAATTTTTTCACCATCAGGTCGTATAATTTCTTGATGTACCAAATCAACCGTTATACGAGCATTTGCTCCCATTTTGGTATCCTCAACCAATTGTTCACAAATTTCCCTGGACACCTTTATCGGCAATATTCCGTTTTTAAATGCATTATTAAAAAAAATATCCGCAAAGGAAGGTGCAATTACACATCGTATTCCAAAATCAAGCAAAGCCCAAGGCGCGTGTTCCCTAGACGAACCACAACCAAAATTTTCATAACTGATTAAAATTTTCGCCTGACGATACGGGTCACGATTAAGTATAAAATCATTTCGTTCATTTCCATTATCATCATAACGCCAAGAATAGAAAGCGAATTTACCCAAACCACTTCTTTTGGTCGTTTTGAGAAAACGAGCCGGTATTATTTTATCAGTATCAATATTTTCTTCGGGTAATGGAGCCGCAATTGCTGTCAAACTGTCAAATTTTTCCATCACATCATATCCCTTACATCCGTTAATTCACCTTTGATTGCAGCAGCGGCAGCCATGGCTGGAGATACTAAATGTGTTCTACTGCCAGGACCTTGACGACCTTCAAAATTACGATTGGAAGTGGAGGCACACCTTTGTCCTGGTTCCAAACGATCTGGATTCATTGCCAAACACATGGAACAACCAGCTTCACGCCATTCAAAACCTGCCTCTTTGAATATTTTATCCAATCCTTCGGATTCAGCTTGTTTCTTAATTAATCCAGACCCGGGTACAGCCAGTCCCCAGACATGATCTGCAATTTTATGCCCTTTAAGAATATATGCCGCAGCTCGAAAATCTTCTATACGACTATTTGTACAAGAGCCTATAAAAACAGCGTCAATTTTTGTACCGGCAATCGGTTGACCAACTTTCAAATCCATATAGTTCAACATGCGTTTTTTTCTTTTACGTTGAGATTCATCCCTCAATTTTTCTGGATCTGGCACTTTATCTTTAATAGATATCACATCTTCTGGACTAGTTCCCCATGTTACCATAGGATCAAGATTGTTGACGTCTATATTAACAACTTTATCATAATACGCCCCATTATCAGAAGCCAAACTTTTCCAGTAAGCTACAGCGTCATCAAAATTTTTCCCTTTTGGTGCAAATGGACGCCCCTTAATATACTCAAAAGTAACTTCATCAGGTGCTATGATCCCGGCTCTGGCACCAGCTTCAATAGCCATGTTGCACAAGGTCATCCGCCCCGCCATATCAAGATTTCTTACCGCTGAACCAGTAAATTCTATTACATGTTCTGTTCCACCAGCTGTACCAATTCTTCCTATAACAGCAAGAATAATATCTTTCGCACTTACACCTGGTTTTAATTTACCTTCAATATTAATCTTAAAATTTTTGGCTGGTTTTTGTAGCAAAGTTTGGGTTGCCATCACATGTTCAACTTCCGAAGTTCCGATACCAAAAGCAAGCGAACCAAATGCACCATGGGTAGAAGTATGACTGTCACCACAAACAATAGTCATACCTGGTAATGTTATCCCTTCCTCGGGTCCAACAACATGGACGATCCCCTGACGGGCAGATTTTAATGGAATGAATGGGACACCGAATTCCCTAACATTTTTCTCTAAAACTTCTATCTGATGACGACTTTCTCCTTCCTCCATCGGTTTATCCCGATCTGTTGTGGGAACATTGTGATCAATAACTGCCATCATCGCTTCCGGACTGTGAATTTTACGTCCAGCCAACCGTAACCCTTCAAATGCCTGCGGGCTAGTAACCTCATGAATTAAGTGACGGTCAATATAAAGGAGTGCCGTACCATTTGGAAGTTGTTTTACCACGTGACTATCCCACAACTTATCAAACAAAGTACGAGCTTTCATTTTTTTATCCTTTTAAAATTTTATATTCAATAAGTTTATATATCCAAAATATCAAGAAACTAAAATAATTTATTCTGATAATTTTTATAAATTATCAGAATATAAAATAAAAAATCAGTTCAACCTGTTAAACAGATTCTGTTTTTTTATTAACATCGCGATTACGTTCTGCAATACGGGCTGACTTACCGCTACGACCACGCAAATAATATAGTTTTGCACGACGAACATGACCATGACGGACAACCGTAATCGCAGAAATTGTTGGAGAATAAAGAGGAAATACACGTTCCACTCCTTCACCATTTGAAATTTTACGAACGGTAAAATTACTATTTAGTCCCTTATTTGAACGTGCAATTACGACACCCTCATAAGCCTGAACACGTTTACGTTCCCCTTCAACAACACGAACATCAACTCGTACTGTATCCCCAGGGAAAAATTCAGGAATGGCACGATCTGCTGTTAAACGAGCAATTTCGTCAACCTCATATTTTTGAATAATATCCATCATCTTTTCCTTTAACAATATATAAATTCAGTCATTATTTTTAAGGTTACTGTTACGCTGGTAACTGTCCCACAAATCTGGTCTGCGCATTCTGGTCACCATTTCAGCCTGTTCTTGACGCCATGCAGCAATTTCCCCATGATGTCCTGAAAGTAAAATCTCGGGCACGTCATATCCCTGCCACTTGGCAGGTTTCGTATAATGCGGATATTCCAAAAGACCTTCAGAAAAACTTTCTTCTTCCCCACTGGTATCAGATCCCATAACACCAGGTAACAGACGTATGCAGGCATCCATTAAAACAAGTGCGGCAGGCTCACCACCAGAAAGAATGTAGTCTCCAATAGAAATCTCCTCTATTGAATATTTTTGAAATATCCGATCATCAATCCCCTCATAGCGACCACAAATACAATATAAACCACTCCCTGATACAAACCGCAGAATATCTTTTTGTTGCAATACACGTCCTCGCGGCGAAAAATAAACAACTGGACGATCATCCTGCGGTAAAGTAGCCTGTAAGGCAGCATCAAGTATATCCACTCGAATAACCATTCCTGCCCCACCACCAAACGGCGTATCATCAACAGCCTTATGTTTGCCATGACCAAACTGACGCAAATCATGCGTTTTCAAAGTCCATTTTTCCTCTTTTAATGCTTTGCCCGCCAGGGAAAATTCCAAAAAGCCGGGAAACATCTCAGGAAATAAAGTCAACAATTCAATCTGCCAACACATTTCCCTTATTACCTTCATTAGGTGAAACCTCAATAAAATGAGGTAAACAGATTTTTACCCATCCCGCTTCAAGATCAATTACCGGTACACATTGCTTTGTAAAAGGAACAATAATGATTTCTTTAGAATCCAGTTTGATTTCAAGACTGGTACCCGCACCATAATCATGGACATGATCAATGATACCAAACGCTTCCTTTTGCTGATTGATTTTCTGAACACGAGCCTGCAAACCAATTAAATCTACCAAATAGAATTCCTCTTCTTCCAAATCTGAAAAAGAATCTCTTGTTACGTATAACTTACGGTTTGTCAGATGTTCGGCATTTGTTCTGGAATCAACAGGATTTTTATTTCCATCATAAAGGATGGCAATTGGTTCATTTTTCCAGATTAAAGACCAGCGCTCCCCATGATTATCAATCAGTTCCTTGTAATTTTGTAGATCTGTTGCCTTTTCCAGATACGAATAAACCCTTACCAGCCCGTTAACGCCATGGGGTTTCCCGATCGTTGCAACATGAACCAACTGTCTTTTCATCAAAGGGGCAACCTTATTCAATAATCAACAATTAAGCCTCAGCTTCAGCTTCTTCTTTTTTCTTAGCTGCGGCTTCAGCACGTTCCTGGGCCTTTTTCTTCGGCGCAGACTTCTGAGGCTGTTCGTTATAGACAAATTTTTCCGCCAAACCAGCATTTGCCAAAAAACGTGCAACACGATCGGTTGCCTGTACCCCTTTTGTCAACCAATAACTAATCCGTTCATTAAACAAACGAACTCTTTCAGCATGATCGGAAGGAAGCATGGGATTATAAGAACCCACTTTTTCAATAAAACGTCCATCCCGAGGTGAACGGCTATCAGCAATAACTATGTGATAGTATGGACGTTTTTTTGACCCTGAACGGGATAAACGGATTTTAAGGCTCATTGATTCTTTTTCTCCAGATTCTAGCCATTAATGAAAGAAACTAACGCATCATCCCACCACCAGGTGGAGGCGTCATTCCTTTAGGTAAAAGAGCAGATAACCCCTGTCGCATTAAACCTTTAACGCCCAGCTTGTTAAACCGCTTCATCATGGAAGCCATCTGATCATATTGTTTTAACAACCGATTGACTTCCTGAACTGTTGTCCCCGATCCTGCCGCAATCCTTTTTTTACGAGATGCCTTAATAATATCAGGCTTTTTGCGTTCGGCCTTAGTCATTGATGAAATAATGGCCTGATGACGTTTAAGAATCGAGGTGTCTATCTCTTTATTGCCAAGTTTTTCTTTAACTTTTCCCATACCTGGGATCATGTCCATAATGTTGGAAATTGATCCCATTTTATTTATCTGTGAAATTTGAGTCGAATAATCATTCAAATCAAATTTTCCCTTGAGCATCTTCTTGGCAAGACGTTCATTTTCCTCTGTATCGAGAGTTTCAGAAGCTTTTTCAACCAGCCCCGCTATATCTCCCAATCCCAGAATACGGCTGGCGACACGTTCGGGATAGAATTCCTGTAATGCATCAACCTTTTCACCCATACCAACCAGCTTGATTGGGGCGCCAGTAATTGCCCGCATTGATAATGCGGCACCACCTCGTGCATCCCCATCCATACGGGTCATAACAACACCCGTAATCCCAACTTTCTCATTGAAATGCTTGGCTGTGTTAACCGCATCTTGCCCTGTCATAGCATCAACGACAAGAAGGGTTTCAACAGGCTGAACCGCATCTCTGATATTTTGAACCTCCTGCATCAAAACATCATCAATCGCCAAACGTCCAGCTGTATCCAGGATAACAATATCATATCCCTCTAAACGACCGATCTCCATGGCCCGTTTGGCAATTTGCAATGGATTTTGTCCCTCGATAATTGGTAATGCAGTTACGCGTATCTGATTGGCCAATTGCTGCAATTGCAATTGGGCGGCAGGACGATAGGTATCCAAACTGGCAAGCAATATTTTCTTGCGTTCACGACGATTTAGGAAATATGCAATCTTTGCCGAAGTCGTGGTTTTACCAGATCCTTGCAAACCCACCATCAAATAAGGAACAGGTGGCGCAGCATTCAATACAAGAGGTACAGCACCTGATCCACCCAATGCATCAATCAATGCATCATTTACAATTTTGGCAATTGCCTGACCAGGTGAAATATTGTGCAAGACTTCCTGACCAACAGATTTTTCCTGAACCTTTTTAACAAATTCCTTGACGACAGGCAAAGCAACGTCGGCATCAAGCATTGCCAAACGGATCTCACGCATGGCCTCATTAACGTCTTCCTGAGACAATGCCCCCCGTTTCGAAAGTCCGTCAAATACGCCAGAAAGTTTACCAGATAAACGGTTAAACACGTTTTTTCCTTACATTTACACAATAAATAGCGCGTTACTGCACGAGCCTTCGTGAGGTAACGTTTCTTAATCTAGAAAATAGAATTAACCTGATTTTTAATTGGTTGTCAATTGAATAATCGTTTAATAAGAAGCATGTTGTTCAATTCTATCTGTCACCATGCTTCTTATAAAAAGCTTCAGCTAATTATTGATTATTATTGAACTTGGTTAGGAGCAACCATTGGTGCTGCGGTTCCATTTGTTGCTGTTTGACGCATCTGTCCACGCAATAACTGCATTTGACCATGAATATCCTTCATCTTGATAATACGCGCTTTTAACTGAACCAACTGGTCTGGCGTCAAAATGTTACGAAGGGCAAGTAATGTCTTGGTATGATTTTCAGCAGTTTCTCTGTGAAGTTTTTCCAATTTATCCACAAATGGATCAAGATTTCCTTTTGTTACTTTACCAGGTGCCAATAAAGCATTTGCCATATCTCTATGTACAGCCTCAACTTGCTGACGAGTGGTTTCTTCCTTTAATCGAGCACTATCGACGATTACCTTGGCTTTTGCCTGTTGTTCGGCGCTAAGATTAAGATTTTCGAACATGTATCCCAATGGACCAACCGCAGGCCCAAATATGCCACCGGGAGGTGGAGGTGGAGGTGCCATTCCAACAGGTTGGGCCATTGCGGATACCATACTGCCAAGGCTTAGACCGCCGGCAACAACCAAAGAAGTTAACATTTTCTTATTAAACATAAAAAGCCATCCTTTCTTTATTGAAAAGCAATAAAAGGTTTGGACTCTTTTATCACTTAGTTCAATTTTATCAAAGTTTTAGGCAAAAGTATGAAGATTTTTTATATTTATTACAAAATAATTTTAAAATTGTGTTTTTTGAGTTTCATTGTTTTTCATGAATATATGGATTCTTGCTATCTCTGAATTGCAAACGGATTGGCGTTCCAGGCATATCAAAAATTTCACGCAAACCGTTCATCAAATATCTCTGATAATCCAGGGGAAGTTTTGAAGTTCTAGTTCCAAATAATATGAAGGTTGGTGGTCGGGCCTTGGCTTGCGTGATGTAACGTAATTTTAATCTGCGTCCATCAATCATGGGAGGGGCATGCCTCAAAATAGCCTCTTCAAACCAACGGTTCAATTCCCCTGTCGGAATACGTTTGTTCCAAACATCATAGGCTTTTCGAACCGCGGGTATTAATTTATGAACCCCTCGACCTGTAAGAGCTGAAAAAGCAATGATAGGAATGCCATGCATTTGTGAAAGCGACATCTCAATTCTATCTCTTATAGTCTGGCGGGTAGCCACCCTATCCTTTAAAATATCCCACTTATTAAGCGCAATAACGCAACAGCGTCCTTCTCTTTCAATTAGACGGGCAATTTGTAAATCCTGTTCATGAATACCCAATTCAGCATCAATAACCAATACAACCACTTCGGCCATTTTAAGGGCTTCAATACTGGCAGAGACAGACATTTTTTCAAGTGTCTCATCAATTCTGGCTTTTCTCCTCAATCCGGCGGTATCAACCAATTCAATTTCCCCTTTTTCATCATGAAAGGATACTGAAATTGAATCCCGCGTTAATCCAGCTTCCGGCCCGGTGATTACACGCTGCTCCCCTATCAATTGATTGATCAAAGTTGATTTGCCGGCATTGGGACGTCCCACAATTGCCAATCTCAATGGTTTATCTTCAGAGTTTTCCAATGATATATTTAATGCCGAATTATCCTGGAACTGTTCAATTGGAAGCTCCACCTCAATCCGGTCTACAAGATCCATGATACCTTCACCATGCTCTGCAGAAACAGGAATGGGTTCCCCCAAACCAAATTTATACATTTCCAAGGCGGCTACATTTCCGGAATGACCTTCGGCCTTATTCACAACCAAAAGAATTTTACGCCCCTGTTTTCTCAACCATTGAGCAAAATGTTCATCAACAGGTGTTACACCCATTCTGGCATCAACACAAAAAAGAATCACATCTGCCATATCAACCGCCCGTTCGGAGGATATACGCATACGACCATGAACAGTTTCGGGATCATCCTCTTCCCATCCAGCCGTATCAATTAAGGTAACGGGGCGATCGTTTAGAAGAATGTCAACTGATTTCCGATCTCGTGTCACCCCCGGATGATCGCTTACAATTGCAAAGCGTCTTCCCGCCAGCCGATTGAATAATGTCGATTTACCGACATTAGGACGACCCGCGATCACAATAACAGGCAATTTGTGTTTAGCCAATGTCACGTATTTTATTTCCTAACCAAAAGCAGTTAATTTACCATCTTGCCCCAGGATCAGCAAACGCTCATTTACAACCACCGGAGCTAGAGCGGGTGTTATACCTGTTTTAACAATATTGGTTATTTTACCTGATGCCGGATTGAAGGTTACCAGTCCAATATCGTTAAAATCACTGATACAGATAAGTTGTCCGCCTGCCAATACAGGACCATACCAAGCAATGGGATCTTTATATTTTTCCATATTCTTGAAACGTCTCAGTTGAGTGACCCAACGAACCCGACCCGTTACACGGTCAAGACAAGCCAGTTGCTGATCAAGGGAAAGAACAAATAACCAATCGCCAATAACAACCATTGAATTTTGACCTGAAACTTCACGTTCCCAAATACGTCGACCAGACCTTAAATCCAGTGCCACCAAGATTGAGCCGATACTTATAGCATATACCGTACCATCAGCAATTACAGGAAGCGCACTGATTGCCGCAAAATCCACAAAAGCATTACGGCCATTTCGACCCAGCGTATCAGTCCAAATCTGCTCCCCGGTATTTGCCCGCAACGCAATCAAATCTCCTGATCCAAAGCCTGCGACAAGAATGCCTTCTGAATAGGCTGGTGCTGGCTGACCAAATAATTTTGTTTGAACACTGCCTGTACTATAGGACCATAACTGATTTCCCGTTTTTGTATCCAAACAAAATAACCGTCCATCAATGGTGCCAAAAAACAATAACTGGTTTACGATTGTTGGTGCGGAACGACCAGGTGTACCAACATCCACACGCCATACAACCTTTCCCGTTTCCCGATCCACCCTCAAAGTTTCGGCCACGCCATCCACAATATATAAAGCATCCTCGGTTAATCCAATACCACCTCCCAAATTACTTGATCTTGACTTTTTCTTTTTGGGATTTAGCCGCCATAGCAACTTACGTGATTGCCAATCAAACGCAGTTACCTTACCCACAGCATCCATTGTGAAAAAATGATTGCCATCTATAACCGGAGTTGTATTGATGATGCCTTGGCCTTTTGATCCCAGCGCAATATAGGATAAAGGGCTTGGTTCGGAATTTCCTGATCCGATACTGCAACTCCACATTCTACGCACGCCACCCATCGCACTGTGAATTGAGGCATGATCAGCCGTTCTTCCCTCAAGCATCCATTTCTCGTCAATAACAGGTGCTGGAATAGTGATTGGAGTTTTATCACTATGATCGACCATCAGTCCGGCACCAGTACTAAAAACGTCTATTCGTTTACCAATAATAACAGGTTTATTATCCTTATGCCCGCAAGCTGCCAAGGCCATTCCAGTTGCGGTTGTCGCAAGAATCGATCGACGTGAAAATTTCTTTTTTATAGGTAGAATATCTTGCATCGTTAAACCCTTTTATTCGCTGCAATAACCTGCAACATCACATTTGCCCTTTTCCGTAGTTCTGGACTGGCATTCATATCCGTAGATAAACGTCCAAAAACCTGTTTCGCCTCTATAACTTTACCAGTTTTAAGATCCAAAATCGCCTCACACTCTCGTGCCAAAGCATACCAGGGAGTCTTGTGATCCAACAATTCTCTGATACGATTATGTAATTCACCTGAATCTACATTATCAAGATGGTTTTCAATCCACAATAAATTAGCCAGATTACGAAAATCAGGCGATGCAGTTTTATCAAATCTCAATGCTTCCCAAATTGCGGATGCCTCTTTAAGCTTTCCCTGATCCAGTAGTAATGATGCTTGTTTTAATTGTGCCAATGCCCGTATAGATTGGGGAGAATGATTGGATATATGATTAAATTCACCAATGATCTGGTCAACCATCTTATCATCTTTGGATTGAGGAGATAACTGTACTGTTTTTTGCATGACCTGCATATAAGAATTTGATGCATTTACAATTTTCTTATGCTTTTGCCAATGATTAAACTGTAAAAGACCAAATACGGCCAGAACAGCAATAATAACAACTATTGCCAATTTAGCATAACGTCTCATGAAATAATGCAGTTTTTCTGTCCGTAATTCTTCATCTATTTCTTTAAACAGGTCTTCTGACACTTACAGTTTCTCCTTTGTGCGTTTATTATGACTTGAATTTGGCAGTTTTTTTATTTTCCACCTGTTGCATTTTTTAATTTTTTACTTCCATCGACAATCGTGGCACGCATTTTAGTAAGATTGGCAGTAATTCTAGCATTCATTTCAGCGCTAACTTTTTGGATCGATTCCATTTCATTTTTTGCTTTTTGGCTAATGGCAACCTGTTTTGCATGCGCCTGTTTTGAAATACATGCATAATACACATGAACAGCCTTGTTATAATTATTAAACTGCTCAACACTGGCATTGTATTTGGTAACATTGCTTACGTTTATCACTGGTGACTTGGGTTCATTGCCACAGGATGCAGTCCAGTCCTGTGCAAAAGCAGCCACGCCGGGTATTGGAGAAAATCCAATCATAGCGGTCAAAATGAATTTTTTCATCGGATATTTCCTTTCGATGATAAAGTTAGATATGATGCAGACTCATGGTAGAAAATCTACCAAATCTCCGTCAGGTTTCCCACAAATTTCATTATCCTGCATCACGATTTTACCTTTTACGATTGTTGCAACAGGCCATCCTGTCACTTCCATTTGATCATAAGGTGTCCAACCTGCAGGTGAAACGATCCAGTCATTGGTGATACGACGATTTGTTTTCATATCAACCAGGGTGAAATCCGCATCATAACCGACCTGAATTCGTCCTTTTGTAGGCATGCCATATATTCTTGCCGGATTAGATGCCATTAAATCGACCAAACGACCAAGCGATAATCGTCCCTCATTTACATGATTCAACATGAGTGGCACGAGAGTCTGTACACCCAGCATTCCTGATGGACAGCATAGCCATGGTTTTGCCTTGACTTCTGGATCATGGGGCGCATGATCCGAGGAAACGATATCAACCACACCATTCTCAATCCCTCTCCAGCACGCATCATAGTGTCTTTTATCACGGATAGGAGGATTCATCACCGCCAAACCTCCTAACCGTTCATAACATTCCGGTGCGATTTGGGTTAGATGATTTCCTAGCACTTCAACGGTTGCGATATCTTTATAATCAACCAACCATTCAAGTTCTTCCTGGGTCGTTGTATGCAAGATATGCGCGGGTCGACCTGTTTTACGGGCTAATTTTATGATACGTCGTGTTCCAAGAAATGCACATTCTTCATCACGCCACAAACGATGATTTTCGTAAGGCATACCCTCACAGAATAACTTTTTCCTAGTCTGTAAACGATATTCATCCTCGGCATGATAACATACTCGGCGATGACCATACCGCATGATATTTTCAAGACTTTCATCATCTTCCACCATTAAGGAACCGGTTGAAGAGCCGGCGTAAACCTTGATACCACACACCCCTCTCATCGTTTCGAGCTTGGATAGGTTTTGCGTATTTTCCCTTGTGGCACCAACGTAAAATCCAAAATTAACCCAGCTTGTCTCCCTTGCCCTTTCTTGTTTCCATATGATCATTTCCTTATCCGCTGTGGGAGGATTTGTATTGGGCATATCAAAAACAGTGGTCAATCCACCCATCGCTGCCGCTTTTGTCCCGGTTTCAATTGTTTCAACCATATCATTTCCCGGTTCGCGAAAATGCACATGACAATCCATCAAACCTGGAAGAACATAAAGACCCTTCGCATCAATAATCTTTTCGGCAGCATCACTTGATTGAACAGACAGGGATTGAATACGCCCTTTGATTACACCAATACCGGTTTCATATTGTCCCCATGGTAAAACACAATTACCATTTTTAATTATCAGATCGTAATGCACAAGCAAAATCCTTTATCAATCCATTAAAACTTCTAAAACATTTCCCAGCGGATTTTTCCCAACAATATGCACCTGATGCCATATTGCATAAAATAGAATATTCCAAGCCATAAATCGTTCCTTGCGTCCAGATGCCTTTTCAAATAAAGATCTCACATTTGATAAGGAAATTTTGTTACCAATATCTGTCTGACTAAAAACCGCCTGGGCCAATTTATTGGCGTGCTGTTCGATCCACAAACCAATTGGAACACTAAATCCAGATTTTTTGGCAAAAGGTTGTGCTAGAGGAAACTGCCATTCAAGCCATTTGCGTAATATCCATTTCCCTTGGCCATTTCTTATTTTCAAATGATCTTCAAGATTGAAGGCGAATGCTGCAATTTTTTTATCCAGAAATGGGACTCTTCCCTCAATAGAATGAGCCATGAGACAACGATCAAGCTTGATTAGAAGATCATTGGGTAACCAATCATTCATATCAATTTTTTGAGCATTTTTTAGGCGTGAATCATTTTTATCCTGCAATTTATATTGTAATCTGAAATAATCTTGCCATCCGCTGGAAACGGAATGAAGGAAAAAATTGTCTCGTTCAAAAATACCCTTGCGATAAAGTCTTTTACCGCCTAGCCAAACAGATTTTGCTGCTTTACGATATCGTCCATAACCTGCAAATAATTCATCACCACCCTCACCAGATAAAATAACCTTAACTATGGATCTGGCCTCATTTGCAAGAAACCATGTTGGGATAATTGCATAATCGGCAACAGGATCATCCATACAAGCAATAATTTTAGGTAAATGTCTGAAAACATCCTGCTGATTTATGGTGACGCAATGATGTTGAATACCTATTTCCCTTGCCAATAATGCCGCCTGTAATGCTTCATCCTTAACATAGCCAGAATCATTATTTATCTCAAAACGGGCTGTCCAGGCATGAAGACGATTAATTCGTCCCAGACGCTGCATCATTTTCAATATAATTGAGCTATCGACACCACTTGATAGAAAAAGTCCGAATGGCACATCAGAACGTTCATGAATACGAATCGAATCTTCCAAAAGACTATCAAGCTGATTTAAAGCTTTTTTCTCATCTGTAATCATAGACCTTGTTTTTGGAAAACAAGACTGTGTTTGCCGATGAATAATTTCACCATTTCGGATTATCAGGGTTTCACCAGGTAAAATCCGATAAATATTATTATAGATTGTTTTATAGCCCGGTATGAATTGCAATTGCAACAATGTATCGACTGCAGACTGATTTATATCATCATGCCTAACAAAACCTGCCTTGATAATTGCTTGCGCTTCAGAAGCAAATACAACACCCTGTTCTACACTAGCATAGTATAAAGGTTTTATACCAAAGGGATCACGGCTTAAAACAAGCGTTTTTTCATCTATGTCAACCATGGCAACTCCATACATGCCACGTAGGGAATTCACATAATCGGCATGAAATTTCTGCCATAAGGGAAGGATTACCTCACAATCGCTTCCCGTTTTAAAAATATAATTCTTAAAAAGATGGCGTAATTCGGGACTGTTATATATTTCACCATTTGCAATCAAAACTTGTTGACTGTCATTGGATAGAGGTTGTTTTCCCCCTTCTATATCAATAATGGAAAGACGCGAATGCAACAAAACAACATGACTATTTTCCCATGATCCGTTTCCATCAGGACCCCGGTGATGCAAAGCCTCCAATAAGATCTTTTTTTGATGTTCAGAAATGCTGTGGCCATCTTTCAAGGCAATTCCTGCTATTCCGCACATCAGATTTTCTCAATTCTCGTTAAAAATTCATACCATTTTTGTAAAACAGTCGCCTGACTAAATTCCCTTTCGAATTTTTGACGTCCTGCAATTGCAATTCTTTGAGATAATGCCGCATCATTTGTCAAGGACGCGATAGCCTTTGATAAGGCTGTTTCATCTTCCAGAGGGGTTAGGAGACCATTTTTCCCATTGTCTATCAATTCAACAGGTCCTTGCGCAGCCAACGCGACTACCGGTTTAGTCGCGGAAAAACCTTCTAGAACTATATTACCCAAAGGTTCATGACGAGAGGAGCAAACCAGAATATCGCAAGCCTGGATAATACCTGATATATCCCCAATCCAACCCGGCATATGGACACGATCTTGAACCTTTAAGAATCTTGCCAAATTTTCAAGCTTCTGACGCTCCTCACCTTCCCCAGCTATAAGCAAATGGGTATTTGCAAGATTAGGCATCGCCTTTATAAGGATATCAAATCCTTTATTAACATGCAGTCTACCCAACGCCAGTAAAAACGGTGCGTTATTGGGAATATAAGAGGGACGCCTTGCACATGCATCGAGAAATGTTCTTGCAAAATTGGGAACATGATGAACACGATTTTCCGGCCATCCTTGGTTTTTGATCCATTCTACAATTCCTTTGGTATTACCAACCAGATGATCACATTGCCTGTAATATTTTAAATCATAAAACCCGCCTAAACGTCCCACATTTATCCAATCACCCCTTGGCATAAAAGAGGCCGCCCTATTCATCCAAGCCACCGCTACTCTTGGTGAAAAATCCTTTAGAATTCTTTTTAGTTCATACTTCGTTGAAAGATCCAACAACCCACCGAATCGTAATTCATGGGAGAATAAACCAACTTCGGTAAATTTCCGTTTACGATCGGAATTTTTCCGTATAATAGGTAATACAGACAATTTTTGAAGATGCTGGGCAATACATAATCGCTCGAAAAACAATTCTGCCCCACCATTAACCGCTCCCGCCATAATGTGTGCAATACGGAAATTTGATGGATTGCTCATATTTACAAAACTTATTCCTAAATTACATTTTAATCATTTTGTCTATCTTGTTTATTATAGGTTTCCAAAAGATTCTGAAAAGCATTATAAACTTCATCAACCGTTAAGTTTTCCATATTTGCCATTCCATTTCCACCTGACGCTGACAATCCTTGGGCATAGTTCCCGGCTGGCTCATATTCTGACAATTTACTTGGTCCAAACAAACCAAGTACAGGAATTTGACAAGCGGCGGCCAAATGCATCAAACCTGAATCATTACCTATAAAACCTTTACAACGTGATAATAAAGCGGCAACTTCTGTTAAAGTATTTTGACCACCACTATCTATAACTGGCAAACTGCTCCTTTTCAATGGATCCACAAGATTAAACTCTTGACTTCCTGGCCCATAAAAAAGAACGAATTCATAATTTTTATTAAAAACCAAAAGTTTTTTTGCCACTTGAATAAACCGTTCGATTGGCCAAATCTTGCCAATCCAATTTGCAGTTGGTGCCAAGGCAATATAATGGTCGGCAGGCAATTTTTCTGCAGCCATTTTTTTATTTTTTTCATCAATCCATACTACTGGTAAAGGTGTATAGGACAATGATAATGACTTGGCCAAATAACGCACACGATGTTCCTTAATCCTTCCACCATGTACAATGCATTTTTTTTTTGTTCTTAAAAAATAGCCTATTCCTGAACCACGAAGGTCAATCACCAAATCCCAGGATTGCATCACACATTGTGACCATAATAATAACCAATGAAAATCAAAACGGTATTTATTCATTACCAATGTCTTGTCACGCCTTGGCATTGCATCGAAAAGACCAGCAGCCACTGGTCCGCAAGCAATTGTAAACTTTGCTTGTGGATAGGTTTGTAACAAATAATCAAGTATTCCGGTTGAAATTACGGCGTCTCCCAATCGGGTAGAGGTGATAAACAGAATTTTCCTGATTGAAGATACCGTCATGCAAACCCTTATTCTTTCAATCCAAATTAAATAATATATAAATTGGCAATTTAAAACAGTTTAGTTCTAAACTATTTATTATTTAATTAATTAAATGATAATTAAGATGGATATTCTCAATGAACAAACTGTATTCTAACAATATGGTTTTAACAACGAAAAAAAATTATAATGCACAGTTCCAATTTCAATGAATTATTGGCCAAGATAAAATTCAATCAGGATGGTCTGGTTCCAGCTATTGCCCAACAATTTGATAGTAAGGAAGTTTTAATGATGGCATGGATGAATCAGGAAGCAATTATTGAAACTATTTCCACTGGTCAGGTCTGTTATTATTCTCGCAGCCGTAAAAAATTATGGCATAAAGGTGAGACTTCAGGTCAGACACAAAAATTGGTGAATTTCCTTTTTGATTGTGATGGCGACACACTGCTGCTTTTTGTCGATCAGAAAGGCGTGGCATGCCATACCGGTCGTAAAAGTTGCTTCTATAATGCGTGGCAAAACGGATCTATCAATGAAATAAGCCGTCCCCTGATTAATCCTGAAAAATTATATCAAAATAAACATAAATAATGAACAAATCAGAAAATCCGCCAATAATATGGATCTTGGCTGGTGAAACCAGTGGTGATGAATTGGGAGCAAAACTAATTAAAGCTTTGCGTCATATTAACCCCGATCTGCAGTTTTTAGGTGTTGGGGGGCCAAGAATGCAAGAACAGGGAATGGAAATCCTTTTTCCCATGCATGATCTTGCCGTGATGGGATTGGTTGAAGTCCTTCCCAAAATATGGACCTTGTCAAAACGCCTTAACCAAGCTGTCAAACATATTGAAACAATTCATCCAGATATCATTGTAACAATTGATAGTCCCGGTTTTTCTTTACGATTATTAAAAAAAGTCCAATCTTTATCAATTCCTAGAGTTCATTATGTTGCGCCCCAGGTTTGGGCATGGCATGAAAATAGAGTAAAAAAATTTCCTGGACTATGGGAAAAACTTCTTTGCCTTTTTCCTTTCGAAAAAAATTTTTTTTTAAAACATGGAATAAAAGCCCAATTTGTTGGCAATCCCATTATCGAGACAGAAATTCATCCTGCAAATGCCGATGATTTTCGCTTTGAACATCATATAGATCCACTTCAACCGATTTTACTTTTAATGCCTGGCAGTCGTCGGTCAGAATTGCCGAAGCTTATGCCCGTATTCAAAAAAACTTTAATTTTATTAAAACAAACAAAACCAGAACTCATTGCCGTGTTACCCACCTCTCCGCTCGCCAGACATTATGTTGAAAAAATCATTGAAGACTGGCCTGTAAAACCACTGGTTATTCATGAAAAAAAGGATAAATATAATGCCTATGCAGCAGCACAAATTGCCCTGACAAAATCCGGAACTACAACCTTGGAACTTGCATTGGCCCATATACCCATGATCGTAACTTATAGGGTCCATCCCATCACGGCAATGATTGCCAGACACATGATTCAGGTTCCTTTTGTAGCAATGGTTAATCTTCTAGCCCAAAAAGAGGTTGTACCTGAACTCTTGCAAGAAAACTGTAATCCCGTAAAATTGGCTAAGAAGGTTATCGAATTTTTAGATGATAAAAATATGGTTCAAAAACAAAAAGAAGCTTTTATTCAAATTCTAAACGCTTTAAAAGCACCACATCATCAACCACCCTCTTATGAAGCAGCTAAAGAGATATTAGAATTAATGAATAAAAATGAATAATATTTTAATTTACACTATTTATTCTTTATTTAACAGTGCCCTTTCTTTTCTAACCTGTTCAGCGGTTACATGCCCGTTTCTTCCCCCGAAATGGGAAATAACATAATTGGCAATATCTGCAATATCCTGATCATTGAAAACATCCTTGAAAGAAGACATCATATAATTACCCAGCTTAGGATCTTTAAGGATGGATCCTTCTAAAATAACCTTAACAAGATTATTTCCACCCGTTATCGTTGCTGTTCTCGAACCCCAAAGGCTTTCATATTCCCCTTGTCTTCCTTGACCATTTTCCAGATGGCAATTTGAACAAACAGAAGAATAAAGATGGCTTCCATGACTATGACTTTGTTCAGTAACCTCCAATTCTTCAACAGATATCTTGGCTGCTCCTTGTTGCTTTTCCATGGGACGTAAAGAACGTAGATAAATTACAATTGCATGAATGTCTTGGGGTGTTAAATAAGATAGTTGCGTATTTATAACATCTGCCATAGGACCGGATGCAGCTCCATGACCTGAAACATATCCCCGGGATAAATATTTTTCCAAATCAGTGTCACTCCATGAACCAATTCCCGTATCCTCGTCAGCGGTAATATTATATGCTGTCCATCCCTTATGACCGCCCCCTGCATAATCTTTTACAACAAAGCGACCATTGGACCAATTTTCAGGAGTATGACAATATGAACAATGACCTGGTCCTTCAGTCAAAAATTTTCCCCGGTTCCATGATTGTGATTTCTGATTGTTATACTCAAAATGCTTGCCCGTATAATTTATGATCTGCCAAAAACGAATGGCCCACCGCATATTGTAGGGAAAAGCCATTTCTTTATCAGGAACTTTATTTTCAATTGCAGGTTGTTTTTCAAGATAACGTCTGATTGCCAATATTTCATCACGACTCATGGCACGATAGGCAGTATAGGGCATTATGGGATACAAATATTTTCCTTTATGACCAATTCCTTTTTGTAATGCACTTATAAATTCATCATCTGTATAACGCTGAATTCCTGTTTTCACATCTGAGGTAATATTTGAAGAATAAACAGTTCCCTGTTTGGATATATAAAAAGGTTTTCCCCCTGCTAGTCTTGGTCCATGATCAGCTGTATGACAACTTTCACAACCTGATGCGTGAAAAAGATACTCTCCTTTATCCATTTGGTCATTCTTCACATCAGCTGCCTGACCGATCAATATGCCAAATGATGAGCTGGAAAAATTGATACATAAAATTATGAATAAACGATAATTTTTCTTAAAAAAAATTAAGGAATTGATGAATTTAATCATGAAAATTCTTATTTATGCTGAAATACCTGCTTCGCCAAAGGCAATGAATGAAAAAATTTACCCTGAATCAATCCCAAGGCATGGCCCAGTGCTGGTGCTGCCACTATTGTTCCCAATTCACCTACCCCTGACGGCGATTCATTACTGTTAACCATATGAACCTTGACATTAGGCATATCATTCATTCTCAATACTCGATATTGATTATAATTCCGCTGTTTAATTTGTCCGTTTTCTATTTGCACTTCGCCATACAAGGCGTCACTTAATCCAAAAACAACTGAACCCTCAATTTGCGCACAAACTTGTTCTGGATTTACAATAAGACCACAATCAACCGCCACATCAGCACGATGTATAAGAATGACTGAACTGGTTGTAATTTCAGCTTCTATAATTAGAGCGATATAACTGCCAAATACATGTGCCATGGCGAAACCTTGCCGAATGCCTCCAAATTGAAATTTATTCCATTCGACATTTTGCAATAACAAATCAACAACTGCTTTTGCACGATCATCAAGACCCAAAGTTTTACGGTATTCGATCGGATCCATACGTGTATATAATGCCAGATTGTTAATCATGTTTTCCAATACAAAAACATTACGAGTTGCCTCTCTACCCTTTCCAGATCCGAAATTCAATTTCGGAGCGTCACATACAGAATATTCAAACTTATAGTCATGAATATGATAAGGCATTGTATCCAACCCCAAAAGGTAATTCGGACTGGATGGATTCCTCTTGTCTGTATCGTCAATAAAAGTCATCATTTTATGATGAACAGAGGTAATCGCCAATTTGTTATTTACGCCTATCTTTAACTGGTCATAATATGGAGGACGTAACGCATCATTTTGAAAGTCGGCTTCCCTTGACCATATAAAATTTACCGGATATGAAACCTGTCGTGCGAATTCAGCTGCATCAAGAATGTATTTTTGGTCCAATCTACGACCAAAGCTACCGCCAATTTCATTATAATGAAGAATTACATTTTCTTTACAAAGATGAAATTTTTCAGCAATATGCTCCTTTAACACTGATGGAGCTTGGGAACCTATCCATAACTCACATTGATTGTCGTAAAAATATATTGTGCAATTTATAGGTTCCAATGCCGCATGCAAAAGCATAGGCTGAAAAAAATCCCATTGAAACAGTTTTTTTTCATTTTCCATTTCAACTGATACTGAAGCATTTTTATTATGAAAAAGCATAGTGGAGGGTTTTGATATACCCTTTTTTAAATTCTCATAAATCATTGATGTATTCAGTTGAATATTTTCATCACCATGCCATTTTACCACGAGACATTCAGCCGCTTTCAGGGCATGCCAAAAATTATCAGCAATAATACATATTGATTTTTCATTTTTTAAAATATCCTGGATTCCAGGAACATTTTTGGCCTGTCTATCATCAATTTGGTGGATTTGATCCCCTTCGATCGGGGAGCTGATAATATAACCCGTTTTCATCCCGGAAAGTTTAATATCCATACCATAAACAGACTGACCTTTAATTTTTTTATCCGTATCAATCCTTGGTTGTGGTTTGCCAATAATTTTATAATCTAATCTATTTTTAAATTGAACAGATTCTGGAATATCAAGTGTCATAATTTTTGAAATTAACATTCCGTACGAGAATGTTTGATTATCAGGGCAAATAACATATCCATTTTCAGTATGACATCGTCCTTTATCTATATTCAATTCCGCAGCTGCTGTTTGTAAAAGCATCATTCGTAATTCGGCCGCACCCTGTCTGAGAGGGAACCAATCTTTTGCAACAGAACCTGAACCATAGGTCAGATTTAAATCCTCATTTGGTTTCATATTTTTTATTTGTTCATTTTCAATCATTTTGGTTTCAACTGAAACCGATTTTAAATCAACATCCAATTCCTCGGCCAAAATCATTGAGGCAGCCGTTAAAATCCCTTGCCCTATTTCAATATCGGGTATAAAAAAAGTGATTTCATTATTTGCTTTTATTTTTATGAAAGCATTTAAATATTGTTGTTTTTTGTTTTTTCGCTCGGAAAAATCTGAATCTTTCTCTAACTGATCATTTTGCGCCTTGACCCCTACAGGTAACATGAACCCAAAAAGCAAAGCACCCGTTTTTCCCAAAAAAACACGACGGGAAATTTTTTTATGCTTCATCCATTATACCTGCAGCAATTTGAATAGCTTTATAAATACGTTGATATGTTCCACATCGACAGATATGACCTGTCATAGCTTCTATAATCTCGTTTTTATCAGGTTTATCATTTTCTTTTAACAAGGCTAAAGCCGTCATAATCTGACCAGGTTGACAATAACCACACTGCGTTGGTTCCGTCTCTTTCCAGGCCGCCAATAATTTTTGAAATATTGAGTCTTCCCCAACCCCCTCGATAGTAACTATCTCCCTATTCCCGATATCACCAACAGGAATGGAGCAAGATCTTACAGCTTTACCATCTAGATGAACGGTGCATGATCCGCATAAACCAATACCACATCCATATTTCGTACCCGTTAATCCAACAATATCCCGCAAAACCCAAAGTAATGGCATATCTAATGGAACATCCAGTTCTATTTTCTTTTTATTAACTGTGATGGAAATCATATCTGGTTCTGATTGCTGTTCTATTTTTAATTCAAAAAGAATAAATTATCAGTTTTTATTTTGTTTATCATTATTTTCAATGTTACCCTCATTTTTTAAATTATTGATTTCCTTGGACTCATACCCCAACATCAACTGTTTTTCCTTATTGGCTATACGTCGTGTATATCCCAACATCATGAAATCGTCATCCTGGGAATTGGGGCGATCTTTTGCCTCGTCAATTTTTGAAAGATTATAGGCCACAATCGGATAATCTTGAATTAACCGTTTAAATACATCGGCTGGCATCACCAATAAATATCCAAACCTCAATGCACGATAATTTGCATAAATTCTTTTACCCGCAATAAGTTCTGATGCACCAAGAATATCACCAATCCCATATGTTAGACTTTTACTTGCAGAATGTGTTTCAAATAATCCGCTACTGACAAAATAGACATTTTTAACCTTCTGTTTACGATGAAGGATTTTTTCACTCGGAAATACAAAATAGACCGACATAGACATACTTATATCATATAAAACAGCCTGTGGCACACCGCGTAAACATGGCAATTCCTTCACGCGCTCTTCCAATCCACTTTTGAGATTGAATTTTAGGCGGCGATTATAACGTTCAAAACGCTTTTCAACATTTTTTTCCAATTCGGAATAAAGCTCATCACTAACCAAAGACTCAGCCCAAAGACTGTTATATTCATCACTTTCTAATCTGAGAGTGACCAATTTCAAAAACCTTGATTCAAGAGCTTCAATATATCCCTGGTAATGAATGCGCATAATTTCCAGCGCATCATCCAACATACGATTTTGCCTATCCAGAACTTCTGAAACAATTTCGGCAATTCGCACACCCAATGTCGGCTCTATACGCCTTTTCATAAAACGTGTTAAGGAAATCGATACAAATCGGGATACCAGCAATATTTCAAACCGTTCCATCATGCAGTACATCAAGGGACGATCGATATGCAATTTTCGATGTATATATTGCGCAACACGAAATCGAAAAGGAGGATGCAATCTTTTCTGCATCGCTTTTACGTATCCATACCTTCCCTCGGTCCATGCACCATCCAACGTAGCTTCCGCTGAACGCAAAAGAGTTTCCATCACTCTTCGTGGCAAACCCTGCATACGGAAAAGATCCAGTAAAATTGACCGCTCTTGTGCAGCTATTGTAATCAAAGCCAGTGAAATACGTTGACGATCAGTCAACATTGTATCAAAACTATTTGCTTCTCTTTCCTCATTAATACGACGGTCAATCTCTTCAAGCGTATAATTGGTAATGACATTTGAAAATCCAAATTCATTTGCCACGCGACGAGCCTTGTCCTTAACATTACCCAATCCAATTCCTAGAATCTGGTGGCGCACAGCCTGGTCAATGGGTGTAAGTTCATTTAACCGGAAATAAATTACCACCGCCCTTAATGTTGTTCCGTTAACCAATAAGGTAAACAATACAAAACCCGTTGCAACAATACCTACAAACTGGGAAATCGGTGTTGGTATCAATTCATTTTCTGTTACCGCCAATGCAAGGGCCAGTGTAATGGCACCTCTTAATCCACCCCATACCATTGTCGCTTTAAATGGCGTCGGCACTGGAAGTGAAAGTTTTGTAGCTGCAAGTAAAGGCAACATCCCAAAAATAACCATTGCACGTGCCAGCAACCCGGCAATTGTCGCCAATAAAATAAGAATAAAATCCCATTTTGTCATACCAATCAATAAACGGGGGACAAGCATAGAAGCCAACACAAATAATAGCGATCCTGCCCAAAATATTATTTGTTGCCATAACTCATTCAAAAATCGCCATGTTTGAGGTCTAAATGTCGAGGGACCATAAGCGGATAAGGTCAATCCTGCCGCTGCCGCTGCCACAACACCGGAACAATGCAACAAGTCATCACAGACAATATAGGAAATATATGGTAAGGCAACCGTTAAAGTAATTTCCGCAGATCGACCTGTATTTGAACCCAAACTTACAATCATCCACAAAGCGCAACGTGCAAAGAAAAATCCTGCAATCAATGCCCCGACAAAAGAAAGAAAAATTGCTAGAGCTGAACTAAATAAATGTACCTCTTTATGCGCAATAATAGCGGCAACCAAAGTCGAAAAAATGGAAATTGCTGCAGCATCATTCAATAAAGCTTCGCCTTCAACCAAACGGGTAAGACGAGTTGCCGCCCCAATTTCTCTGAATATGCCTGCAACAGCAGAGGGATCCGTCGTTGCAACGATCGCTCCAACCAGCAGACAAACCGTCAGAGGCATACCCGAAAAAGGATATAAGGCCAGACCTATAGTGGCAGTAGAGACAATGACCGCAACAATGGCCAATAAAAGAACCGTGCCGATTTCATGGGCCAAACGACGCACATCAATAGCCAATGCCGCCTGAAAAACCAATATGGGCAGGAATATTAACAAAAAACCTTCGCTGTTTATTGGAAAATCAAGTAATATTTCAGCGGCTGTATCAAAAACATGTATGTGGGAGCTGTGTAAAATCAAATCAGCTGTTCCACCAAGAACAACCCCAACAATAGCCAGTATTACAGTTTCAGATAATTCCAGCCGTTTTGCCAACGGCTGAACGGCGCTTACAATGACCAATAATATAGCTGTCGCTAATAAAACAGTGGCCAGGCCTGTAACTGGCATATTGATGTCTCTCCGCTATAAACAAAATTAGAATTATTTTATATATCAAGCCTAATACGGATGGGATATCAACTTAAGTCAATATAACTAAAAAAATTCCTCGTAAAAAAATATAGAATTCATCTTAGACCGTTATGAAAGCTTTACTGCATTATAATTAACATATTTTCATTAAAATAAAATGATAAAATCTTTGAAAATAGGATAAATTTTTATGAAATTGATCCTATCGCCCATCCATAATTTGATGTAATATCGTTCTAAATTATGCAGTTTCTTTTAAAATATCTTCATTAAATTCAAAATTTATAACTCGAGCATATTCTGTGGGAACAATATGCCAAAAATGTTTTATTGTATTCTGCCATTCATGTAAAAGATGCGCAGCATATCGGCTTTTTGTTTCTTCAATATGCTTTTCAATAAGGTTTTTGATCTTGTCTTCCCATTTTTTATCAATCACACGCTGCCATCGCAAAGTTGACGCATTGACACGACGTTCAAACTGTTGGTGGGGATCGTAGACAAAGGCCATTCCACCTGTGAAACCGGCCCCGAAATTAGGACCTATTTCACCCAGAATGATCACTGTTCCCCCAGTCATATATTCACATCCATTGGCACCGCATCCCTCAACCACAGCCGTGGCACCCGAATTGCGAACCGCAAAACGCTCACCTGCCTTTCCGGCCGCAAATAGATATCCGGCCGTTGCACCATATAAGACTGTATTACCAACAATCACATTATGATTTGAAACAAGTTTTGTTTCTGGTACAGGACGCACAATAATGGTGGCTCCTGACAACCCTTTCCCGACATAATCATTGGAATCCCCAAAAACCTCAAGCTTCAAGCCCTGAACTGCAAACGCACCCAACGATTGGCCTGCTGATCCATTAAGACGAACAGTCAGATGATCCGGCGCCAATCCTTTCATACCAAACCGACGGGTTATCATTGATGAAATTTTTGTTCCAATTGCTCGATATGTATTATAAACATTATATCGCAATTGCATTTTTTCACCATGTTCGAATAATGGCTGAGCATCAACAATCATTTGTGCATCCAATGTTTCAGGCACCTCATTACGCCCTTCACGAACACAATAACCAGCATGCATCCCCGGATCCACTCGTGCCAATAATGGATTCAGATCCAAATCATCCAGATAAGATGCACCACGTAAAACCTGACGTAACAGATCTGTTCGCCCGATTATGTCTGTCAAAGATGTAAATCCAAGTGTGGCGAGAATGTTTCTTACATCTTCAGCAATGAAAGAAAACAGATTGATCACACGTTCAGCCCCATCCTGAACAAAGTTTGCACGCAATTTTTCATCCTGGGTACAAACCCCAACGGGGCAGGTATTAGAATGACATTGACGAACCATGATACAACCCATTGCTATAAGACTGAGTGTACCAATACCGAATTCCTCCGCTCCTAGCATGGCAGCAATAACAACATCCCGACCAGTCTTGATACCACCATCAACACGTAAAACCACCCGGTCACGCAAACCATTTAACATCAACACCTGATGCGCTTCCGCCAACCCCATTTCCCAAGGAATTCCACCATATTTAATGGAAGTCAATGGAGAGGCACCCGTTCCGCCATTATGACCTGAAATCAATATTGTATCAGCCTTGGCTTTAGCTACACCGGCAGCAATTGTTCCAATTCCTGAAGCCGCAACCAGCTTAACACCCACAGTTGCCTCTGGATTAATTTGTTTGAGGTCATAAATAAGTTGCGCCAAATCTTCGATCGAATATATATCATGATGAGGAGGCGGAGAAATTAAAGTAACTCCTGGGACGGCATGTCTAAGACGACCAATTAATTCCGTAACCTTAAATCCTGGTAATTGTCCACCCTCACCCGGTTTTGCACCTTGGGCAATCTTGATTTCAATTTCACGACAATTATTCAAATACTCAGCGGTTACCCCAAATCTTCCAGATGCAACCTGTTTAATTGCCGACGATGCATTATCCCCATTTTCACGGGGTTTGTACCGAACCGCGTCTTCTCCTCCCTCCCCGGAATCTGAACGGGCTCCAATCCGGTTCATGGCAATCGCAAGAGTTTCATGTGCTTCGGGGCTTAACGCACCGAGAGAAATTCCGGGGGAAATCAATCTTTTTCTCAATTTTGTAATATTCTCAACCGATTCAACAGGGACCGGTTTATTTGTCGATTGAAAATCGAATAAATCCCTTAGAGCCATTGGAGGTTGTCTGTGAATTTCATGGACATATTGTTGGTACAATGGCCAACTGTCTTTTTCCACAGCCTGCTGAATCAGTTTAATGACAGAACTGCTTAAAGCATGTTTCTCACCTTGTTGACGCCATTTGTAAAACCCACCGATCGGCAACAATTTCACATTGGGATCCCAAGCCAATTGATGGGACTTTTTTATATTTTGTGCAATTCCTGATAAACCTATCCCTGAAATTCTGGAAGACATTCCCGGAAAAAATTCAGCAACCAATGCCCGGGACAGGCCAATCGCTTCAAAATTATATCCACCTCGATAAGAAGAAACCACAGAAATTCCCATCTTGGACATAATTTTCAACAAGCCTTTATCTACGGCTTTACAATAGTTTTGAACAGCCTGTCTTAATGTAATATTTCCAAAAAGCCCTTTTTTATGACGATCCGCTATACATTCCTGAGCAAGATAAGCATTGACTGTCGTAGCTCCAACCCCGATTAAAACCGCAATAGAGTGCACATCAAGACAATCTGCCGCCTGCACGTTAACAGAAGTGAAGGTTCTCAGGGATTGACGAACAAGATGAGTATGTACGGCAGCCGTTGCCAAAATCATTGGAATATTGGCATAATCCCTATCTTGCTTGTCATCACTAAGGAATATATGTGTACACCCACATCGAACAGCTTCTTCAGCTTCACTGCAAATTCTTGCCAATGCTTGACGAAGCCCTTTTTCACCATCATTGACCTTATAGTTACAATCAATACTGCACCCGGTTTTACCGCAATATTGTTTCAATGCTATAAATTCACTGCTCGTCAAAACCGGACTGCTTAGACGTAATAACTGACACTGTTCGGAAGACTGATCCAAGATATTACCCAAATTTCCCAAACGAGTGCTCAACGTCATGACTTGGGTTTCTCGTAGACTATCAATCGGTGGATTGGTAACCTGGCTGAAACGTTGACGGAAATAATGCGATAATCCTCTATAATACTCACTAAGTACCGCCAAGGGAGTATCATCGCCCATTGAACCAATCGCTTCCGCAGAATTTTCAACCATAGGCTGCAATACTGTTTCAAGGTCTTCAATACTCATTCCAACAGCAAGCTGTCTTTTACGTAATTCATCCTCTGCGAATAAGACAGGCTCATTATCCTGATCTTTTACTATGGAAGTAATCTGCTGCGTATTCGTAATCCAATCACTATAATTATGACGTTTAACTAGAAGCTGTGTTATATCTTCAGGGCGATAAAAAAGACAATTATCCATATCAAAACCTATTGTTTCTCCTGGTCCTAATCTGCCTTTTTCAAGAATTTGGTCTTCAGGAATATGCACCATTCCTGTTTCTGATCCCAAAATCATCAAATCATTAGCTGTTATCGTATAACGTAAAGGACGTAACCCGTTTCTATCCAATCCGGCAATAATCCATTTACCATCGGTTCCACATAAAGCGGCAGGTCCATCCCAAGGTTCCATTACCGCGTTGGAATAGCTGTACATATCTTTCACATCCTGGGTAATATCCTGCAGCAATCCCAGGGCCGGTGGAATCATCAAGGCCTTTACCGTAGGGGCATCCCTACCCGCAAACGTTAATAGCTCAAATACATTGTCCAACGCCGCGGTATCAGATCCATTGAATTGAATGACCGGTTTCAAATCTGTCATATAGGCATCCAAATCCGGATGGGAAAGTCTTGTTTCGTGACTTTTCATCCAGTTTATATTACCTGATAATGTATTTATCTCACCATTGTGGGCAATGCGTCTAAACGGCTGCGCAAGTTTCCATGTCGGAAAAGTATTGGTTGAATAACGTTGATGGTAAATCACAAAACGGCTGACAAATCGTTCATCCAACAGATCCGGATAAAAATCGGACAGATTTTCCGCCAAAAACATGCCCTTATAAATTATCGAACGGCAGGACATTGAACAAATATAAAGATCAACATGACTTTCAACAGCCTTTTTCTCTATTTTCCGTCGAATAATATAAAGATTGCGTTCAAAAACATCCTCTGAATGGTGATGTGTATTGATGACAAGAATCTGTTCAATATCAGGACGTGTGGCATTCGCTTTTTCACCGATACAGTTCGTATCAATTGGCACCTGACGCCAACCATAAATTGAATAGCCAAACCCCATAATTTCGGTTTCGATAATTTGTCGACAGCGCTCCTGACTTGCCAAATCATTTTTAGGAAGAAAGATCATTCCTACAGCCAGCTGCCCCTGTTTTACCGCATGATGACCACTACGAATGGATTGCAAGAAAAAATCCTGTGGTATTTCAACATGAATACCGGCACCATCTCCTGTTTTCCCATCAGCATCAACAGCGCCACGATGCCATAAGGCTTTTAAAGCTGCCAAACCGGCCTCAACCACATCTCGGCGTTTTTGACCATCAAGAGCCACAACAAATCCTACACCACAAGCATCATGTTCTTGTTCGGTGGAATAAACATCTTTTAGGATCGCTTCATTCTTTTTTCTTTGTTCAACAAAGGAATAATTATTCATTTTCTTAACCTACCGTAATGAATCCATTCAATTCTGGATATCTGTTTTCAAGCAGCAGAAACATTCTGTTTATTATTTTGTTGTTCAAGCCAATGGGCAATTTTTTCCGCCACATCCTGCCCATCCTTGACAGCCCATACAACAAGACTTGCCCCGCGTACAATATCGCCGCCTGCAAAAACGCCAGGTAAGGAAGTCATACGACTATGATGATTCAATTTTATGGTACCAGATTCATTTGTATCCAATTGGTCGTTATCCCACAGGGTGGTCAATGGTTCAGGATCAAATCCAAGTGCTTTGATAACCATATCCGCTTGCAGGGTGAAATGACTGTTAGGTATAATTCTGATTTTTTGTCTACCACCAGCATCTGGCAAACCCAATTCGGTTCTTAATGCGCGAATTGCCTCCACTTTTTCTTCACCTACAAAAGCATCTGGAGCTGCCTGCCAAATGAATTCCACACCTTCTTCTTCTGCATTTTTTACCTCTCGCATAGAGCCAGGCATATTTGCCCTATCTCGACGATACAAACATTGAACCGAGGTCGCCCCCTGACGAATTGCAGTTCTTAAGCAATCCATGGCAGTATCACCACCGCCAATAACGACAACTCTTTTACCCTTTGCATTCATTTCATTTTTATCGTTATTTTGCGTTTGAGAATCAATCAGATAATCCAGTGCCTGCACAATTCCATTAAGATTTGAACCAAAAAGGCTTACTTCTTTCTTTTTATAAACTCCCGTTGAAATCAATACCGCATCATGTTTATTTCTTAGATCCTCAAAAGCGATGGAATACTCAGCTGTTTTATCTGAGACACTTGTATTGAAATGGAAAATCACATTTGATTTCTCTAACCATTCCTGACGACGAGTTACAATATTTTTTTCAAGTTTAAAGGTAGGTATACCATAAGCCATTAAACCACCAGCCCGATCATAGCGATCATATACATGGACTTGATATCCTTTTTTTCGTAAAACAACCGCTGCAGCCAAACCGCAAGGTCCGGCACCAATAATTCCCACAGATTGCGATAGTTCTTCCAAAGGCATAATAGGTGTGACCCAATTCTGATCAAATGCATGATCGGTTATAAATGCTTCTACCGCTCCAATTGTAACACTTTTGTAATCCTCCTCAATTACGCAACTGCCTTCACACAAACGATCTTGTGGACAAATGCGCCCACAGATTTCAGGAAAACTGTTGGTTGCAGTTGAAAGTGCATAAGCTTCTGCCAAACGATTTTCAGCCGTAAGTTTCAACCAATCAGGAATATAATTTGATAATGGACATTTCGTTGTACAAAATGGAATACCACATTGTGAACAGCGACTGGCCTGAATTCTGGCTTGTTCCTCTGAAAAGCGTCGATAAATCTCGTTAAAATCATGTTTGCGTTCAACAGCATTACGTTTTTCAGGCTGCTGCTGATCTAAATTAACAAATTTAAGCATTAGGTTAGGCATAATTAAATTCCTTAATATTTAAGGCAGATTACACCTAAACTTTCTATCCTATTCCGTTTTTAATAAAAAGACAGTACTATTGACCTTTTATAACTTTTTTTCAAATATAGGCTTCTTTTTGTAATTTTTTTAATTCTTCAAAGTCGCAAGCAGGCCTGTAACAATATAGATAAGCGGGAGCGATCATTTCAATTGAAGATGGAACAATACGTAGAGATTCAAAATTTTTACCCTTGTGACCAGCAACAGAATCATATTTCATTAAATTAACCAATCGTGCGGTCATTAAGGAACCTGGCATATATTCTAGAAAATAAGCCATTAATTTTATAAAACCTGGACATAACCCGCTTACATCATTTTTTCGATGAACTATTTTTAAAACCTTGGAAATCAACTCACGATTAGTAAGTATTTCAGGACCTGCCAACTCGTAAATTTCCCCATTATTTTCTTCATTTTCAACAATCTTAATAACAGCATCAGCAATGTCCCCTGCATAGACAGGTTGTAAACGTGTATTAACATTATAAACTGGCATAATAGGGAAAAAAGTTGATAGAAATCCTAACTTATTCAAAAACTGATCTTCTGGACCAAAACTGATTCCAACCCTTACAATCGTTGAAGAAGGATATGTTTTCAATACGGTTTCCTCCCCCTTTTTCTTGCTGACCAGATATGAGGAGGGACTAGTGGAATCAGCACCCAAAGCAGAAAAATGCAATAAATTTTTGACACCTGCTGCACTTGCAATTTTTGCTATTTTTTCAGCGATTTTTACATTTATTTTTTCAAGATTACCCTTGCTTTTTCCAACAAAAGCTTCTGCCAGATTAATAACGACACTTGCACCTTCAATGGATCGAACAATAGTATTTTCTTGATCAAATGAACAAAACAATGGGGTAACCTGTCCAACATTACCAAATATTTTCTGTTCTCTCGTATGTGCAGGAAAAGGTACTGCCAATCTTATCACGTATCCCTGCTTAACCAACCGCTCAACAAGGTAATTTTCAATTAATCCATTACCACCAATAATCGTTGCTATTTTACGCATTAAACTTTCCCAGCTTCATAATCAAATTTATCGAATAGTGTTTATTCTCATTTGAAAAATTAAAAAAATCAAAAATTCCATTGACCAACTATAAGAACATCAGTAAGAAGTATCAATATATTTAAGAGCCCAAATGGCGGAATTGGTAGACGCGCAGGTTTCAGGTACCTGTAGCCGCAAGGCTGTGGAAGTTCGAGTCTTCTTTTGGGCACCATAAAAATGATAAACTAATCATGTAAAATGATATTTGGCACTACTGAATTGTATAAAATAATATAAATCTTTGTCAATTTTCTCATAAATTATTAAAAAAATATCTCACGAAACCCCTATTCATTTGTTTATGCTACCTAAATTTGCTTTTAACTTATTATTTTTCAGTTTTTATCTTTTTTATCCTTTTGCATCACAAGCTGCAACCAATAATTGGCAAATAGAATCTGTAACCAACAATCAAATAATTATTAAAAAAAAAGAAAAAAAATTTAATTTTTTTATCAATTTAAAGATCAATCAACCCATATTGATCAAGCTAGCCCTTATTCAATTCGATAATCAATTTAATAAGCAACCCTCAATTGTTTTCAAAACCGATCATCACTCTTACTATTTAAAAAAAAAGCAAAATACACATCCATTCATATATGAAACCTCATTGAATAAGGATCAAAGCAATATATTTGCAAAAGAAATTATTACAAAAAAAAACGCATACATTACATTTCCCAATCAAACTATTGAACTTTCCTTACAAGGAACAACATCGATATTCAATACGGCTTTGAAAATTATTTCCGAGGAAAAAAATTCTTATACAAATAATACAACTTTTTTTATTTTAAATAATTTTAAAAAATTAATATTTACATATCCATATCATTGTATTTGCATATCTATTATTGTTTTTATAACTATATTTACTATCCACAAGAAATTTACACTTAGAAATTCATTCCTGAAATTTACAAGCTTTTACCGTAAAAAAAGAGCTATGAAATTGGCAATCAATGAAATAAAACGTCATCGGAAAATATTAACACTTAAAAAAGAACAACTTTGTTATAAAGATGATTATGGCTCCATTATCGAAGATAGATGGTTCAAAGAAATACAACGATTTATTAAGACTAGAATTCGTCCGCGTCTGACAAAAAAAAATCTTGTTGATTTATTACCATCAATCAAAAAACAACTAGTCAAACATATTCATACAATTGTTGAACAAACAAATTTAGAAAAAAAACAAAATGTTAATAACGTCAATTATCTAAAACCTCTGGAATATGAAGCATTTTGTGCAAATTTACTGCAACAGATTGGGTGGGATGCTAAGGTGACAAACGCTAGTGGCGATCAGGGAGCCGATGTCATTGCCTATAAAAACAACAAGACATTAATTTTACAATGCAAATTGTATACCAAACCGGTTGGCAACAAAGCAGTGCAAGAAGTTTTATCGGCAAAAGAATTTTATCACGCTGATTATGCCGCCGTTGTTTCCAATGCTTCTTATACTGTTTCAGCCCGACAATTGGCAAGTTCAGTTCAAGTTGCCCTATTGCATCATGAACTATTGCAACAATTTGCCAAAAAACTGTAGCTGAAAACAAAATCAAAATCATTTTGATTTTTATACAAATCAACAAAAATTTATTAGTTCAATTTTTATTTGAATTTCAATGCTTTTTAATAATTTTATAATTAAAATATAAAAAAACAGTTAATTTTTTAATAATTAAGTATTGAATATCTTCATATCATTCCGTATAATATATTTCGCTTCCGGAAAATAGAATTGAAAACTTGTTTAAGCACCTTTTGTTCTCATTCTGTTTTTCGGCTTTTTAAATGTATTTATTATATATCATTACATATTGGTTTTCAATTTTAAAAATTAATAATTTTTTTGCATTTAAAAAATATTATTTTAATATTTAAACTAATTCATTAAATATATATATAATAAAATAAATAATTGATTTTTTGAATATATAAATACATTAATAAAAAAACCACCCCGTAGGGTGGCTATAATTCTAAACATTATGTTTAGTAATGTTTTACCGCATCTTCAAAGAAAAAATTTCTTCATTTTCAATTTACTAATATTAGGATTATTTACCATCTTTATTACCATTTGTTTCAACATTATTACTTTTAGTTAAAAATATGATAATATAAATTTTTCCAGTGATTGGCCACTACACAAACATAATGATAATTTATATCACCTTTTAAATTCACCTAACATACATGGTACAGTGAAAGAATAAGAAGCGGAAAAATGACCTAATTATTTGATGTTCCATAATTTTTGGTGTCGTAATTTAATCAGGCAAAATTACTAATTTCCCATAATATCCATTAACATCATGTATATTCGCACCAATGGGAATTTTTCCATATCACCATCAAGCTGTAATATTTGCTGTCCCGATGTAAACATAGATTGTCTATCTGGAACAAACCTGATTAATGGACAATTTACAATTGATCCATCTGAAGCTTAATATTGGTCATTGATTTTCAATTAAGATACAGCTAACGATATGTTATCATTCGTTTTTTAATAATGATTTCGTCATATCGATGATAAGTTTCATTTAAGAACCCGCAACATATATTAAGCGATATAACAAGATTATAATTATATACTCATAAAAATTGTCTGTATAAATCTAAATTTCATAATTTAACCTAATAAAAACTAAAATCAATTACTGAATACACTCCAATCTCAAAAGATAACCATCTGATTTATATATATAATTCATGGTATAAATAAATATATTCATTAACTTTAACGATTTATATCGGTCATAATTACCCAATATCTAAATTGTAGTTTTTCGAACTTTAAAATTCATTCTTACTATTAAATAATTAATCCGTTTATCCTAAATGATCCCATATCTCAAACTTGATAACAAAGCCAAATAAGTCATTCAAATAACTATAAAAATTTTTATTCTTTCATTGATTAATAGAAAATTAACTTTTATAGTCAGCCAAAAAATTATTTATGGAGATCAAATTATGGTTGAGACAGAAATAGTTTCCATTCACCCTGTCCATCCTGACACACGCAGATATTTTTTACCTCACATTGAAATGCTGGTGAAAGCGGGTTTCCCCTCTCCTGCAGATGACTATCTTGAAGGGAAACTGGAGCTCACAGAACATTTGGTTGATCATCCTTCTGCAACTTATTACATACGGGTTTCTGGAGATTCCATGATTAATTACGGTATTTTCGATCATGATCTTTTGGTAGTTGACCGATCGCTAGATCCCCGTCAGGGTGATATTGTCATTGTTTCTGTTGATGGAGAGTTAACCTGTAAAGCTTTGGCAATTAAAAACAATATCCCTTATTTGAAATCTGGCAACCCTAATTACCCCCCTATAGAAATCAAGGATAAAGAAACCATGATCTGGGGAGTGGTCATTCATACAATCCATTCTTTCAGAAACCGCAATCGTTAAAAACTGTTCAACCATAATAAATAAAATAATGATTGGATTAATTGACTGTAATAATTTTTACGTTTCATGTGAACGTGTTTTTAATCCAAAATTGGAAAATCGTCCGGTTGGTATTCTTTCAAATAACGATGGATGTGTTGTTGCCCGCTCTAACGAGCTTAAACCTTTCATCCCCATGGGAATGCCGGCATTTAAAATTCCTTCGGATTTACAAGAGAAAATCACTTTATTAAGTTCCAATTACGAACTTTATGGTGATATGAGCCAACGTGTCTTTGAAACAGTTCAGAATTATTTTTATCATGTTGAGCTTTATTCTATTGACGAAGCATTTATTCATTTGAATGGGGATCAGAAAACCAATAATTATTGTCGCCATGTTCAAAAAATCATTAAGAAAAACACTGGAATCCCTGTTTCCATTGGTCTGTCAACCACCAAAACTCTTGCAAAAATAGCCAACCATATCGCTAAAAAAGATAAAAAACATGAAGGTGTTTTCTGTTTAGATATTCATGGTCCTGATTTTAGACATGTTCTTGAAAATTTACCAATTTCTGAAATATGGGGCATCGGCCGTCGCTTAAATGCCAAACTGATCGCAATGGGTATTGAAAATGCCTGGCAATTAAAAAATTGCAGCCCCAAATTTATGCAACAGCATTTTTCAGTTGTTTTGGAACGTACTGTTCTAGAATTAAGAGGAATTTCCTGTATTGAACTGACAGATTTTCATACACCAAAAAAAAATATAGTCGCTTCTCGAAGTTTTGGTCAAAGTACCAACAACCTGTTTGATATTGAGGAAGCCATTCGCTTGCATACCTGCCGAGCTGCCGAAAAATTAAGAAAACAGCATTCCATTACCCATGCTGTTCTGGTTTTTTTAAGAACCAACCGTTTTCACGATCAATCATTACAATACAACCCTTCCTTTGCCATATCCATGCCATATCCTACAGATGATAGCCGAGAAATCATCAGGGCTGCTCAAAAAGGGCTTCGTAAAATTTTCAGGGCTGAATACCATTATCATAAAGCAGGCATAATGCTTTTGGATATCATCCATAAAAATCAAAGACAGCTTGATTTTTTCACCCATATCCAAAATGACCAATCAATCAAGCGCAATAATAGTCTTATGCAAGTGATCGACAGGATTAATCAACAAATGGGATCTCATACGATTCTCATAGGTGGACAGAGAAAAAAGGCAAGATGGCACCTTAAACGGGAACAGTTGAGCCAACGCTATACAACACGATGGGATGAAATATTGAAATTACGAATTTAAAATTCTTATCGGGTAAATTGATTCTGAGAATAATTATTATTCTATCTTGAAAAATTTATTAAATAACGGAGAAGATGGCAATCACAATATATAAATTACACCCGCTTTTGATAAGTTATCTTTAAAAGATATAAGTTTACCAGAAAACTATCACGATAAATTTTCGCATCTATATTAATTGGACAATAAACGCACATCTCCCACAAAAGATTCTAGGGTTTGAAGATGTCCTTGAATTTCCAAAGGATATTTATTTATTAAAGGTTTTGGCACCACCAATCTAACATTTGATTCACACATTTCCTGAAACTGATTTACCGAAACCCCTTCTTGCAATGTGAACAAATGTTTAACTGGAATACGATCCGCTTCATTTAATATTTGTCTCCATCTATCCTTACATGTTGTTTTAACAGCCAGCATTCTCAATTGTTTTGATAAAAAATGTTGATTTTTATAGGCATTTTCACATGGAAAAACAAAATCTGGTCTTTTACCATTTTCCGTCTCTGGTTGATATGAAAAATTTAACCCTTCCTTTAATTTCTCTTCTAAAAAAATCTCTCTAAGATGAAGCTCTAACGAACGACCTGACCGTGCTTTTCTTCTTTGCAAAATTTTTTTTGCTGTTTCAAGAAATGCGTCAATCGTACTAAATCCCTGCTGAATAAAAGAAAACTCTATATTTTTTTCAATATTTCTAAAAAGCTCAAATTCACAATTTCTACGTCTAATAAGACGCTCATCGATAGTATCACCAATATCAGGTATTAACTCAATTACTTTTTTAAAAATATCTATAGTTGTCGGAAAGTTATTTCTCCAATCTTCTGGTATATTCTCTGGTGACAAGCAACAAAAATTGGTTTTGTTCTTTTCTTCAAAGCAATTCCTATCCCAGGATCGAATAATATGTTTCCCGGGAATAATAACTCCTATAAGATTTTCAATCAAATCTTCCTCTGTTACATGATCACACACCCACACATTACAAAGAGAAACATCCCGTCCCTGTTGTCTTTGAAAAGAAAAAATGACCAAAGAACCCGTATTTTCAGGTTCAAGCAAAGCCGAATGCTGACCTCCCCAGTTTGTTATACGCACTTCATCTCGAGTTCCACCATCATGCCATTTGTTATTATACCATATTGCCGTTACATCCCTGATATCATGACAACTGTCAAGTCGCAGTTCGAATGTAACCCTTGGATTTTTTTACCACTATATTGCAATGATGGAAAAAGATCCATAAGCAGCTTTTTAGGCATGTAAGGACCAGCCTGATGAGATCCTGATGCCAAAGTATCATTGGCTGAAAGACGTTTTACATACCAGACCCTATCCATTCTTCTCTGTTCATTCAGCCAATAAGAAAGTTCATTTAATGAGGCCATTTACTTTCCTCTAACTTGCATATTATCATTACATTTACGAAACCAGTAATCGGTAATAGACATCAGGTCTTCTACAGAAACCTTTTTTTTCCCCTTAATGGCACACTCCCATATAATCATCGACCTCCAACCAAGTTCCCTAAGATTACAAATAGCATTCATATCCCTTTTCTTATTTGTCTCTATCTTATTTTTCCAGAATTCCACTCTTGATGAAGGCATCCTAAACAAATGGCAGTCATGCCCATGCCAAAAACAGCCATGAATAAAAATTACAGCATTATATTTTCGAAAAACCATATCTGGCTTGCCGGGCAGTTTATGATCATGCAACCTGTAACGATAACCTCGTGAATGCAATATTCTGCGTATAAACATTTCAGGAGCTGTATTTTTACAACGAATACACGACATTATTCTACTTCTAGTTTTCTGATCAACAATATCGATCATTTTAATAATGAAACACTTGTCAATTTTGCAAATGGGGAAGTATATGACTGGCAACAGCCTCAACAACAGGAACCACGACCGCATTTCCGAATTGCCTGTATGCCTGGGTATCCGAAACGGGAATTTTAAAATCTGACTGCCCAGGCCTGTCAAACCCCATCAGCCGCGCACATTCTCTCGGGGTCAACCGTCTCGGGTTTTTATCGCATCCCTGTGAGACAAGGATTTCAGATCCGTCCTTGTAATAGCGTGCCGACAATGTTCTGGCCACACTGTCATGATCGCACAGTCCAAAACCAAAACCGTTTCCCGCCTTTTTGTGCTTGTCAGCATAGTTTTGCAGATATTTCCATAATTTGTCGGATAACGTGTATTTTTCGGAAACAGAGGCTTTTTCCCCCACGGTATAGTGGCTTTCCGGTTTTTCACTACCGTTTTCAGGGTGCAGGATTGCCGAGAGGCGAGGCCCTGACAACGGATCGGGCAAGGATAATGTGTCAAAACTGAAATCGTTTTTATCCAGAAACCCGACGATAAAAATACGCTCACGATGCTGGGGAACAAACCCTTTTCCATCAATGATACGCCAGTGCAGGCAATACCCAAGCTCATGTTCCAACACATTGCGAATGATTGAAAAGGTTCTTCCCCTGTCATGACTGACAAGATTTTTCACATTCTCCAACAGGAAACATCTGGGACGATGATATCTGATAATACGCGCGACATCGAAAAACAGGTTGCCCTGTGTCTCACATGCAAACCCGTGCTTCAATCCCAGGGATATTTTTTTTGACACGCCGGCAATTGAAAATGGCTGACATGGAAAACCCGCCAGCAGGATATCGTGATGAGGTATATCCCGCTCACTTATTTTGGTTATGTCACCCGCAATTTCATGATTGCATGCGTAATTGGCCCTATAGGTTTTTTGCGAATACATATTCCATTCGCTTGTAAACACACATTGACCGCCAATCCGGTCAAATCCACGTCTCAACCCCCCTATGCCCGCAAACAGATCAATGAACCTGAATTTGCATTGCCCATTTCCCGCAATGGTTATCTTGTTTTGTAATAATGTCATAACAGCCTTACGCGGAACGGCTTCACCCTTTTCCCATCTATATAATGTTCTTTGTGTAAAACCTGCCTCATTAGCCAAATCTTTAATGGAAATCCCAGCCTGTTCTCGTAATTGTGCGAATTCTGTACGTAACATTTTAATCCAACATTATTTTATTTGGAAATAATATTGACATTATGTCATAAAATATTCAAAAATAAAAGCGTCAATAACTTTCCTGCAAAACCCTGACTACCGCAAAAATAACATCAATAACCATGATAACATCACCAAGTCTTATACTAAGCAGAACATTGATAATATATTGTAAATTTTAAAAAATTTATTTGTTTTTTTTAATAATCCTTAAGAACTACCCATTAATATGACAAGGTTGACAAATAAAAAAAAGATATAAATTTCTTTTTTATTAACTGATAATTTTTTCATAATATTAAAACATCATAAAGTTACAAAAAAAAACTTAATATTTTTGGGAAATGTAATTTATACAGAATAATTTATTGAATGGCGGAGAAAGTATATAACGAACTAAACTAGTAACAAATTGATAAATAAAATAAAATAAATTTAATATTTTTATCTTATTTATACCCCACATTATACCCCGAAATGAAAAAGCTTGTTTTTTTTATTTTAAATATATTTTAATAGCCTATAAATGCTTATTATTTTGAATAATAAAACATATAAATCCTAACAATCAATGGCCTGCTGGAAACGGTCGATATTCTTTTGCCAATCCGCCTTTCCCAACGCCGTATTGTAGTACTTCTTGTGATACTGGGCCATCGCTGTTGCATTCCTGGAATCTGGCAGTATCTCCCTGATCCGGATATAGAAAACGCGGCACATGGCCGCGGCAAAGAAAAGGTTTCCTGTCAATGTCTCTGGTTTCGGTATTCCCCTGTTGTCCAGGTTAAAATCACCCGCGATATGCATTAAAAGACTTCTTAGCGGTTGTCTTCTCGCATTGTTGAGATAATTGTCCCATATATCATTATAGGTAACGGGCTCCATCTGACATGGCCCCAACGCGGGCCCCTTGCCAAGCTGCCTGAGATATGTATAGTTGCATGCATATCCCTCCACCAGAAAAGTTCCCGTTACCTGATTGATCGCCCTCTGTCCACCAAGATTTATATAGTTCAGAGCTGGTGTTATCACCTCATGTTTCAAATGGTTCAGATAAATTCCACCTGTGATTTTGGTCATGATGATTTTTCTTTTTTAAAATGAGAAGTGGATAATAAAAAACCCACCGCAATGGGTGGGTGACTGAAGTTTTACTGTTGTAAAACAATAATTTTAATTATATGAATTCAACCTTATCAATTGATCTAGGTCGTCGATATTGCATTGTATTACTTTGGCTAATTCATTTTTTTCATAACCTAATTTATTCATATAAAAGTTTAAGACTTTATTCAATAATTTAGGTTTGCTTTCCTTTAAACCGTTTTCTTGACACATCAAGAGTTTTTCGCCAAATCCTGACAATCACATAGCTGTCATGAAAGACCATATTTGAATAAAGAATTTTACCTTGACCAAAAGAAAAGAAATTTCTTCATCTATTTTAAAAACCAAACATAAGCTTGATGCAAGGCGGCAACTTTTACGGAATAATCAGTTCCTAATAGGATAAATTAACAAGATTTTCAAATCTGATTTAAATGAAGACCAAAAAAAGAGGCACCATAAACAAACTTTTACAAACCATTATTTCAAAATACAACATCAATATACAATCAAATAATGACGCTCCTTTTTCTGATAAAATTCTAAAAGGAAACTTACAAAATGTTACCCATACACGTGAAGGAATTAAAAATATAAATTATTTGTTATCTTAAATATAATCATCAATTAAATCAGCATTAAAGATATTTAAAACATCATATATGTATAAACAAGACCATATTGCCAAACTTTAGGCTATTCAGAAATTAAAAGTTTATTTAGTAAAGCTAAACTCCAATTATATGCAATGTAAGGCAATTTCTGCAATTGCATATTTATAATTGGCTTATCTTCATCTTTTGCGAGACAGAAAAATTCATTCTCAACTGAAACTGCATAATGTACCATAAATCCACATCTTTATTTAAAAATGAATTAAATTAATAATTTGGATAGGTATAATTTTACTGACAGTAAATAACATTGAATGTCATTACAACATTATGTGATATTTTATAACAATAAAACGAATTTATCCATCAATATTAGTTTCTTAAACTAATATTATTATTAATACGTAATAAATAAAAATATTCAAGCTACATATAATATTTAAACTGCCACTGGTCCAAGTTTAACCCTTGGATGCTGTTTTGACATAATTCTGAATAATTATTACCCTCCAAGAGCACCACAATTATAATGCAGTAAAATTCTATATTTATGAAAATTTTGAAAAATTTCTTTAACAAGATGCATTATATATTACTCCTATAAATAATCTCCAATGCATCCTTTATCCATTTTGATTAATAATCAAGTGCACCATCATATATTTATTTCATATTGTATTACCAATTTTTTTGTGGCATCGGTTTTAAAATCAATTAATTTTCCAGTTTTTGTATCTGCAAAAGTCAACTTAAAACTTCCACCGGTCCAATCATACATTCCATGAAAAACATTGACTGTAAAATAATCACTAAGTTCTGGTAAGGACATCAATATTTTCGGATTAACGTACCAAAGATTATTTTCTGCATTTGCCACTTTCAGCTGATCATCCTGCAATATTAAGGTGCTGTTATCATCCCATTTTATCATATTCAAATTTAACTGTTGGAATTGGGTTTTATAAGAAAAATCTGGCAATTCACCGGCTTTACTCGCTTCGATTGTCAATGTCGAGGCAAACATTTTTCTTGCAACTGGATACATACTATTTGATATATTGACTTGTGCATCAAAAAATTTTCCGGATGCCATGGACGGACGGAAATGACCAAATGAAACTTGAATGATATCACCTGGATCGACAGGTTCATTGATGGTCAACTCAGCCGTATATACTCCAACCATTGTTGAATTTACATAATTTTCTGATGATTGTTTCCATACTCCGTTAGCTGATATCCAACGTACGGCAATCGAAGGATATTTTTGATTATCATCAGCTTCTTCCAAAGATACTGCCGTTACTGTAAGACTAACCGTTTCACCAAATATCGCGGGAACATTATAATATCCATAAGCATTACTGTTCGTATCTGTTGATTTAAATGTCCATGTTCCATCACTATTCTTGTCAATTGTTGATGTTCCATTTATTTTTATTGGAAATTGTGACAGTTCACGACCCGCTATTATAATATCTTTCATTTTCAACCCCTTATTTAAAATGCTTGAACAGGATAATTATTGCAAGTTACAGAAGTTGCTCCAGCTGTAAGTGCCTTTAAAAATTCACGATCATCAGCAGCAGTCCAAACACTTAATCCAACATCGGCATCAATGCATTTTTGTATAATTGAGGGATCTTGCGAAACAGTGTCAATTTGCCATAACAAAACCCCGTTTCCCAAGGTTTGCATTTTTTTAATAGCTGAATCTATATTGTTGTCTTCACCAAATTGTATATACCCTACACGACATTTTGAATCTAAAGAGCGGACATGTTCCAATACTGAATAGGCACCATTTTCAAAAGTCGCCAGATGACTTAACCCATAAGATTGAATAGTTTTTACAATTTGTGTAACTTGATCTATGGTTTCAAATCTCTTGATTTCAGGATAAAATGGACGATTGACTTTTGCTATAAACTGACACCATTCATCCAGTGAACTTAATTTGACAACATCATAATAAGGTGTATTTTTTAAGCCAGTAAAACGTAAAGATTTCAAATCTTCATAGGTTGATGTTCGCAATTCCAAACTATGATCAAGCAGTCTGTCGGTTTGATTGTCATGCCATATAATGAACTTTCCATCCGTAGCTGTTGACTGAATATCAAATTCAAAGGATATCTCTTGATGGGCACGATAAGAATTTACAGCATTATATATTGTATTTTCTATAATTCTTGCTTTCCCGCCTCTATGCATTGTAATTTCAATTGGTCTGTTTGGCAGATTAAATGAACGTGTTTCATATACCTTATTTACTATTGAAAAAAGTGAGGCTGAAGGGGCGGCTTTTGTTGGAACGAGAGCTGAGGAATTGATTGATTTAACATGTAAATCTGTTGTTTCATCGTTTAAATTATTATCACCTTTTTCCCCTTTTGGACCTGTAGCCCCCATAATGACGACAAGACCGTCATTATTCTCATACAGCACACCCTCCGCACGAATTGGAAGAATACAGACAAAATTAATCGTTTCCTCCTGTTCTGTCGTTATTTCACAACGAATTGGTACATTCCGGTTTAATTTCCCGCCACTCAGGCGAACCGTGAAAGTCTGATCCTGAAATGTGTATTTGTTAGCCGTGACATTGCTGTCACTGGCAGGACCGACCTTCACAGAAGCAATCTTGTCATCAGCCAACATACGGTTCTTTACAGAAAAACTGTAGAATTTCTTTTCTGTAGGTCCCTTGCATAACAATCTTAATTCGGTATTGCCAAGACATCCACCTGGCAACTCAAATATTTCACGATCATTTTGTTCAATAATATTATTTTTTTGCGATTTACATAAAGGTTCATTCTCCGGTAAAATTTTTGGTTCATTATTATTAATTAAATAATTATTCATCTATTTATCCTTAATAAAAAAAACCGTTCACAAGAACGGTTTTTATTAAATTGATATTATAAAACAATGCCCATACCCATAATATTATGGCGACATTGTTTGTTTTATATTTTTGACAACGTTGCTTCATTAAATATGAATAAAAGTGGATAATACATGATCTTTATCTTCATTTAATGCAGAAACAACTTGATTTTTATAGATATTTTTTGAACAGATTCTTAATAATCCTGAAACCTTCCATCTGTTCCATTGTTTTTAAATTAATAGGAATAAATCTTTTTCATCTGGAACATTTGCAAAAGTAATCGCCAATACCAAATCATAATATCAACATAATTTGTCAAAAACTGTATTCTAATTGATAAATACAAAAAGTTAATTAATTATTGTTGACAATCATTTGCGGCAATAACAGAAGATTTATTACTGCTTACTTGTTTCAAAACATATTTGAACCTTCCAATAAAACTTGTTGGTAAATTAACTGTAAATGGTTTGCTATCTTCACCCATTCCTACACTCGTTCCTTTTAGGATAAGAAACAGAAAATATTTAAGTTTTCATACATTCTGGAAATGTCAAAAAGGATCTGACCATAAAGCTGGATGTCAGGATCCTCATAAATCACAGTATGAAAAATTGACAATCGTTCTTAATTACGTATTCAAGCAACAATTTCAAGCCCTATACAATCATCGTATACTTCATCAGCTGTCAATTAATAGGTCAACACACTTTGGAACTTCAACAAATTATATTTCAGTACGTCTTGCCAAGATGAGTTCTGATAATACATTCTCACCACGATTTTCGAATCTCTCACTCAAAATCGTGGTGACAAAAAACTGCAAGTCCCAGCAATCCTTGAAGCTGCACTAATACTAATCATTGCCATTATATGTGAAATTAATCAGCTGCCATTCAAATATAACCATGATGAAATCTAAAGGAATCTAGGTATAACCTATAAATATAAAAACAGCAGCTTGATCGGTATTTTTTAAATTTTACCTAGAAACTAAAATTTATCAGGTTTACACCCTTAAAATTCCTCAATTTCTCAACAAATAATTAATTTATAAAGAATGTATATATTCCAAAAAATCTTAACAACTACCGATGAAACGCACTAGCGAATTACCTTCGATACATGGATTCTGCGAAAAATACAACTATCCCATCCCTATTAAAAATCTGATATATTTTTAAATTTAACTGAAATAAGCCACCGCTTTGTAATAAAAAATTACAAATAGTCCATTATAAATAATAATTTAACATGTAGTGTTAAAATTGTCAATTTTATTATTTCATTCCATTGCACTTTCTCCATAAAATCAGAGTGAGCATAATTTTCTCCAATGCAATATGAAAATTGATCTTTATATTTTTTGAGATTTCTTCAGAATTTTTATTATCTAGAATGATCGAAAAATTTATAGTAAAGATTCAAAATAGGCTCATGAAAACGAAGAAAAAGAACAAAAACAGTCTAGAGGGATGATATTGTAGGATTTGAAGTTAAATATTGTTTGTAAATGTTAAAAAAATCTTTAAAATTTAAACGAAGTGTTCCCATTAATCCTGATACTTTACTTGAAAGAACTAATGCTCCATCAGATTTAAATTGAAATTCTAAAAGTTGATTTTTTTGTAAATTTTTTAGACTTTGTTTAATATCCTCAAATGATGATTGAGTAATTTTAAAAAAAGTATTACAATTCGATGAATTAATTTGACCATTAACGAATGAAACTTTTAGGTCTTCATAAAAAGATGGATTGTTTTCTTCTATCTCCTTTAGTTCTTTTTTTATGTTAGAATTTATCTGATAATTTTTTTCAAATTTTTCTATTTCTTTTAATATGGATGGTTCATCAAATTTTGGTGTATCTATATTTATTTCTTTCGCTATTCTGGATATTAATTCTGTTAATTTACCTTGTTTTTGTATATCAAATCCTTGCAATAGATTTAATGGAATGGGCAAGTTGGCAACTGTTAAATTAGAGTGACAGATAGGTATAATTGGTATTTTTCGCGTCCATCCAGCTCCACATTCAAAATTTATCCATGGTTTTTTAATGCTTTCTTGACTACACAAAACAATAATGAAAATGCACTTTTCTAGATTGTTACTGACTGTTTCAAGCCACTTATTGCCAATTCTTTTTCTTTAGAGATATGGCTCACGAATATTATTTTCTTATCAGTCATTTTTCCCCTATATATTACCACTTTTAGAAGTTTTCATACTACATTAATTTTAACTTTAGAATTAAATAATATTACATTAAAGATTATATATATAAGATTCAAATACTTATATTTATTTAAATCCACTGTTCATAAAAATATTTTTAAAACATTTTTTTTGCTGTATAGATTGAAAAAATTTTTGATGTAAATTAGCAATTCCAAAATCGATAGCTTTAACCATATTTTGCTTCTCACATATCTGCTAATGGTATTTAAGCATAAGAATCAAATGTTAGCATTTCACTTTTTTGCGAAAGTGTATTTAAAACGCCATATTTTGGAATTTGCTTTTATTATAATCAGGTATAAACCACATTCATAAAGTTTGTTTTTACTCTGTTCCTGATATTTAACTGTTTTTATGGCCTTATCCGTAACATTGATATAGCCCAAGATGAAAAATCATATACCCCAAGATTAAATGCGTTCAAATGTTTTATAATATGGGATAATGTTTGGTAATTTACTTAAAAATGCTGATTTTCTGCGGAAAATATGAAGTGATGTGGGATAATGTTTTATTTAATGGCGGAGAAAGTGGGATTCGAACCCACGGTACGCTATTCACGTACACACGCTTTCCAAGCGTGCGCCTTAAGCCACTCGGCCATCTCTCCGTAAAAGGTTAACTAAAAATGAAAGATAACAATTTTTTCATATTAGGCAAGAAAAATTTCATAAAAAACAAAGATAATTTCTGAAAAACTTTAAAACTGAAATTAAACCATTTAACAAAAAAGATTAAAATAAATTTCAAAAAATGATTCATATATAATTTTCATATATTTAAATATTAAACTGATCTTTTATATTGAATTCAATATGGTTTTAAAAAACTTTATAAATTTTTAACTGTAGGTTCGATTTCAACCCCTCTCATCACTTTTGATATGTTCCTTGTAAAACTGATTTAACCAATAAATAATCTCATTTTTAGACATCGTATAACTAATTTCAAGCAAAGGAATGGCTGTTTTGTATAAAATAGCCCGTTTGATTTTCATTCGGTCTTCTGCATCCCTTGAAAGGTTATGACCAGAACCATGATATTCAATTACCAATTTGGGTGTTCCGAAGCAATTAACCAGTAAAAAATCAACACGTTTATTATTATAGGCCCAAAAAGCTTGATCTTGAATTTCCTGGGGCAAGGAAGAATCAGTCTTGATGAATGCCCCCATTGACACTTCAAAACCTATATACCAATGCAATCTCTTATCGATCAACCACATTTGCAGACAATTAAATATGAAAATGGATTCGAAATTAACGGGGATTACAGGATATAGATTACATCGGTTAATGTTAGTGTTTTGTTCTGCATATCGTTTATAAATAAAATCGTCAGCGGAAAATAATTCATGTTTACAATTTTTATAATTAGTATGATTTTTATTTTTACGACTGGAAAGAAATGTAAACCCTTTTTTTAAAGGAACTTGATTTTTACCCAAAAAATAAAAAAAAACAGAAAAATAGATTAAAGTACAAATTAAAAGAAACGCTAGCATTCAGACAAATCAACAATAAAAAACCTATTTGATATTTCTCAAAAAATCAAATAGGTCAGAGTAATAATGAAAATCTTGTATCAAAAATTATCGGTCAATTTTCAATGCTGCTAAAAAGGCTGATTGAGGAATCTCAACTTTACCAAATTGTCGCATACGTTTTTTACCTTCTTTTTGTTTTTCAAGCAGTTTACGTTTTCGAGAAATGTCACCTCCATAACATTTGGCAGTAACATCCTTTGATAGGGCTCCAATGGTTTCACGCGCTATGACACGTCCCCCTATTGCTGCCTGGATGGCAATCTTGAACAATTGACGCGGAATTAAGTCTTTCAATTTGGCACAGATTGCCCGTCCGCGTGATTCCGCTACGGAACGGTGAGCAACAAAGGCCAAGGCATCAACAGGTTCCTGATTTACCAAAATGCTAATTCGAACCAAATCACTTTCTTCATAGCCATCCATATGATAGTCAAAACTGGCATATCCCCGTGTCGCGGACTTGAGGCGATCATAGAAATCAAAGACAACCTCATTTAACGGCAGGCGATAAACAACCATTGCCCTTGCCCCAACATATGTCAGGTCAATCTGTTGACCACGGCGTTCTGTACATAAACCCAATACAGCTCCCAGATATTCATCAGGAACCATAATGGATGCTTTTATCCATGGTTCCTCTATTTTTTCAATCAGGGTGGGATCAGGCATGTCAGCAGGATTATGAAGATCCTCAATCGTCCCATCCCGTTTGTATAAATGATAAACAACCGAGGGTGCTGTAGCTATCAGGTTAAGATCAAATTCTCGACTTAACCGTTCCTGTATAATTTCAAGATGTAACAATCCCAGAAATCCACAGCGGAAACCAAATCCCAACGCAGCGGAAGTTTCTGGTTCATAATGAAATGATGAATCATTAAGCTGCAATTTACCTAGGCTTTCTCTCAGCTTTTCAAAGTCATCGGCATCCATTGGATATAATCCACACCAAACAACGGGAATTGATGGCTTAAATCCAGCCAAAGGTTCGGTCGCAGGTCGGCGATCATCGGTAATCGTATCACCCACATGACAATCTGCCACGGTTTTAATCGCGGCATTGATAAAACCCAGCTCTCCAGCACCCAGAGATTCAACCTCGCGCATATGGGGCGTGAAAACACCCACCTGTTCAACATGATATGTTCTGTTGTTTGACATCATGCGAATACGCATCCCCTTTTTAAGGCGACCTTCTTTAATACGCACTAAAATAATGACGCCAAGGTAAGTATCATACCAACTATCCACCAACAAAGCTTGCAAAGGTGCCTCCAAATCCCCTTTGGGAGAAGGTAGACGGGTCACCAATGCTTCTAAAACCGCATCAATATTCAAACCTGTTTTTGCCGAGACGCCAATGGCATCATCTGCCGGAATGCCTATGATTTCCTCAATCTGTTCCTTGGTTTTTTCAACATCCGCAGCTGGTAAATCAACCTTGTTTAAAACTGGAACAATCTCATGGTTTGCATCAATGGCCTGATACACATTCGCCAGGGTTTGCGCCTCTACCCCCTGAGATGCATCAACGACCAGCAACGATCCTTCACAAGCGGCAAGAGAACGGCTTACTTCATAGGCAAAATCCACATGACCAGGTGTATCCATTAAATTAAGGATATAGGTCTTTCCATCTTTTGCCTTATAATGCAGTCTTACAGTTTGCGCCTTGATCGTAATGCCACGTTCACGCTCAATATCCATATTATCCAAAACCTGGGCATGCATTTCCCTTTGCGTCAATGCACCACATGCCTGGATAAGACGATCAGCAAGGGTGGATTTCCCATGATCAATATGAGCGATAATAGAAAAATTACGAATAGATTCCAAAGGCGTATCTGTCATGGTGCACCAATATCAATAAGACTGTCTCAATAAATCAAATTTAACTTTAGTTATATATCTATAGATTTTTTACAAAGATTGCTATTCTTTTACATGTTTTAAAGGGTAAGTTGCAACTATTGCTCCCCCCACAATTAAAATAACAGCCATTCCCAATCCAAATGTTGCTGGAGCCTTACCGGCCACCACCAGCCATACCATGGATAGTAAAGGTGCCAAATAGGCCATGCTTCCCAATAACGACATATTAGCATTTTTTGAGGCATAATCCCAGGCAAGAAAGGCAATTCCCATCGGACCGCAACCCATATAGATCAAGATTATCATTTCTTTCAGGGATGGGATGACTGTTGGTTCAATACTGAAATGAATCAGCATGGCTACCAATGAAATTCCACCGCAAACACCAATCAGCATGCCAGCTGGAACATTTACATATTTTCTATTAACCAATGAATAGATTGTCCATACGATGGCACATAAAAAACCAAGAAAATACCCTGATAAAACCCACGGGGTAATTACTGTATTTTTTCCTCCATACATTAAAAAAACAGTCCCGGCCAATCCCATCAGAACGCCAATCAAATATGCTATATGAAACTGTCGCCTACTTAAAAAAGCGCTGCAAACAACCAGCATTGTTGGCCATAGATATGACATCAAGGTTACCTGCGCTGGCGGTGCAAAAGCCAATCCTAAAAAATAGAACAAATGAAAAAAGAAAATTCCACTAAATCCGGTGATCCAGGGTTTTAATGGCTGTTTCATTTCATTTAAACGTCCCGTCAGGACCAGAATCAGTGTTCCAATAACAAAAGACAAGCCGAAACCAAACCATAGAAGCTCAAATCGGGGTATTGAGGCTACAAAAGTTGTCATAATGGCCAGACTTGACCATAATAAAATCGTCAAAAGTCCTGACAGGGTCGCAAACAGATTAAAAGAAAAATTCCCCAAGGATTTATTCGTCACAGGCATAATATTTAGACCAGACAAAATTAAAAGTGAAATAGTAAATATATAAATATATCGCGGAATTTAAAAAGCCCATGTAACGGCTTCTTACATGGGCTTTAATACAAACAGACTAAATTTATCTTAAATTTCCACCAAGCAAACGTGCAACTTCCTTGATGATTTTTTGGGAGATTGCCTCTATTTCCTCATCTTTCAATGTTCGGTCATTTGGCTGGATAGTTACCTGAACAGCGACGGATTTATGATCTGCCTGAACTTTATCTCCTCTATAAACATCAAACAATTCAACCGAATTTATATATTTGCGATCAGCCTGTTTAACGACCTGTAAAAGCTGCTCGACAGGGATCCCGTCTTTTAAAACAAAGGCAAAATCACGCTTTAAGGGTTGAAAGATTGAAAGTACAGGTGCCTTTTTCCTGGTAATCTTCTTTGGAATTACTGTATCAAGCATAATTTCAAAAATCATGGGAGCCTGATCAAAACCAAATTCTTTTACCAAAGAAGGATGCAACTCACCAAAATAAGCCAATATATTTTTTGGCCCCAAACTCAACCGGCCAGAACGTCCGGGATGATAATAATTCGGTGTTTCACCAACCGTTTTTAAAGAATCAATTGATATGCCCAGTCCATCGAGAACCGTTAAAACATCCTTTTTTACATCCCATAAAGTAACTTTTGGTGCCTTACCATCATATTGACGTTGCATATGTCCGTACCGTGCACCGGCTGCAATAAGGCGTTCCTGATTTCGTGTAAAGGCAGGCCCAGTTTCGAAAAGTCCAATATCACCAATACCCCGTGCTATGTTACGCTGCATAACAGGCAGGATCGAAGCCAGAGGGGTCGGCCGTAATTGATCCATATCATTTGAAATTGGATTCATTAAACGTAAAGATTCAGGCGCTTCCCCCAATCGTGCAGCAATTTCATGATCTACAAATGAAAAATTTACTGTTTCGATCAAACCTTGTGCAGCAAGCAAACGGGAACAAAGAATAGAACGCTCCTGATCTGTTGTCAATGCAGGTGAAGGAACGGGCTGAATCAAAGGCATGGAACAGGCGGGAATTTTATCCAATCCCTCTATGCGCAATATTTCTTCCACCAAATCTGCTTCACCCTCCAAGGCTCTTACAGAATCAAGCAGTTTGTCTTTTTTTACCACATCCAACTTGGAATTATAGGCCATTTTGATGGGCATTGCGATATCATTACGCCATGAAGGTACATCAACCCTTATCCATTCCGAATTTTTTTCTGCAATCACAAAACCAAGATTGGTCAGTATTTCCGAAACCCTATTTTCCGATACTGTCAATCCACCATAATCTTTCAAACGATTATAATGCAAGGTTGCTGTACGCTGCCATTTGGGTTCTTGACCTGCATGAACCACATCGCTTGCCTGCCCCCCACACAATTTGATAATCATTTGCGTAGCCAATTCGATCGCATCTGGTAACAAAGCCTGATCAACGCCCCGTTCAAACCTCTGTCGCGCATCAGTCACGATCATATGACGTCGACCACTCAAGGCAATCAAGGCAGGATCGAAAAGAGCGCATTCAAGAAAGATATCTGTTGTATTCTCACTGACACCTGTTTTTTCACCACCCATCAATCCTGCCAAGGATTGAACACCGGCTTCATCAATCATGACACAATCTTTGTCAGTGACTTGATATTCTTTCTCATCCAAGGCCAGGATTTTTTCACCATTGCCACGACATATTGTTAGCTGCTTGCCTGCAATCCTGTCCAGATCATAAACATGCAATGGACGCCCAAGATCAAAGGCAAAATAATTGGTTATATCAACCAAACATGAAATTGGTCTTATTCCAACAGCTCTTAAGCGTTTCTGTAACCATTCGGGACTTGGACCATTTTTAACATTTCGAATTGTTCTGCCCAGAATCCAGGGACAGGCGTCTTCATATTGGTTATTCCAACTCAAAGCTGATGAAAATTGCGCTTGTATTTTTGGAACCTTCAGTGGTTTCAGTGTTCCCATACCGGCGACAGACAAATCTCGGGCTATATTTCTTATTGATAATGCGTCACCACGATTTGGAGTGATAGCAATTTCAATGACTGGATCATTCAACTGGGCATATTCTGCATAAGATACACCTATTGGAGTATCAACTGGCAATTCCATAATACCATCATGATCATCTCCCAGATTTAATTCACGGGAAGAACACATCATGCCATTACTTTGCTCTCCACGGATTTTACCCGCTTTGATTGTAATATCACTTCCAGGCACATAGGTACCAACAGGTGCCAAAACCGTTATTAGCCCAGCACAGGCATTGGGTGCACCACAAACAATCTGAATATTTTCAAATCCTTTACCAGCATCAACATGACAAACACGAAGACGGTCAGCATTGGGATGCTGTTCGGCAGAAATAATTTTGGCTGTCCTAAAAGGTGCCAGTGTTTTACCAGGATCCTCGACCCCTTCCACTTCCAAACCGATTTTATTCAAGGCTGCACATATATCTTCAAGAGATCTATTTGTATCCAAATGATCATGAAGCCAAGACAGTGTAAATTTCATTTCCTATATCCCTTCATGAATGCTTGGGGATTTGAAAGGGGAAAACCCGTAATAACGCAGCCAACGTACATCACCTTCATAAAATGACCGCAAATCAGCAATTCCATATTTTAACATCGTCAGACGTTCGATACCGACACCAAAAGCGAAAGCTTGCCATTCACGAGGATCAACACCGCAATTTGCCAATACACGTGGATGCATCATCCCTGCGCCGAGAATTTCAAGCCAATCCGAACCACCACCCAATTCTCCAGTTTTGCGGTTCCAGCCGATATCGATTTCCATGGAAGGTTCAGTAAACGGAAAATAGGACGAACGAAAACGAACGGGTAAATTTGGTATTCCAAAAAAAGCTCTAAGAAAATCTACAAGACATCCCTTTAAATGACCCAAAGTGATATTTTTCTCTACAACCATACCCTCGCACTGATGAAACATCGGTGAATGAGTTGCGTCATGATCTGCACGATAGGTACGACCTGGTGCAATGATGCGTATGGGAGGTTCCTGTTCCAAAAGCGTGCGAATTTGTACTGTTGAAGTCTGAGTCCTTAATAATAGTTGCTGTTCATCTGTAGATTTGGAGGGGAGATAGAACGTATCATGATCAGCACGCGCGGGATGGTTTTCATCAATGTTCAACGCAGAAAAATTAAACCAATCCGTATCGATATTAGGCCCTTCTGCAACCCTGAAGTTCATTGCCGCAAAAATGGCAACAATTTCTTCAATTGTTCGTTGCAAGGGATGCAATGTACCTTTTACAACAGAAACAGGCATTGAGACATCAACTGCCTCCGCATTCAATTTTTCATTTAACGCTTTTTCCTCAAGAATGGCCTTACGTATTTCAATTGCTTTGGTCAGCTCATTTCTTAATTCATTTAAAACACGACCACGCTCTTTACGTAATTCAGGTTCAACCTTTCCCAATTCTTTCAATTTCTGTACCAACGGGGCTGATTTCCCCAACGCTGATACCCGAACACTGTCCCATGCACGCAAATCCTGTGCCTGATCTAAAGCATGAAGCGTTTCCTGCTTTATGATTTCAAGATCCTTATCCATCTAACCCCTCAATAAACAAAAAAGGGCTGTCATCAGACAACCCTCTCTATTCCATTCATTTTCATGAACAGATTAATCTCATAAAAAGTTAAGCAAGTGCAGCCTGAACCTTTTTAACGATTTCTGCAAAGGTTGCTGCATCATCATAAGCAATTGCAGATAACACTTTACGATCCAGCTCGATACCAGCCTTATTCAGACCATTGATAAAACGGCTATAGGTCAATCCATGTTCACGAACAGCGGCATTGATACGTTGAATCCACAATGAACGGAAATCTCGTTTTTTAACGCGGCGATCACGATATGCATATTGTAAAGATTTTTCCAAACGTTCAAGCGCAATGCGATAATTGGTTGACGAACGACCGCGAAAACCCTTGGATTGATCCAATACCTTTTTATGACGGGCGTGTGTGGTAACACCTCTTTTAACTCTTGCCATAGTTCTTTGTACTCCTTAGCGTGGCAGACCGTACGGGGCCCATTGTTTAATTGTACGACCATCCTGTGGTTCCAATACCTGTGTCCCACGATTGCTACGTTTTGCTTTTTGGGTACGATTAATCAAACCGTGACGTTTGTTACCTGGACCAGCCAGCACCTTACCTGTTGCCGTGATCTTAAATCTTTTCTTGACCGATGACTTGGTCTTGATCTTGGGCATTTCATACTCCTTAAAAATTCTGGATACGTTATTGCTAACATCGAAACTTACGTCATAAGAAGGGCAGCCCATTTTCCAAGCCCAACCCATAAACGTAGTGTGTTATATAAACACTATTTAAGTTAAGCTCAAGAAAAATCTACCAATCTCACCAAAATTAAACTTTATTTTTCAAAAAAGTTTATTAAATAAGCATTTAGCCATTTATTGAGTCATCCAAATATTTTTAATAGTGAATTTAATTCACTTAAATATTTTCATGAAGTATTCAAACATGAACAATACAATTTCCCCGGATAAATCCCCATACCGTTTCAAATTCTCTGATCAAACAAAAGGAATGTTTTTTGCCATCCTTGCTGGCTGCCTATGGGGATTAAGTGGTGTAATCGGACAATATCTTTTGCAAACCGTTCATATTGATACAGCCTGGATGATCGCGATACGCATGTGGTTACCTGGAACAATCCTGTTAGGACTTTGTTATCGCAAATACGGGAAAAATATTTTTCTTCCCTTAAAAAACAGAAAAGACATTATCTACCTGGTGAATTTTTCAATTTTTGGCATTCTTGTTTCACAACTCTGCTACTTTTTAACCGTTAAATATTCCAATGCGGCAACAGCAACAATATTGCAATATTTATATCCAATCGTCATTGCAGTCATATTGACTATCTATTTGAGAAAACCTCCCTCTTTATATGTTATCCTATCCATTATCTTAGCAATTACAGGAACATTCTGTATCATTACAAACGGTTCGATTTATGAAATCACCCTTCCCCCAAAAGCTTTGTTATACGGTGGTATCAGTATTCTTAGTTCGGTAATTTATACATTATATCCAATCCCCCTTCTCCAAAAATATAATACCTCAACCATTGCGGGATGGGGTATGTTAATCGGCGGGATCATTCTCAATTTTTTCTACCCTTTCTGGCATCTAGAAGTAAATCTAAATGTTGTTAACTGGATTGAACTGATGATAGTCATTTTTGGCGGAGGAATGTTTGGTTTTCTTTTCTATCTTATAGGAATAAAATTATTGGGCAGCACAAAAGGTAGCATTTTAGCAACGGTGGAACCGTTATCAGCTGTTTTTTTCTCTGTTTTCCTTTTAAATGTGAAATTTACCTTAATAGACTGGCTAGGAACTGCCTGTATTATCAGCATGATTATTATTTTAGCAGTTAAAAAGGTTTAGGGTAAAATCCAAGTCTGAAAATCTCTTGAACCATTTAATTGCCACTGTTTCATACTTGCCTGATCCAGGTCAGATAATTCAGCAAGTAATAGATTTAACATTAAAAAATTAATTAAATCCTTTAGTTGACTTGATACTTGTCGCACTTGCAATAGAGGCCGGCAACTTCTTTTTGTGCGTGCGACCATGCCAAAGCTATAAATGCCTGATTAACATGATGATTGACTGAAATCTTATCTAAAGTTTTTTAAAATCCGCATGCCCTGATCATTCATGTATGTGGCAATCTTGTCATTTCTCGCACTGTGATCATATCTTCATAATTTCGATATTTCCCCATTAAAAATCCTGAATTAAGACTATAATAAATAATTACCCCAATATTTTTTCTGATCACAAAATTACGTAATGTATCATCAAATTGCGGATTGTCGTAAAGATTTAGATTGTAATGTTTGATATATTGATAATTACTGCTTTGTGAACAACCTGTATCGAAATTTGACAATTGTTTCAAATTGGGATTTGATACACCTATGGCACGGATCTTTCCTTCTTTCAAAAGTTGTTCATAGGCAAAAAGCGTTTCTTTATAAGCTATATTTTCATCCATCCAATTCGATTGATAAAGATCTATAATATCAATTTGCAATCCTGTTTTGCCCAAATTCTTTTTTTCATATGTTCTTTCCTGAAAATTAAATAATATATAATTAAACACAATATGTTATGAATTTCTAGCTATTCATCTTATAAATAGATTACAATTATGGTATAATTGTTAATCCTAACAAAAAATAGAATTTTCATTGTCGAGTGAAAAATATTTTATTTTTAAATAAAGTGTAATTATTCAAAAAAAACGATAAAATAGTCAGAATTATCCCCAAATATTCTAAATTAAGGGTAAAGTAATATTCATGCGTAAAAAAATAATTTTATATGCTTTCATTTTCTTAACCTGTGTTGGTATTGGAATATATTATCGCTATGAAGTGCAAAGCGAAAATCACGCAGATGCAGCCTTGCAATCTGGATATTTATATCTGAAAAATAACAAACCATTACAGGCTATGGGGGATTTTAGTTTTCTGTCAGAATATTACGGTAATCGTCACAATAAGACAATTCAGAAAATTGTAGCCAAGGGTTTATTAAAAAAAGCCGAAATCCTTACCAATCTTCATGATATTGAAGGAGCCATCATTACCTATGAACAACTCAGCAACCTCTACATGGGCAGCAACAATAAAAAAATACGGTATGATGTAGCAAAAGCGCGGTTTAACCAAGGTAACCTCTTACTTCAACAAAAACAATATGATGAAGCCATGCTAGCCTTTTCATATTTGGTTTCCACATATGGATCTGATCAGAAAATTGATATTAAGCGCATGATTGCTCAGGTTATGTATAATGAAACTGTAATTCTGAACGAAACTGGGCATCATGATACAGCCCTCAACATCCATTCATCAATTGTAGAAAAATTTGTCAAAGACAAAGATCCAACCCTTCGGTTAATCACTGCCCGATCCATTATGGCCAGAACCAAAAACCGTCTTGACCGTAAAGAATGGGGAATAGCACTTTATAACAGCAATGCATTTATTCGGTTATATCATGATGATCCCAATCCTCAGATCAAAAAATTTCTTTTGCAAAATTTGTTATATCGAGCCGAAATACTTCATCGCGTAGTTCACATTCCTGAAAATCAAAAAGATTTATTTGGCAATGATCCACAAAACGCCGCATTAAAAACCTATGATGAAATTCTGGCAAAAATCAATGCCTCTACAAACAAAGATGAAGATTTACCATATTACAAATCCATTGCCCTGTTAGGTAAAACGCAGATTTTAAACAGTAAACATGATACAGATACAGCGTTGGTTCTATGCAACCAAATTCATGATGATTTTTCACAATTCACCAACCCAAAAATCAGGAAGATCGTCGCTATGGCACTGCTTACCAAAGCCAATATCCTCACTGATCTTAACCGCTTGAACCAGGCCTCTTCTGTCTACGACCAGATCTTGAACAAATATAAATCAGTTCATGATTCAGAACAAAATGACCTGAATGACATAATTATCAAGGCATATATCAATAAAAGCATTATTTTGGAAAAACAGAAACAGAGCAAATTCGCCTTGCAATATTTAACCGACGTAATAAAACTTTATAAGGATACTCAAGACGAAAAATTATATTATGAAATCAGCAATGCCTATCTAACCAAGGCTGAACTTCAAATCAACTTACAGCAATATGATCAGGCTCTTACAACTTATACAGAATTTATAGCTGTTGCCCATCATAAAAATAATCCAAAAACCCGCTATAATGGTGCCGATGCAATTTTAAAAAAAGCAAAGCTTCAAATTATGTTACATAAAGGTATTGAAATTAAACAAACATATGATCAACTGATTAATTTTTATATTGACGATCAAAATATCAATATCAAACGACTAATTGCGCAGGGTATGTATGACCATGCTGAAAAGTTGTTTAAGAATAACCGGGGATATACAGCACTCAATACAATACAGGATATTTTCAATTATTTCAAAGCGAGTGAAAAAGATCAATTCATTGCTAATATCCTTGATAAAACTAATGCCTTGAACAAACAGCTGGATCGTTCAATAAGCTGGTAATTTTCTATTTTTTGCACAAAAAAAGCTATGATTTTTTATTAAGTCATAGCCCTTTTTAAAACGAAAAAATTTAAAAAACTAGTTTTTACTTTTATCAACCAAACGGTTTTTTGTAATCCATGGCATCATTTCACGTAATTTTCCACCAACCTGTTCAATTGGATGATTGTTCAATTGCTGGCGACGTGCTTTTAAACTTATTTGTCCAACCTTATTATCAGTCATAAATTTATTAACAAAGGTTCCATCCTGTATATCCTTTAAAATATTCCGCATGGCGTTACGAGATTCTTCTGTAATAACCCGAGGACCTGAAACATATTCTCCATATTCCGCTGTATTTGAAATTGAATAGTTCATATTGGCAAACCCTCCTTCATAAATAAGGTCAACAATCAACTTAACCTCATGAAGACACTCAAAATATGCCATTTCAGGTGCATAGCCTGCTTCAACAAGCGTTTCAAACCCATTTCGGATCAAGTCTACCAATCCACCACATAATACCGCTTGTTCACCAAAAAGATCTGTTTCACATTCCTCACGAAAGGTTGTTTCAATAACGCCAGAACGGCCACCACCTATTGCGGCAGCATAAGAAAGCGCAATCTCTAGGGCATTGCCTGAAGGATTCTGGTGAACGGCAACCAAACATGGAACCCCTCCACCACGCTGATATTCTGAACGAACAGTGTGGCCTGGACCTTTTGGAGCAATCATGAAAACATCCAGATCAGGACGAGGTTCAATAATCTTGAAATGAATGGCTAAACCATGTGCAAAGGCAATTGCGGCTCCTTGCTTAAGATTTTTTTCCAGTTCTTCACGATATAAATCCCCTTGCGCTTCATCTGGAGTCAAAATCATAACAACATCAGCCCAGGCGGCAGCATTTGCCACACTCATAACCTTTAAACCAGCCGCTTCTGCTTTTTGTGCACTCTTGGATCCTGGACGAAGACCAATTACAATATCTTTTACCCCACTATCTTTCATATTGTTTGCATGGGCATGACCCTGGCTGCCATAGCCCAATACGGCAACTTTTTTGTTCTTGATCAAATTAACATCTGCGTCACGATCATAATAAACACGCATCTTAATAATCCTTACAAATTTTCAATTTAATAAATTGTATGACAACCACGTCCAATGGCGGCAATACCTGTTCTGGACAATTCTACCAAACCCAATGGACGTAATAAATCCACAAAAGCATTTATTTTTTCAGTTTTACCAGTCAGTTCAAACACAAGGGAATCAATACTTGCATCAACAACCTGTGCCCGGAATGCACCAGCCAAATTTAACGCTTCTGTTCTTTCATTTCCTTTGGAAACAACCTTAATTAATGCTAATTCGCGTGCAACATATGAACTCTGTTCACATAAATTAACAACATGATAGACAGGAACCTGCCTACTTAACTGCTCTTTGATTTGATCAATCACCATGGGAGTACCAGAAGTCAGAATATTGATTCTGGATTTCTTTTCATCCTTATTTACAGGCGCGACAGTAAGACTTTCAATATTATACCCGCGTCCCGACAACAGACCTATAACACGGGACAGAACACCACTTTCATTTTCAACAATCAAAGAAAAAACAGCTTTAACAAAATTATCTTTATCTTCGATGACTTCCGATAACGATACATTATTACGTTGATTGCCCATTTTTATTCCCAACATTAAAATAAAATAAAAAATGCCAAGCCTTATTTTTTATTTGGTCCCAATATCATCTGATTGTGGGGTGCACCCGCTGGAATCATTGGAAAACAATTTTCCTCTTGCTGAACACAAACATCAACCAACACTGGTCCCGGCTCATCAAGCATTACATCAATGACATTATCCAAGTCATCAATCGTTTCTATTCTCAATCCCTTAATGCCAAAACTTTCCGCCAATTTGACGAAATCAGGCAGACTTTCACTGTAACTTTCAGAATAGCGTCCACCATGAACCAATTCCTGCCACTGTCGCACCATACCCATATAATGGTTATTCAAGATAAAAATCTTCACTGGCAGACGATATTGTTTGATTGTGGCCAGTTCCTGAATGTTCATCATGGTAGAGGCCTCGCCTGCAATATCTATAACAAGATCCTCGGGATGCGCAATTTGTGTTCCTACAGAAGCCGGTAATCCATACCCCATGGTTCCCAATCCACCAGATGTCATGAAATGATTAGGCTGATCAAAAACATAATATTGAGCTGCCCACATTTGGTGCTGACCGACTTCTGTTGTTACATATGCCTCTTTTTTTCTTTTTTTAACTGCTTTGTAAAGCGAACGAATGGCATGCTGGGGCTTTACAATACTGCCCTTTGATTTATCCTGATCATATTTCAGGCACTCTATTGACTGCCATGCTTCAATTTGTTTCCACCAGTTTTTCAAATCTTTTTTCTGATCTTCCCTTTTGTCCCATAGCTTGATCATCAACTCGATCGTTTTGGCCACGTCCCCGACAATAGGTATGTCAACAATTACAATCTTGTTAATTTGAGAAGGGTCAATATCAGCATGTATTTTAATGGAATTCGGTGAGAAATGTTTTACACTGCCTGTAACACGGTCATCAAATCGCGCACCCAAAGCAATCAAGACATCACAATCATGGGTGGCCATATTTGCTTCATAAGTTCCATGCATTCCTAACATGCCGAGAAAATGCTTGTCTGAACCAGGAAATGCACCAAGACCCATTAACGTAGCAGTACACGGAAAATCGGTTAAATTAACCAATCTCTTTAACGATTCACATGCCTTTTTTCCAGCATTAATAACCCCACCTCCTATATAGAATAAGGGACGCTTTGCCTTTTTCATTGCATCTACCGCTTTTACAACCTGATTTTCATCGGGTTCAGTAACCGGTCTATAAGATGGATAAGGTTCGACTTTGTTTTTCTTAATATAGGGTGCTTTTTCTAAAGTGACATCTTTTGGAATATCGACAAGAACAGGTCCGGGCCTACCTGTTTTGGCTATATAAAATGCCTCATGCAATTTCTGAGCCAATTTTTCCGTATCCTTAACCAGATAATTAAATTTAGTCGCGGCCCTAGTAATCCCAACCGTGTCCGCTTCTTGAAAAGCGTCATTACCAATCAAACTTCTGAAGACCTGTCCACTGATACAAACAATGGGAACGGAGTCCATTAAGGCATCCACCAACCCAGTAACGGTATTAGTTGCGCCCGGTCCACTGGTAACCAAAACAACACCTACCTTTCCCGTTGAACGGGCATAGGCTTCAGCGGCATGCACGGCAGCCTGTTCATGGCGTGTTAGAATATGGCGAATTTTCTTTTGCTTGAATAAAACATCATAAATGGGCAGAACAGCCCCACCCGGATATCCAAAAATAATATCCACACCCTGATCAACGAGTACCTGTAAAAGAACTTCTGCTCCAGTCATATCATAATTTTTTTTTTCTTTAAGAGCATTATTACCGTTCTTTTGCATAGCCTCTGTCATTTTCAATTAATCCTTGGTATTAATAGAATTATAAATTTAAACCAAATAAAATGATTTGCAGTTTAATCTTATCTTATAAATTATTATTGAAATTACCCTAATCAATAAATGATTATTCGTCAATAAAACTATTAATAAAAAGTTCAGATTTTTTAATAATTCTTTGCAAATATTGCGTATTTTTGTCTATTCTTGAATTAAAAATACAAGTTTGCTGCACTGGCGCCAAAATTCGATGTGAAAACCATGTTTCCTGACGCTTAATGTATCGTTGCGTATTCTTTACAGCCTGTTCAACGGCCTCTTTAATAGAAATCCTGTTATTAAGATAAGCCATGAACTCTGGAACTCCATGAGCTCTGGACAAAGGACATGACAAAGACGGTTTTTTTTCCGCATAAAGTTTAACCTCTTCCAGTGCACCTTCATCAATCATCAATCCAAAACGATTAGCTACGGCTTGACGTAAAACAGAACGCTCAGGTGCAAGGCGAATAACAATAAAATTACAATCTGCACCAGGTAAATGCGCATGTTTTTGCCAATATCTCAATCCTTTCCCACTTGATTTCCAGACTTCCCATGCTCGAGCAATTCTTTGAGAATCATTAGATTTTAATTCCTCGACCGATTCAGGATCTTCTTTGGCCAATTCATTATATAAATCCGCTAGTTTTCCATCATTGACTAACTGACGTGCCTGTTTCCTTATTGACGGATCCGGTTCAGGTATCGTGGCAATACCATGAATTAAGGAATGAAAATACATGCCTGTTCCACCACATAATACAGGCAATTTGTGATTTTCCCATATTTTCTGCAACTGATTAAGTGCCTGTTGTCGCCACCAACCAACATTACCCGTTTCATACCAAGGCAACACCCCATATAAATAATGTGGAACTCGTTTTTCATCCTCAAAAGAGGGACGAGCGGTTATGATACGTAAATCAGCATAACATTGCATTGCATCCGCATTGATAATTGATCCATTTAAACTTTGTGCAAGCTGTAAAGCGAGGAAAGATTTACCTGAACATGTTGGACCGGCAACAATAACCGCCCAATTTTTTTTCCCCTGCCGCAATTCATTATTTAAAGACCGTGATTGAAGCACCGCCTGTTCCATAAGCATAATCCATGTTTTGGTTTATTCATAATAATTGAATCACTAATTAGTTATAAAACAATTCCCTGAAAACCGCTTTATATAATTAAATTTCAGAAGTTCTTGTTTTTATGAGAAATATCATTAAAAGTTAACCAAAATCAAATTGATCTGAATTCATTATGTTAAAGCCCCAATCTTATCACGGATAATTTTATGTCCTTTATTTTTACTTTGGTAACACCACCCTCATTGCTTAATCAATCAATTATAGATCGAGTTAGACAGAAATTCTCATATCTGAATTATCAATGGCTTTCTCATGAAGAAGCGATAGATTTTATCGCTCCAGCTTCCATTAATAATCTAACCGGAGCTCTGGCACTTTATCAAGATATAAAAAAATCGCTGGATATTGATGAGGCAGATTTTTTTATAACCTGTTCCACGCACAGAAAAAAAAGGCTTTTAATAGCTGATATGGACAGTACTATCGTGAAAAATGAAACACTTGATGACCTAGCTGCCGAAGCAGGAATTGGCGATCGCATTTCTGCAATAACCGAACGTGCCATGAATGGTGAGCTTGATTTTGAAACAGCCCTAAAAGAAAGAATCGCCCTGCTGAAAAACGTTTCTATAAATTTTTTGGAAAAAACCTGGAATAAAACAAAACTCAATGAAGGGGCAAAAATTCTTGTAGCTACAATGAAAAACCATTATGCGCATACAGCTTTAATTTCCGGAGGATTCACCTATTTTACCGAAAAAGTAAGCCAGATTTGTCAATTTGATGAAAATCATGCAAATCAATTAAGTTTTCAGAATAATATGCTTGATGGAAAGGTTATTCCTCCAATTCTTGGAAAAGAAGCTAAATTGAATCATCTTCAACGCCTTACAAAAGAACTTTCCTTGTCCAATGATGAAACAATGGCAATTGGCGATGGTGCCAACGACCTGCCCATGTTGAGTTCTGCAGGATTAGGTATCGGTTTTTATCCCAAACCGATTGTTGCTGAAAAAATTATAAATAAAATTCAGCATACCTCGTTACTATCCGCTTTATTCGTTCAAGGTTACAAACGTAATGAATTTACGTCATTATAAAATGTAACATTTTCCATACAAAACAAATTTTTGATCAAATTTACTCTATGATAATTTTGTATTTCTCTTCCTTCATGATCGTGACAAGTAAACCATACAAGTTTAATATACTAAATGCAGTGGAATAAAGAAAAACATTCAGCTTATCAAACTGATAACTTTTTATTTAATCAACTTATACCCTATATAGGGAATAAACGAAAATTATTGGATTTAATTCATCTTGGTATGTCTAAAACTAAAGGTTCGCCAAAAAATGGATTGTTTATAGATTTATTTTCAGGCAGCGGCGTAGTCAGCCGCCTTGCAAAAAAAATAGGCTATCGCGTATTTTCCAATGATTGGGAACCTTATAGCCGAATCCTCAATATTGCTTCAATACAGATACAATCTTCTCCCAAATTCTTCAATGAACAATCCTACGAAGATATTTTGCTGTATCTAAATAATCTGCCACCGATACAGAATTGGGTAACCTCTCATTTATGTCCTGAAAATGATGACCAATATGATTTATCCAAAGACCGGCTTTTTTACATGCGAAAAAACGGTTTAAAAATTGATGCAATACGTGAAAAAATATTCGAATGGGAACAAAAAGATAAACTTAGCGAAATTCAATTTGCCTGCCTGCTTGCTCCACTACTTTATTGTGCGTGTTATCATGCAAATACAAGTGGCGTTTTCAAAGGCTTTCATAAGGGATGGGGCGGACAAACAAAAACCGCCCTTTATCGTATTGCGGGAGATTTAAAGCTACAACCTATACAATTTTTTAACAATCATCAGGAAAATTTAATTTTTCAAATGGATGCGCAACTTCTTGCTGAAAAATTACAAAATATGAATTTACCCGATTACTCAATTGCCTATTTAGATCCACCCTATAACCAGCATCCATACGGATCCAATTATCATGTCCTGAACAGTATTACCTTGTGGGACAAGCCTAATATATCCAACAAAATTTCCTGCCGGGATAAATCTGCAATTCGTAAGGATTGGAGAAAAGACCGAAAAAGTGCTTATACCATTCGCAAACAGGCAAGTGATGCTTATAATACACTTCTTCAGACTCTACCTACACAATGGATAATGACTAGCTATAGTACAGATGGTTTTATACCTTTGGAGGAAATGATACGCCAAAACTGTACAATTGGCCGTGTATCAATTTTTGCAAAAATTTATAAACGTTATCGTGTCAGCAGCCAGCGTTATTCTCATAAAGCCAATAACGTAGAGTTTGTAATTCTAACCAAAAAAGGAAAAAAAACAAATCAATCCAGTGAAATTCTGACAGAAAAAATTTTTGAATTGGAAAAAAACATGCGTTTATCGAACAATAGAGATAAAAACAAAACCATTTATTGTTTTTGAAAAACGAATATTAAATAATAATCATTATCTAATCTATTTAACTAAATCGTTGATTGTTCAACAAATTACATTCTGAATTAATTTTTAAAAATGAAAAACTATAAAAAATTATATAATTTATTTTAAGTCTTACTTCCTAGCATAGAAGTAAGACAATCTCTAAAGATTTTATCTCATTTTTTATAGTTTTATAATGGCACTTTAAAAAATTTGATGAGAGCTTTTTTACAAGCTAGTACAGCCGATTTTTCCGCTTTTGTTAAATTCTCCAAAAGTTGCTGACGATTGTCTGCCTCCTCAATTTTAACAATACTTACCAATTCATTTGCATTAATAGCTTCCCCTTTATTCCGTTCCTGAGGGAGCTGAGCCAAATGAAATTGAATTAGCTTACTGTTATCTAAATTGTGAAAGGCATTTTTAACTTCCAAATTCGCAATTTTTTCTTTTTCTTTTTTATCAAGTCGCAAAATATTTGGCGGATTAACTTCTTCAGGAATGATTAGCAAACCCAATTTGCGACATAAAATTCCGATTTTCTGACTTGAAGTCATCCATACTAGAGGAATTGCCAATAATAATCCCAGCAATACAGGTGTCATCCATAAAAATAAAGAAAAAGAAACTGCCCAGGCAGCTGCACCCATTAAAATACCAATAACTGTATGTGGCCAATAATCCCGAATAACATCTTTTAAAGGAATATAACCGACATCTCTACGTTGGGCATTCCATCCTGAATCATATCCCAACAATATTGACGCTACCGCCGCGGTTTGAATCAACATCGCAACAGGTGCAATCAATCCACCAACAAGCGTTTCAATAACAATGGAGAACAAAGCCTTGATTTCTCCACCGCATCCTTTTCTTAAAAAAGGATTGGCCAAAAGGGCAATCCACGCTAAAAATTTAGGGGCCAACAAAACAAGCATAGTTAAAATAAAAACATATTCAGCCTGAACTGGATCAACCTGGGGCCAATGAGGAAATAATACGCGATCCGTTGTACTGAAATATTCCGGTTTCATGAATAAAGCCTGTAGTGATACCAGAATACCCGCAAGCAAAAATAACAGCCACAATGGTGACATTACATACGCTCCAATACCTGTTATCATATGTATACGACTTATCCAGCTCAACTTTTTTGTTGGAATTATCATGGCATGCTGCAAATTCCCCTGACACCAACGACGATCACGGATAGCAATATCAGTCAAGGAAGGCGGACTTTCCTCATAGGAACCCTGTAATGCAGGAACCATATGAATGGCCCATCTCCCCCTTCTCATCAAAGCCGCCTCAACAAAATCATGACTCATGATCATGCCACCAAAAGGTTTTCTCACTGCCGGAAGATGGGGCAATCCAGCCTGCTCGGCAAAAGCCTTGATCCGTATGATCGCATTATGTCCCCAATAATTACTTTCTGACCCGTGCCACCATGCTAAACCATAAGCGATAGTAGGACCATAAACCCGTCCGGCAAATTGTTGCAACCGCGCAAACAACGTTGTGCCATTGACAATAACCGGTAAAGTTTGAATCAATCCAACTTCTGGGTTTTCTTCCATGGCCGCACAGATTCTTACTATCGTGTCCCCTTCCATCAAGCTATCCGCATCAAGAGTCAACATATGTTCATAGGCCCCACCAAAACGTCGAACCCATTCCCCCAAATTTCCAGCCTTACGATCGGTATTTTCAAAACGACGTCGATAAAAAATCTTATTTAGACCCTTTGTTTCTTCAATCAGGCGTAAATAAATTGCCTCTTCCTCAACCCATACATCCGGATCGGTAGTGTCCGATAAAATGAAATAATCAAAGTGATCACCCTGACCAGTCGCTTGAAGACTGTTAAAGATTGCTTTCAAACCAGCCAAAACACGATGTGGATCCTCGTTGTAGGTAGGCATTAGCACTGCTGTCTTATTACGCAAATTAGGAATTTGTGCTTTGGGATCGATATTTAGCGAAAGACCTCCCTTTTGTTTCAATTGCTCAAAAAATCCTCCAAGTGATGAAACAAAAGAAAAGGCAATCCATAAAAACAATACTGTAAAAATAATCAGAATAATAACGCCAAGGGAATTCATGCCTGTGCTGTTAAACACTAGATTCATTTCGTAGGAGGCGTACGCCGTTAATAAAAAAGATAATAAAAAAACAAACAATCTTCTAAAGAAAATTGTCTTTGGTTCAGTTTTCATTCTTTTAGATCGATTATGAATATTTGGCCTTGAAAATAAATTTTGCACAGGCATTTCAATAGGAGATTCTGGAGGAAGGGCAGCAAATTCAAATTTGTCAGCTGTTAAGTCCTGGAATTTGATTTCATTCAAATCATTTTGCAGATGACAATGATTATTGACCTTTAATTCAACCATAAGTATTTTTTTCTCCCATTTAAAATACCCGAAGCCTAACTTACAAATATAAATATTTCAATAGACTGGAAACAAATGCATCCAAGAAGTTGATTATAAAATCAATTTACTCATACATGGATAAATGATTTTTGAAAATAATAACCGTTTCTTATACCTACCTAAAAAAATCCCAAGCTTTTCATGCTTGGGTTATTAAACAATAAATTTCACAAATATATTACGGTGTCCAACGATAGGTCCATTGTTCGGAAATTGGTTGATCCCCATCCATTAAAACACATTTCAATTCAGCCATTTTGGCCCCTTTAGGATCGAACTCAAAAGTCGTTCTCCATTTATGCAAATTTGTATCTGAATACATGCTTATATTGCTAATTTGACCCGTGGAAGAGGATACATTGACATGCAATTGTTTGTCCGATGAATAGCCGTTCAATGGACCATCAAAAAAATCTATACAAATAAATCTTACATCCGGTTTATCAACAACTGCCCCTATTCTGGTTGCAGCAATACGAGATAAGGATGTTGTCCATGGATTATCCCATCCCCAATATAAACGGTAAGTAAAGGTATATTCTTTTCCTTCTCTAAAAACTTCTTTGGGGCGCCAGAATGCCACAATATTATCATTGACTTCACTGGGGGAAGGTATTTCCACCAAATTGACACTACCCGCTTGCCATTCACCCACGGGTTCAACCCAAGCGGTTGGTCTTAATTCATAATGCAAAGACAGATCTTCATACTGGCTAAAGGCATGTTTACGTTGAATTAGGCCAAAACCCTTTAACGCGTTATCAACAAAAACAGAATATTGTAAATCAACTGGATTGGTTAAAGGTCTCCATATTTGTTGTCCTGTACCCGTCCATATAAGAAGACCCTCACTGTCATGAGCGGCAGGACGCCAATCATCAATGTGATTACGGTCATTGGCATCAAAATAAAACATGCCAGTCAGAGGAGCAATTCCACCATTAGAAATTAATTTACGGGGATAGATATGGGTTTCAACATCGAATATTGTCATGTTACCTGGGCGAATTGTAAAGCAATATGCCCCGGTTAATGAAGGGCTGTCTAGCAATGCATATATAACCAACGATTCAATGCCGTTTTTAGGCTTGACAATCCAGAACGCCCGAAATAGAGGAAATTCTTCCCCTTGTGGATCCGCGGTTCCCTTAGCAAAACCACGCGCAGACAAACCATATTGTTGACCTTTGGCTATCGCCCTGAAATAGGATGCACCTAAAAATACTGCAAATTCTTCCATCGTTTCCGATTGATTGAGTTTGGTCATCAATTTCAGGCCAGAAAATCCTAAATCCTGATCAATTTTGTGTTTAGGATCCGCATAGGAAAACATGTCAGAATGATATTGAACAGGCTTGGAAACTCCATCAATTACCTCGTAAATATCTATACGTGGTCGATATAAAAAACCTCTCGGAAAGAATTCTATAGCAAAATTTAAATTTTCATTATTCCATAAAGCTCTTTCATGGCGGAATTCAATTCCCCTAAATCCATCAAAATCTAGTTTGTCAATCACATCTGGCAAATGATCATCAGGTGCCTTATACGCACGTTGCGCCATTGATTTTGCCAATTGTCTTACCGTAGTTTGATCAAATGGTTTTCCCTGATCCACAGAATTATGTTCATCTGCTTTTGCAAGAGATACTGGGGAAATATTTGTTATTCCACCAACTATTCCAACCAAGGAGGCTCCTGCTGTAGTACGCAAAAGATCCCGACGAAATACCACGACTTATTCCTTATTCTTCTGTTACAAATTATCTTTACACGTTTTAAATTTATAAACGAGTAAATACTAGTTAAAATCAGCACTAATTACAATTAAAAACAATATAACCGTATAGATAGGTAAATATAAAATCTTTCGTCTGCACGACTTTTTTTTCCTACAACACATGATACATACTGATATAATTATATTGATTTTTCAGCCAAAAGATTATTTTAATTACATATAAATATTTGGTCTTACATAAATAGATTAATATTATTACGGAAATATTGTAACAAAAATACCGTTTTCAAATCAACAATTTTATTTTCTTTGATCCATTCAAAGGCCAACGTCAATTTCATTTCCAATATTTCAATATTTTCGCCTTCCTGTCGTAATCCACCACCTTTTTGATCTTGCTTATCCACGGAAGCGATAAAATAATATAATTTTTCTGTTGTGATTCCTGGCGAACTATACAAGGAAAATAAATGATACAACTGACTTATATGCCAACCTGTCTCTTCTTTTACCTCTCGGTAAGCAGCTTGATAAGCCGCTTCCAATGGATTTTTTTTTAAGGGATCATAATCTGATGAATCTATGTTGCCTGCACATACTTCTATAACCGGATTATTATCGTCACCTCTTGCAAGAACAGGTGCCCGCCATTGTGAAGTTAAAATAATGTTTCTATTATCATGACGAAATAATAAAACCGCAACACTGTCATTTACTCTTAATATTTCACGCTTGATAGACTTTTCATTACCATCCGAATATTTCTGAACAGCTTCTGCTCTATCAAGTTTAAAATGTCCTTTCCATAAATTTTCATAATGTTTAACAATCAGTTTGGACATTAGTCAAGCTTTCTAATCCACCATTTGACCGGTTTTTGTCCCAATTCATCAACAATATCATCATCTTCCATAATCTCAACAGTCTCAATTTCATTTGGTTTATTAAAACTGGATGTCACACTCTTAAATTGTTCTGAAAGTTGAATATTCAATTTTTCCAAATTCTCGACTTGTTTTTGCATCAATGTCATTTTCTCGACAAGTATTTCAACATGTTTAAGAATGGTTTTGAAATTATTTTCATCTTTTTCGTTTGTTATCGATAATTTTCGGTTATATTTTGACAGTTTATCATCAACAGAAAAATCTTGAAAATATGTTTTTCTAGAAAATTTTTCTGAATTCTGTTTTTTAACAATTACTCCTTGATCCCTGATAAACCGTCTTTTAGGAAAATTATCATTTCCTTTTTCTTTCACTATCTTTTTATTTGTAGAATCCCCTATACTTTCCAACGCCCTTTTAACAGCATCTATATCAGTTATATTCGAAAATTTTTCTTCTTTATTATCAGTTCTCATTAAAAAAAATTCCCACTTTAAAAATCATGCTTATTATTAAGTATAAATATTTTTATTGGTTTATATTGGTTATTAAGTGATAAATTCTAGAGATAAATCTCTAGAAAAATTAATATTTTCGATTTTTTAAACAAATATTCAAGTTTATTTCGCTATTTACAATGAATTAATAAACTTAATTGTTATTTTTTGACTTACACGTTTTTATTTAGTATTGCCTAAAAAATTAATATATTTTGCAATATTTATAAAATACTTTTAATATAATTTTATTTTATAATTAATAATACATAATTTTTTTTATTATTCTTTTAACCTCTTTGCCATCTTAAATCTTTATATTATTTTTTTATACTTAATTCATAAATAGTTTTTTTTCAACTCTTTAAATCGTATAAATAAGGTGAAAAATGGAATTCCAAAAAAAATTTTTATTTATTAATATTTCTCTCGCCTTCGGGGCACTTTACTGTTTACTGGCAGTTATATTTTCTTCCCTCACCTCCCATTTACCAGATCAATATTTCATTAATGATGGCAGAAATATGAGTCGAATAGCGGATAATATATTATTCATTCACGGATTAGCCTTAATATCAGTTTCCATATTACAAAAAATATGGAAACTGAATTTACATTTTTTTCTAATCGGATGTATATTTATTCTAGGGTTAACTTTGTTTTGCTCAGGTGTCTTTTACATCAGTTTCACCGGTTTTCATCCATTTTTACCCATAGCACCAATCGGAGGTACTCTTCTTATTTTTGGTTGGCTATATTTAGCGATTTTAGCTCTATTTCTTAAATAAAATTATTATTATTGCCATTAATTTTTATCTAAAGAATTTTCTTTCATTTTAAATTCTTCTTGTCTCACAGTTGATAATTCATGAGATGCCAAATTATTAGTTATTTGATCAGCCTGTAATGCAACAGCTTTATACAAATAATTCTTGGCATCTGTATATTCTTTTAAAAATCGGGCACTTTTGCCAGCCCTTATATATAAATTGGCTGCTTGAATCCGATCACCTTTTGATTCATAAGCCATAGCCTGAATAACAAGCGCCCTAACCATTGCTCTATATTCAATTTGTTGACGACGGCTTACCTCTACAAATCTTGACGTGGTAATAGCATCATCATATTTCCCATTTCTATAATTCAACAATGCATGCAATTCACCTTGATCCGCTTTCCAACTATCCTCTTTTCTTGCATTTTTATCTTTTAGAATTAATTGATCAAGCTTTTGAGAAGCTTTAACCAACAGGGAAATATTATTTTGATCGTTAGCAATCAATCCTATGAAAAAATAAGCCCGTTCCCGTATATCATCTTGCGACGTTTGTACCGCATTTTGTAAAAGTCTCAAAGCCTCGTCTTGACGATGCAACCGGTATAAAATGGCTGCTTCAACTAAATCCAGTTGAGGACTATTTTTTTCGTCTCTAATATATAATTCGTTACGGACAGCCTGAACAGTTTCATAAGCCTTCTGCTTATTATTCATATCCAACTGAACAACAGCCAAATTATAACCTGCATTCTCAATATCATTCTGATCATCACGGGTTAAAGCAAATTGATATGATTTTAGATAATTTATTTCAGCCTGTTTTAACCGATTATAAAATACTCCCTGTTTGGCAACGTCCATAGTTCGTTGCAAAGGCTCATCTCTAGGTGGATCATTTTGTGTAACGCCGCATGCTGCCAGAAATAGAAAACCTGTAAGACAAAACGGAATCTTTCCTAAATTTCCTATCATGGTCTTACCTCTCTTGCATGTAGACGTTTTGTTTTATGAGGCGCTTTTCCATTTCCACCCAATATCCACATACTTTTCAGTTGTATAATCAATCGTTGTAGATCACCCATTGTTGATTGCAATTGAATCATCATATCCGGCAACTCTGCCGTTGCATCTTGAACATTTTTAGCTATCGGTTTCAAAGAAGGTGAAGCCTTGCTTAAATCTCTGGAAACTTTTTTGAAATTAACCATGACCTTATCAGAATTTTTAACAACATGATTAATATTATTTTCAATCGGTTTCAATTGTTCAATAACATTGTTGATTGTTTGAACCATATTTTCAGCTCTTCTGATTAATTCATCATTATTAACCAAACGACCGACTGTTCCACGCCCCTGTTGAATTCCCTCAACTGTCATTTCAAGTGAAGCCATCATATTTTTTGCACTATCCATAATTGGAACAATACGTTTATGAATTTGCAATACCATTTGTGAAATCTGGTCTGCAGGATTAGGCTCTGTCTTCGCCGACAAAACAGCATAACGCCAATTTAGCGGCGTACTATACCCTCTTGTTATAGAAACAAAAGCGGCACCTGCTACGGCAAATTTACGTTTGATGGTGACTGTACTATCTCGTCTGATAAAAGTTCTGATCTGAGGATCCAGCATTGCTATTGCTGTTAAACCACCATCAGAATTGACATTGATTTTTTGTATGGTCCCCGCATTAATACCGAATACCTCCACATCATCTCCAACCGATAGATTGTCAACACCTGTTTGTGGCAGGATAATATTCAGTTGTGCCGCAGGGGTAAGCCAGTCCCGTAATACACCAGCTTCAATAATTGCACCAATAAATGCCAATAAGCATAAAAGAACAAGACCACCTGTCCACTCATTAGCATATCTTAGCTGAAATAACTGTCGCGCTTTTGTGTATCGTTTGCTGTTAAACATTTTATTTTATAACCGTATCATTCATGCAATTAAGGATAAATATTCTTATTGATTTTCCAATGTTAACCCTTTTTCCTGCAACCGCATCCAATGCGTCACCCGTTCCCTATAATAATTCCACAAAGAAAACTGTTGTGTAAAGCAAATAACACCGGCCCCTTTATTTTGTGCCGTATTCAACATTTCAAACAGTGGGAATAACAAATCTTCTGAAAATCCTTCAAAAGGGTGCTCCAATAAAATTAGATCAGGGTTTCCCAACAAGGCCCTCACACATGCAGCCCTATGTAAATCTACCGGCATCATATGGCGAGGCGTATCCATGGGAAGACCAGGCAAACCAAAAATTCGACATAGTGTCAAAGCCTGCTTGGTCAATTTATCGATAGCTAAAGAGGAATGATGCAACATTGGCATCAAGATATTGATTGCGACAGGATACATATCAACCCAACCACCCTGTTGAAATATACGACCTATTCTTCCCCTTAAGGCAGATAATCTTGGCTCATTCAGAGAAGACCATTCCATCCCCTCAAATTTGACACTTCCTTCATCTAACTTGACAATACCACTACATAAATCTGCTAAAGCAGTTGATAACTCCATACTGCCCGTTTCAACAATGATACATTCGCCTGCCCGCAATTTTAAATTGTATGGCACATAAGGCAACGCGCTCTCTTCAAATGAAGGTTTGGCGTTATCTATATTCAATAATATTTTATCCACCATCACTAAAATCCTATTGTAAATAAAATATTAACCACCATGATGAGCAAAATACCGCGCGTAAAACCTTTGGGCAATAACGTTGCAGGATCATCTGTAACTTTGACATTCATACCAGTGATACAAGAACCAACACCAATCAAAAAACCCATAACGATAAATTTTGAGGGTACCAGAATATAATCCCATCCCGTCATTGCGGCGAGGATATTACTGTAGAACATCCAAATGGAATCATGCATTGTCCCCATAAAATAAGTTACCAGATACCCCATGAATAACGAGATAATACCAAAAACCATTCCCAGGGTAAAACTGGCAATAGTAAAAGCCCAGGCTCTTGGCACTACAATGGTTATAAAAGCATCTATTCCCATAGACGTAAAAAATTTAAGCTGTCCACCCATTGCTAGTAAACTGCATTCCGTTACGGTCAGAATGCCATTTCTTCCTAATAAAATCATTCCCACCAGCACCGGGGCCAGTTCTCGAACCAGAACTGTAACCAGGATGGGTCCAGTCATTTTGGTTAATCCTGCTGCGCCAAGCCATAAAATCGCTTGAGAAACCACAGCCAAACCCGCAAGACTAGCCGTAAAGAAAGTGCTGAAAAATCCACCGCCAATGGCCAACCCTACCATTCTTTTGAATTCATACTTTACTGTCCTACGCCATGTTAAAGGGGAGATGCTTTCAACCAGCACTCCCCATGAAACTGCCAGAACAGACAAAAGAAACCGAAAATAACTGCGTGTTGCTGAACCAATTACATTCAGAACAGGCTGCATGTACCAAAAAATAACAATTCCGATTTTTCTGAAAATCGAAAAGAAACCCGGTTCTACAGTTTTCAAACGTTCATATAATGTTTGTCCCTGTTCAGCTTCACGAATACGAATGGATTCCATATATCGATCAACATCATGAATACCATTATCATTCAAGCTCGATAAAATCGTTTCGACCTGTTTATCCGATCTGGGAGCACTCTCCCTTTTGGCATACTGGTCATTATTATTTTGATAATCGTTCATCGTCTGCCAGCAAGAATAAATATATCAGCAACACCCATATCAGGAATAAAGAAATTTCCTCTTGATCTGAACAGGAAATCGTTTCTTAAAGCCGCATAGGCTTCTTGTGTCACTTGAATCGTTGCATCATCTTTGGCCATTTGTGCCATCAATGAAGACATTCCGACCACGGGCCCCCATAATGCAAAAGTTTTTGCGTCCTTGCCAAACCAGGACCCGATTGCTGGACCAACATCTATTCCAATCCCAAATGTAGAACTTGTATATTTATGGGGGATAATCTCCAGACAGGCCTCTCGCATATCTATTGCCGCTTGAGCCAATCTGATCGGGGCGGTGATATCTGGCTCCTTTGAACATCCCGTCACAGCAATCAGATGACCACCCATAATTCTTACGTAGAAAATACCATATTTCTGTGCGATTTTCTCCAATACAATGACTAAATTTTTGACAGGTTTGATTAATTCCACCGTATGTTGAATATCAGAAGACAAAAACCCACTAAATGAAATATCCATCATCGCAACAGCAGGATATATGGTTTGTTCGCCTTGTTTATCAAATTGACCAAAATTAATTTTATTTTTTGAAAACTGACCCGGATCTATCAGATAATCATGATTAATATCTTTTTCCGTATTTTCCAAATCATCTTTGACCGTTTTTTTCAAAAATTCTTTCTGAGAAAAAACTTTACCATTTTCATAGTGTAGTCTTTGGTGTTTGCCAATCTGGTCAAATTCAACTTGGGCCGCAACAAAACGCATTGTAACCAGCCCAGCAAAAATTTTTGTGATATGATTTATATTATAAAGATAAGGCGTATCCTCAACCAGAATTGCCCCTATTGTTCCATTTTTACCTAAAACAGGGGTAATCATCAGCGATCGAGTAGAAACAGAGCTCATAAACAGTCGATATAATGCAGCCGTTCTCTGATCATGTTCAGCATTGTCCACTACAACTGTTTCACCTGCATCAAGCAATTCAAAAAAATTGGGTAATTCCGAAATAGAATATTCATATCCACCAGCATGATTATCTTCTGTCCGATCATATATATCATTGCAAATCAAGGATTTATGATCAGTTGAAAAATGCCAAATACTGACTCGATGTGCAGAAACCAGCTTGCAAAGTTTTTCGGTAAGAATAAGCGCTTCATTTCTGGGATCAAAAACTTCCGGAGTTGAGGCTACCATCTCTATAGCGTCACTTTCCTGTTCAACCACATTTTGAATATGCTGGAAACGCAGACCAAGTTTATCCATACGATGTCCCTGATAAATCAGTAATCCCGCCATTGATGCGGCCAATGCAACAACCAACAAGGAAAAAAGCAGATTCTGCTTTGCACCTGAAGCTACAAAACCAGAAAAATCTTTTTCTGGTATAACAATCATGATAACCCATTTCTGTATTGAATCAGGCAATCTGGAAGTTACGCAAATATAATTGCCAGCGACTTGTTTCTGTTTATCAATAATATTTTTTGAATTTTTTTTCTGATCCTGTCCCTGACCAAGATCAGGTTTTTTTTCCATTTTAAAGGAATGAATACCAGAACCTTGGATCTGAAATTGATCATATGCTCTGGCTATCACGGGATTTACCGCAGGATTTATTTTTGAATCTTGGGGATTCCATTCATTTCCAACAAAATAGGTCAATAGATTGGGAGAGGCAATAATATGACCAGTATTGTCAATGATTATGATCCGCGCATTATTGCTCAGTTTTATGGAAGCCAAAAATTTCGTCAATTCTTGCAAGGAGATATTCATTGCAAAAACATTTTTTTTTCCATCTTTATCCACAAAAGGTATAGATGCCGTCACCGCCAAGCCTTTTTTTGTTGGCATCAAAACAGGTGATGACCAAGTCAATTTATTATTTTCAACAGCTGTATGATACCAGGCACGTAAACGAGGATCATAGGCATTGGCTGGCATATAACGTGTTTTAATAACCTTTTTACTATCAAAAATGTGATATTCCTCTAAAAAACGTCCACCTTTTTGATCTGGCTCCAATGTTATAACTCTTACTTGGTCAGGATGATCAGGAACACGTTCAACCATATTGAAACGACCGTCACTATCTGCCAAATAAAAAGATTCAGCCTGTTTCGTACGATGTAAACTGCTCATCGCATAACTATAAAACATTCCCCATTTATATTCGGATGGAATATGACTTAACATATCAACTGCCAATCCCCCACCCTTGGTGGCTGGATTGAGATAAGACAATATTTCTTCGGAAATCCTGGATTGTTCAGTTTGCAAAATCACATGTGATAATTTTGAAATCCCAGCTTTTGTCGTGTGATAAGAATGAAGGGTTACCCCAACCACGACAAAAGAAACCAAAATAACCCCAAGCACGGGAATACCAATTCGCAGAAAAAAACGCCACAAACGATTTACTGGATTTTTGGTTGGATCAACAATTTCACCAGCAGGCACCTATCATCCCCTTGATTTAAACCATTCAGAATTTTTATTATTTTAAATAATTAAATTAGCAAAATCCATATTTTATATGAAAAAATAACTAACATAAAATAAATTATAATAGACTGATATGTGAATCATCATAATTATAGCAGTTACTATATATTAATTTGCATAAATTACCAAATTTGCTTATTAAAACAGTTAAAAAACTTATGAAGCTTAGCATTGTCATGATAGCAAAAGTATTTTAACATAAAAATAGATTTGCAAAATCAATATATTCCTCAACAATTTATTATCATAACATTGAGTTTTCTATGGCTTTATATTCAGTATTGTTTGTCTGTTTGGGTAATATTTGTCGTTCTCCCATGGCTGAAGCTGCTTTCAGTCTAGAAGTCAAAAAAAAGAAATTGCCAGTTTTTGTTGATTCTGCAGGATTGGGAGCATGGCATATTGATCAACCCCCAGATCCGCGTACCATACATGAGGTCATGAAACATGGAATAGACATTCGCCATTATCTTGGAAGGCAAATTCAGCTACAGGATTTTCATGATTTTACGCATATAATTGGCATGGATCATAAAAATATCGTTCAATTAAAAAAATTGGCACCATATGATACTGATAGTAAAATAAAATTATTGCTTGATTATATTCCCAATCATCAGAATGAAGAAATTTTAGATCCCTATTACAGAAATCAAGATGCTTTTTCACGAACATGGTCTCAAATAAACGAGGCTTGTCATAATCTGGCAAATTATTTTGAACAGCAAATATCATGAATATTTACCCTCCCTCTGCCCTCATTTCCATTGCGGAAAAATATCTTAATGACAAGATAGAACAAGCACAACCCTTAACCCAGGGTGATGTTTCCGAAACATTCCATATCATAACAAAAAACAAGAAAAATTATGTGATCAAAAATGGTGCATCTCCTCAAAGTGAAGGAAAAATGCTTAAATTTCTTGCAAGTAATGGCATTGATGTTCCAAAGGTCATTCTTGCCAATTCAGAAATTTTAATTTTGGAAAGAATTAAGGAAACAAATTCTTTTTCCTTGGAAACATGGTCCAATCTTGGAAAAATGTTAACCAAACTTCATAACATCCATAACTCCAATTATGGCTGGGAATACAATTATGCTTTTGGAACAATCAATGTTATCAATACACCCTCATCTAGTTGGGTAAAATTTTGGGGTGAATGGCGTTTGGCATGTTACCTGTCCCATTTACCCGTAACAACTGCAAAAAAAATAGAAAATCTTATTATCAAACTTGATGATTTTTTGCCTGATCATCCTATAGCCAGCCTCCTTCATGGAGATTTATGGACCGGTAATATCCTTGCCCATTACAATCAACCCTATTTAATTGACCCAGCCTGTTATTATGGCCATAATGAAGTTGATATTGCCATGTTAAACCTTTTTGGTAATCCTTATGACATTTTTTATCAATCTTATAATCTTCTTGAGAAAGGATGGCAAAAACGTTTGGCAATTTATCAAATATTCCCTTTGATTATTCATTACATTCTTTTTGGAAATTATTATTTACGAATGCTAAACAAGATTCTTGATGATCTAAAAATATAAATTCAGATGTTTTTATCTTTTATTCCATCATATGCACAAAAATCCGTAAGGTGTAAATGGTAAAATCATCAGCCTGATTAAACCGATATTTTTTATACGTAACATTTAATTTATATTGAATTAATTCATTAATAATCTATTTATTAACATAATAAATTTAAAACGAAACTATGAATAAATTGAAACAAGATAACCTAAACACTATAGATTTATCCTGGTGGATTATAGTCATACTTGGCCTGTTGACTGCAATTGGTCCCCTTGCAACAGATATGTATCTTCCCGCCTTTCCTCAGATCAGTCAAGATTTGGCAGGTTATGGCAATGGTGCAGCTCAGATCACCTTAACGGTATGGTTTATTGGCTTAGCCATTGGTCAATTTACATCTGGTCCAATATCTGACCGATACGGACGTCGGGCTCCTCTATTTTTAGGCATGTTACTTTTCACTTTAGGTTCGGCAGGTTGTGCAATCTTTTCAAATTTTTATCTTTTTTGCTTATGCCGCCTTCTTTCATCGCTAGGAGGTTCAACCGCCATGGTTGTTCCTCGAGCCATGGTAAGGGATATTGCCACCGGAAAGAGAGGCATTAAAATAATGGCACAACTGGCATTGGTTGGTGCGATTGTTCCTATTGCAGCGCCAACACTTGGTGGTCTTATTGTTGCCAAATTTCCCTGGCGTGTCCTATTTTGGATAATGACAATCTACGGCTTTTTGGGCACTGTTTCAGTAATAATAATGCTTCCTGACACTTTACCCATTAGATACCGCATTCAATCCTCTATCCGATCAATTTTATGGCGATATATTCGCATTGTTCAAGAGCCTGTCTTTAGTTCAAACACTTTGATAACCAGTTTTGGACTTTTCATGATATTTGCCTATTTGAGCGGTACACCTGATATATTGAGTAATGTTATGCATTTTTCTAAATTGCAGCTAGCACTTTGGTTTGGTATCAATTCCGCTGTAATTGCCGGTTGTAATCAGTTCAATGGTATTTTAATCAACAAATTTAAACCAAGCTTTTTAACAAACTGTGCGGTAAATATAGCATTTATCGTTTCAATCCTGTTTATTATTCTTTGCTTTTTACCACTACCTCATAATTGTCTAGGCATTATATTGGTTTGTTCTCCAATTGTAATAATCATGGGATGCCTAGGATTTATTTTTCCTAATTGTACCATATTTGCCTTTACCCTACATGGAAGAAAAATAGGAAGTGCGTCCGCATTATTGGGAACCATTCAATTCATTCTTGGTGCATTAAGCAGCTGGATCATGGGTCTTTTGCCACAAGATAACATGCTCTACGTAGCAATAGGTGTTTTTATAGGAGTATTGGGATTCTTTCTTTGTAATTTATGGCGTCAATATGCGACATGCAAAATTATTTCAAAAATGCAAGAAAGAGTAAACAAAGGAAATAATAATTTTGATCGACTTATCAAAGATTTGAAATAAAAATACCCATTTAAAATGGGTATTTAAAACTATTCAGATAAAACCCTAAGTTAATTGTAACGCTTTATCAGAAAAATCATGCAATTTGTTATAAGTTCCTGCATCTTTTTGAAGTTCCTGTTCTTCAGCAGGGAATATCTCATGCAATTTCTTGGCCCATTTTCCCTGGACTTGCTCAGGAAAACATTTTTTAATCAGGTTCACCATAATTGAAACTGATACAGAGGCACCAGGAGAGGCACCCAGTAAAGCGGCAAGGGATTTATCACTGGATGTTATAACCTCGGTACCCATTTGCAGGATTGGTTTACCATATGGATCTCTTTTGATAATTTGAACACGCTGTCCAGCAACCTGAAGTTTCCAATCTGATTTTTTTGCCTGGGGATAGAAACGGAGTAAAGCATTAATACGGTCGTCCATTGTTTGTGTACTCTGGCGAATAAGATATCGAATAAAGTCAATATTATGTATCGCCACAGATAATAAAGGTTCAATATTTTCCAAACGAACCGATGAAAGGAAATCAAAATATGAACCCTTTTTTAGAAATTTAGTTGTAAATCCGGCAAATGGACCAAATAGGATTGATTTATTACCATCAATGACACGTGTATCCAAATGCGGTGCCACAACAGTAGGCAATCCTTCCATGGATAGGCTGTAAACCTTGGCATGGTGCTGTTCTACAATCGTGGGATTATCACATCGCAACCATTGACCGCTTACTGGAAATCCACCCATTCCACGTCCTTCAGGTATGCCGGATTTCTGTAACAATAATAGTGCTGCGCCACCTGCACCTATAAAAACGAATTTTGATAAAACAATATTTTCGTAACCACTTATCCGATTTTTATATTTTATTTCCCAAACACCATTAACCCGTTTTATATCAACAACCTGCTCATCATATTGAATGGAAACGTCATCATATTTTTCAAGTTGTGCCAATAATTTACGTGTCAAGGCACCATAATTGACATCTGTACCGCCCTTCACACGTGTCAATGCAATTTTTTCACTTGCATTTCGACCATTACCAACCAGTGGCGCCCATTCCTTAACTTTTTGATGATCTTCAGTGAATTCCATTTTTGCAAATCCTGCAAATTCACGAATTTTATCATATCGATCCTTTAAAAATGCAACATTATCAGCCCCATAAACAAAACTGCAATGAGGTACTGGATTTATAAAATCCCGAACCGTTGTAAATTTCCCTTGCTCGACCAAATAGCTCCAAAACAAGCGTGAAGTCTCAAATCTGGAATTCGTGACAATTGCGCGGGTTAAATTTATTTCCTCCCCCTTAATAAAGGGAGTGTAATTCAATTCGCACAAACCAGCATGACCTGTTCCCGCATTATTCCATGCCGCTGAACTTTCATCGCCACCTTCGGAACATCTTTCTAAAATGGTAATTTTATAATCAGGATTAAATTCTTTTAATAATGTGCCCAACGTAGAGCTTACAATGCCAGCACCAACAAGGACAGCATCTTTGACTTCATGCATAGATATATTTTTCATTTGATCAACATATTTTAATAACTGAAAATTATTCACTATTTTTATTTATACGACACGTTATCTAAATAACCTATTAATTTATGATAATATTTTCGAGAACTGATCAAATCAAATAATGCAGAAATTATTTCAAATTAAATTTAAATTATTATTGTTACAATATTAACAATTATTATAAATAATCATTAAATATATTCATAAATAAAAAGTATTATAAAGTATTGATACAATTATTTTGAAGCCGATCAATGCTGTTTTTTTGTTTGAAAAGCGATTTTAAACACTATATTTTAATTTTATTTATTATTTAATCGCCAATGAATATACGGACTTTGCAATGTCAAATGATAATCAGATTTTACCAAAAGAACCGATCCTTGATCTTGGCCCTGTAAAGTTTTCACAAAATATCAAACTTGCCGTGTTGGATATTCTGGAAGGATTTATGAAATGGAGGTTAAATTGTAAGTTGGGTTGGACAGATATTAAATTACGCTATCGGGGATCAATTCTGGGACCTTTTTGGATCACCATTATAATGGGAAGCAAAATTGCGACTATTGGTTTTCTTTATGCATATCTTTTACACATTAATATTCATGAATATCTTCCCTATGTTTCCCTTTCCGTGGTTTTATGGACTTTTATAAGCACTTTAACAATTGATAGCTGCACAATATTTACCAATTCTGAGAAATTGATTTTATCCACACGTCTACCCTACAGCGTATATGCATGGCGAAGTATCATCAGTAATTTCCTAATCCTTATCCATAACCTGTTAGTCATTGTAATTGTCTTCTGCATTCTAAAGGTCGTGCCCTATACCCTATATCTTTTAATTCCCTCTGGTATATTATGGACACTGGATAGTTTGGCTATTTGTTTATTGATCGGTATTCTAGGCACCAGATTCAAAGATGTTCCACCTATTATAGCCAGTATAATGCAAGCTTTGTTTTTTATAACTCCCATTATCTGGAAGATTAATTTCATTCATTTCAACAAAAACTATATGCTTCTGGATCCACTTTACCCTCTGTTTGAAATTGTGCGCGCACCTATTCTTGGAGAATATGTGTCTTCATCTATCTGGTTTGCTGCGATTGTTTACAGCCTGATATTATGGGTAACCGCAATTTTCATTTTCAGTAAAACACGTTTTCGCATTCCCTACTGGATTTAGATATCATGCCCAGTATTACCGTAAAAAATCTTTATATATCTTTTCCTTTATATCATGAAAATATGCGTAATTTACGAAAAATCACCAATATTTTCCTTTCTGGACGTCTTAGCGAAGACAAACATAGAAAAATTTATGTTCAAAGCTTGCGCGATATAAGCTTTAGCATTAAGGGTGGAGAAAGAGTAGGTTTGATCGGTACAAATGGTGCCGGAAAAACAACTCTTTTACGTACGATGTCAGGAATTTATGAACCGGTAAGCGGTCATCTTCGTATTAAAGGTCATATTAGCTCATTATTAGATCCATCAGTTGGAATGAATCCTGAATTAACGGGAAGAGAAAATATACGATTAAGATGTTATATTGATGGTGTTCCCCATAGGCAGATGAATGAAATCGAAGAAAAGGTCATTGAATTCTCTGAATTAGGACCCTACATTGACTTACCGGTAAAAACCTACAGTTCTGGCATGAATTTGCGATTGGGTTTTGGTCTCATCACTGCAATTGATCCACAAATCCTATTAATGGACGAATGGTTCATGACAGGTGATGAAGGATTTATGCTCAAAGCCACGCACAGATTGGAAAATATCGTAAAAAAATCACAAATTTTAATTATTTCAACTCATTCGCCACAAATTCTTATAAAATGGTGCAATCGGATCATATGGTTGGAACAGGGATTTTTGAAAATGGATGGAACCCCACAGGAAGTTTTACCGGTCTATCTTAAGCAGCCTGTGGGCGAACTTTTTAGGTAAATATCTAAACAAGAAAACCTTTTCACGAAATAATCATGAAAAGGTTTTATACTAAATTATTTGATGATTTTATTTTTTTTCACGTGGTGGTCTTGAATTCGCCTTGGCAACTTTCTTGCCCCAAACAACAAGATCAGGAGAACAATCTTGAGGATCAATAGCAACCTCGATTAAAACCGGACCTTGTTTATGATTAAGCGCTGTTTTCATTGCGTCAGCCAATTCTGCTCCATTTTTAGCTTTCAAACCAAGTCCATGACCATCTTCGGCATTAAACGTGTTGATGATATTCGCGTAATCCCAATTTTTAACACGATTGTATGGACCGTCATGAATTTTGACCTCAATCGTATAACCCTGGTTATTGATCAAGATAATAATGACGTTCAAATTATGACGAATCATTTGAGCAACTTCTTGAGCTGTCAATTGGAATGAACCATCACCGACCATCACAATGTTTCGACGTTCAGGAGCACTGACTGCATAACCAAAAATTGCTGGAACAGACCAGCCAATATGTCCCCATTGCATTTCTGATTCAACACGAGCTCCATTAGGAAGCCTGTAATGCATACCATGGAACCATGAATCCCCTGTTTCAAGGAAAATCGTTGTATTATTGTCAATAATTCCTTGAATTTGACGGGTCAGTTCAACTGTTGTTAAAGGTGCTTTACCTTCTGCAGCAACAGCAGCTTTTTCAGCATGATGCTTAGCTTTGAAAGATTCCAACGCAGTTGAATTCTTTTTGATAAGAGGTGTGATGTGTTTTAGAATGTTTTTTAGTTTGAAACCGCTGAATTCTGTTTTTGCAGCACGTAAATGATGCGGAGAAAATAGAATATCCTTATCCTCATCATATAAATGGGAAGTCCATCCAACCGTTGAATAGTCGTTGAATACCGCGCCAACATAAATACGACAATCGGAATTCTTGACATATTCCTCGACACCAGGTGAACTGATTTCACCCCAGAAAGTTCCAATATAATGAGGATCTTCCTCAGGGAAGAAACTTTTCGCATGCGCCATAGTGGCCACAGGACATCCTAAATGTTTGGCCAATGCAATCACTTCTTTCTCTGCAGCTGCAGCGCGTGTTTTATTGCCAACTACAATAACAGGATTTTTGGCATTGTTTATTTTTTCCAGACAAGCTTTTGCTGCAGCCTCCAATGAATCAACATCACTACTTTTTTCATAGGTCAGACTGGTGATTGGTCCCGGTCTTGCACAAGGCAAATTAACAATATTACAAGATAATTCGATATATACAGGTTTCTGATGATATAAAGCCTGACGAATTGCATGGTCAATCAAGGCTGGCGCTGTATCGGCATGCGTTATTGAGACAGCTGCAACCGTGATATATTTTGCCATTTCAAGCTGATATGAATAGTCATAATGACCGGTTGTATGGTGTAAAATGTGTCCGCTGCCATAATCATTGTTATTAGGTGCACCAGAAATCAAGATTAAAGGCAAATTCTCAGCTGCAGCACCACCAACAGCGTTAAATGCACTAAATGCACCAACACTAAAAGTTACAACAGCAGCCCCCAATCCACGTGAACGAGCGTAACCTTCGGCTGCAAATCCACAATTAAGCTCATTGCTGCAATAAACCTGTTTTAATTCTGAAACTTTTTCAAGTTCATCTAATAGTATAAGGTTATAATCACCCGCTACTGCAAAAACATGGTTTAACCCAAGTTGGGCAAGCCGTGTGGCAAGATATTGACCAACAGTGTATACCAATGAATTTCTCCTGATAATGATTTAACTATTTATTTGCAAAAATTTGATCCAATATTTTTGCTATCAATTTTTTTAATATGTGCCTCAAGAAAGAAAAAAGAACTCGACTGAAGCACTATCAAATAATTGTTACCAATTTATCATACTGCAAGAGGCAGATCAATCCAAACTTTACAAATCTGGATGCATTAAGCCTTACAAAAACTAGAAAAAATATACTTTTTTAACTATTATTTCTTTTTTCAAAAAGAAAATAATATAATACAAAAAATTATATCATATTAAAGAAATTATCTATTTATCTATGTTAAAAAAATTAATTTAAAATATTTTTTAAAATTGTTGTGAAAATATTGACAACGTCATAAACATATATTTGTATTATATTTACATATGTTTAAAATACTGAATTATAAGGGGATTTGATATCCATCATTCTTTGATGGTGAGCCGGGAGGGATTCGAACCCTCGACCATTCGATTAAAAGTCGAATGCTCTACCAACTGAGCTACCGGCTCTTAGAAAGTCCGCTGTTTTCTTGCGGTGTGAGCATTGAAATAGTGGTTATTCGCGAAGAAGTCAACCACTATTTTTCATTTTCTTTAAAAAATTTAGTTATGAAACTGTAATCATTCGAACAATACGGTCCGGATCCTGAACCATACCATTTGCCCCGGTTCCCCTTTTAATCTGATCTACATATTCCATTCCCTCGATAACTTCGCCAACAATTGTATATTGACCATTCAAATGCGGTGCCTCTTCAAACATGATAAAAAACTGACTGTTGGCACTGTTTGGATCCATTGTACGTGCCATGCCTATTGTACCACGACGAAAACCCTCTTTTTTTGTGAATTCAGCGGGCAAATCTGGCAAGTCACTCCCTTTGGTACCTGTACCACTTGGATCGCCTCCCTGAGCCATAAAACCCTCTATAACACGATGGAAAGGGGTATTATCGTAAAATCCACTTTCAGTCAACGCGACCAAACGTTCCGCTGCCAATGGTGCAAGATCTGGACGCAATTTTATAATGACCGTTCCATCCTTCAATTTCATATGAATTGTATCTGCTGATAGTTTTTTATCATTTTCCATTATTTTTTCACTTTATTTACATAAATAATTTGTTATTTCACGATTTCAAGAACATCTTCTGAAACCTGTTATAAGTAGACTTTGGAACAAAGGATGATATATCCCCGCCCAACAAAGCCACTTCTTTTACAAATCTTGAAGCTATACTCCGATTTTGTTCAGTGGCAACTAAAAAAATCGTTTCGATGTTTGGATCCAAACATTGATTCATTAGACACATCTGGAATTCAAAATCAAAATCTGTTGCCTGTCTTAAACCGCGTATAAGAATTTGCGCATTATATTTTTTTGCACAATCAACTAGAAGATTGTCAAATCCGATAACATCAATATCGCATCCGCTATGATTTAAGATTTTGCAGACTTCACCAAATTCCTCAATCAAGGCTTCATGAATACATGTCACACGCTCTTCCAAAGACCATAAGGGCTGCTTATTTGCATTTAAAGCGACCCCTATGATTAATTTGTCCACAATACGAACGGCTCTTTTAATAATATCAATATGACCATTCGTTATAGGATCAAATGTGCCTGGATAAAATCCTATTCTCGGCATTCCCTATTCATCCTTATCTTTTGATAAGGCTGAATCGGTGTCTGTCTGATTTTCATCACTGTCATCAGAATTATCAATCACAGGAAAAACACTACTGACCGTTTCCCCTTCATCAATACGGAATAAAGTTACCCCCATTCCTGTTCTTGATGTAATCCGTATCTGGTTAACTGGCACGCGAATCAAACGTCCCTTGTCCGTCACCATCATTACATCTGTATTTTCCCATACCGCAAATGTTGCAACAACGGCATCTCCGTTCTTGCCCGTCAGATTTATATTAGCAATACCCAATCCGCCTCGACCACTTACTCGATATTCATAAGCGGAAGTCCGTTTACCAAAACCGGCATTGGTTACCGTCAGAAGAATTTCCTCAGACCGTTGTAGCTCGCTTAAGCGTCCTGTTGTCAGCTCTACAGCAGATTCATTATTTTCAACTTCATCCTCAAACGGATCTTCACTTTCAACAATCGTTTCATCATCACTGGTTTCGGCATTTTCCGCACGTCGTTTCGCATTACTGTAACGTAAATAATCAAATCGTTCAGAAGTTAAAATGTTAACATGATTTAAGACAGTTAAGGAAATAACCTCATCATTATCAGCCAATTTGATACCACGAACACCGGTACTTCCACGTCCGGAGAAAACGCGCAAAGAACTGTCGGTAATCTGGAAACGTATAGCCCGACCTTTATTGGTAGCCAAAAGAACATCCTGACCTTCCTGACAGGTAGCAACCCCTATAAGCCGTTCATGTTCATCTAGTTTCATGGCAATCAAACCGGAAGAACGTATATTTCCAAAATCACTCAGGCGATTACGTCTGACGTTTCCGGATGAGGTGGCGAACACAAGATGCAAGTCTGACCACAATTCCTCATCCTGAGGCAAAGGCAATACTGTTGTCACCTCATCATTTCCTAAATCAGGCAATAAATTGACCAATGCTCTACCTTTTGACGTTGGACTGGCTTCTGGTAAATGCCAAACTTTTGCACGGTACGCCTTTCCTCCAGAAGAGAAAAATATTACCCATTGATGTGTATGCGCGTTAAAGGATCGTGTAATTATATCATCTCCACGTCTTCCGGCCCCAGTTCTGCCACGACCCCCACGATTTTGAGAACGAAAAGTGTCCAGTGGGGTACGCTTGATAAATCCCTCACGTGTTATGGTTACAACCATCTGTCCAGGTTCAATCAGGCTTTCATCAGTTTGGTCGCCTTCATAATCGACAATATCGGTCATTCTTTCACAGGCAATTGCAGATCTTACACGAACAAGTTCATCACGCATAATTTCCATACGACGCAAATGACTCGCAATAATTTCCAGCAATTCCTCAATCCGTTTTGAAACTTCCATTAGTTCACTTTGAATTTTTTCACGTTCCAAACCGGTTAACCGTTGCAATCTCAACTCAAGAATACCGCGAACCTGCACTTCACTGAGATAAACCCTTCCGTCTTTTAATGTATTACCTTCATCTTGGATAAGGTTTAAAAGACTTTGGATATCTTCCGCAGGCCAGGACCGATTCAATAATTGATCACGAGCTGTTACCGTATCCGGAGCTGAGCGGATTAAAGCGATAACTTCATCTATATTAGCAACCGCGATAACCAGACCCAACAATAGATGCGCCCGATCCCTAGATTTTCTTAATTCAAATCGCGCCCGACGCAAAATCACCTCCTCACGGAAGGAGATAAAGGCATTTAACGCATCTTTCAATCCCAGCAACTGAGGTTTTCCATTGGTTAATGCAAGCATATTCACACCAAAAGTCGTCTGTAGCTGGGTAAAGCGGTATAATTGATTTAAGACCACCTCCGCGGTAGCATCACGTTTGATTTCAATGACCACCCGCATACCAGAACGATCACTTTCATCACGGATATCGGAGATACCTTCAATCTGCTTATTACGTACAAGCTCCGCAATTTTCTCTTGTAAAGTCGCTTTGTTTACCTGAAAGGGAATCTCGGTGATAATAATGGCCTGCCTGTCCTTGCGAATTTCCTCGATACTGGCACGTCCCCGCACCAGTATTGATCCACGTCCCGTTTCAAATGCATTACGAATACCTGAACGTCCAAGAATGATACCGCCAGTGGAAAAATCTGGACCAGGTACAATTTGCATTAATTGTGCAAGATCCATGTCTGGATTGGCAATTAATGCCAAGGTGGCATCGATAATTTCTCCAGGGTTGTGAGGCGGTATATTCGTCGCCATTCCCACCGCAATACCCGAGGCACCATTTATTAAGAGATTTGGATAGGCTGCGGGCAAGATAACGGGTTCCTGCTCGCTTTCATCATAATTTGGCTGAAAATCAACTGTATCCTGATTTATGTCTTCCAATAAAAATATGGCAGGTTTCCCCAGACGTGCCTCTGTATAACGCATAGCTGCTGGAGAGTCCCCATCAACAGACCCGAAATTCCCCTGACCGTCAACCAGACATACCCGCATAGACCAACGCTGTGCCATTCTTACCATGGCATCATAAATTGATGAGTCCCCATGCGGATGATATTTGCTCATCACATCCCCAACAGCACGGGCAGATTTACGATAAGGTTTATCAGGGGTCAAACCACTTTCAAACATTGAATATAAAATTCGACGATGAACGGGTTTCAACCCATCTCTGACATCCGGCAAAGCACGACTGACAATTACAGACATAGCATACGCCAGATAAGAGGTTTGCATTTCCTCTTCAACGGTAACAGGGGTAATATCGGTTGAAAAGAATGAAGTATTTTCTGGTAAATCGGTCAAGGCAGATCCATCATTTAATTAATTATAAACTAATCTACAAACAAATAACTTTAAATCAGGTTACAACGTAAGAATGTCTTATGATCTTTGCAAAATAACCCTTAAATAATAATATCCCTATAATATAGAGTAAAACTTATAAGTTTTATAGTGGAAAGAAAATAAATAATTTTATGATCAAAAGCTTGCTAAAAACAAAAATACAAAAGGGTTTACTATTTAGATCTAATATTATCACGTCACGATAATAAGATCGTATCTTTTTTTATAACATTCTGTTTATATTTAGTTAGAGTGCGGATCACTAAAAATATACAAGTTATTATCAAACCAATGACATCAATAATATTCCAGTGATCAAAACTTCATCGATAGACTTAGAAGGGAATTTCATCATCCAAATCATTATTACCAGGCATGGAAGCATCCCAACTGGAATTGGATCTATTACCAGATGATGCATTACTGGCTGGACGGGCCGCAGGTGGTGGTGTAAATGAAGATTCCGAACCATAATTATCCATTGAATCTCCACCACTTCGCGCGCTATCCAATAAAACCAGTTCTCCTCTAAATCGGTCAACAACCACATCTGTGCTATACCGTTCAACACCTTGCTGATCAGTCCATTTCCGGGTTCTCAATATACCCTCAATAAAAACCTTGCGACCCTTACGTAAATATTTTTCTGCGACATCAGCAAGACGCTCATTAAAAATTACCACTCTATGCCATTCTGTCAGATCCTTACGTTCACCAGTCTGACGATCGTTCCATGTATCACTTGTGGCAATTGCGAGAGTAACTATCTTGGCGCCTGTTTGCGCACTTCTAACTTCAGGGTCTCGTCCAAGATTTCCAACCAAAATCACCTTATTAACACTTCCTGCCATTTTATCCTCATTTCTTTATAGTAAAAAATGCTATATCTTTACTTTTTTTCCATCTTTAAAAGAATTATATTCTTTCTATACCATCCTGTAATTTTTTTAAAACAGTAATCACAAGATACAAAACCATATAACAATCATATCATGAAAAATAAATCACCGACTGCGCTTACCCATATTAAAGTGCGTGGAGCAAAAGTCCACAATTTACATAATATTGATGTTGATATTCCCAGAAACAAGATGACGGTTATCACGGGCCTTTCCGGATCGGGAAAATCCTCTTTGGCTTTTGACACTATATATGCGGAAGGACAAAGACGTTATGTTGAAAGCCTTTCAGCCTATGCACGCCAGTTTTTGGAATTAATGGGGAAACCCGATGTTGAATCCATTGAGGGGCTGTCTCCCGCGATATCAATCGAACAAAAAACAACATCCCGCAATCCACGTTCAACAGTTGGCACCATTACTGAAATTCATGATTATATGCGCCTGTTATGGGCACGAGCAGGAACCCCTTTTTCACCGATTACGGGATTACCAATTGAAGCACAAACCGTCAGCCAGATGGTTGATCGAGTAATAGAGTTGTCCGAAGGCACCCGATTGATGTTGTTATCCCCCATTGTACGAAGTCGTAAAGGGGAATACAGAAAAGAGCTTGCGGAACTTCAACGCAAGGGTTTTACACGGGTTAAAATTGACGGGAAACTATATGACATTTCAGAAGCGCCGGAATTAAATCGTAAACTTAAACATACGATCGAGGTGGTTGTTGATCGCATCATCGTTAAACAGGGTATAGAAAATCGATTGGCAGATAGTTTTGAAATAGCCTTATCCCTTTCCGATGGTCTTGCACAAGTGGAGGAGGTCTTACGTAAAGATGAAAAAAGAAAATCAATTCATTTAAGCTTTTCATCACGTTATTCTTGTCCTGAAAGCGGATTTACTCTTGAAGAAATTGAACCAAGACTTTTTTCCTTCAATGCACCCCAAGGTGCATGTCCAGTATGTGACGGTATCGGGACTGAAAGCTTTTTCGACCCAGACCTAATCATTCCCAATCCTGCACTTTCACTGGAAAAAGGGGCTATTTCAGCATGGAAAAATACTTCACTGCCCTATTATCAACAAACTTTGGCAAGTCTAGCCGAACATTTTCATTTTAAAATCAACACGCCATGGGAAAAAATCCCTGGAAAAATTCAACATGCCATTCTGCATGGTACAGATGAAAAAATTCCGATTCACTATCATGATGAAAAAAAATCCTATACTGTAACTCAACCTTTTGAAGGGGTGATCAAAAATCTAGATAAACGCTATCATTCAACTGACAGTCATATCATTAGGGAAGATCTCAATCGCTTTCGGGCGGATTATCCTTGTCACGCTTGTCATGGCGCCCGACTTAAACCCGAAGCTTTATGTGTCAAAATAAACAATAAAAACATTGCAGAAATTGCAGATTATCCCATCCATCAAGCATTAAAATGGTTTTCCAGTGTTGAAGAAACTCTATCCCCTCAAAAAGCAGAAATTGCCCATCGAATTCTGCGAGAAATTATTGACCGCTTGAAATTTCTCAATGATGTCGGCCTTGATTATCTTACATTATCCAGAGGTTCAGCCACACTATCTGGAGGTGAAAGCCAGCGCATTCGTCTGGCCAGTCAAATTGGATCTGGACTGACAGGGGTTTTATACGTTCTGGATGAACCGTCAATCGGATTACATCAACGGGATAATGAACGGTTGCTCGGCACTCTTGATCGTTTAAAAAACCTTGGAAACACCTTGATCGTTGTTGAGCATGACGAAGACACGATCAAGGCTTCTGACTATCTTATTGATATGGGCCCCGGGGCTGGCATCATGGGGGGACATGTCGTTGCCATGGGCACACCCAAGGAAGTGGAAAAAAATCCGGACAGCCTTACCGGCGATTATCTGAGTGGCCGAAAATTCATTGCCATTCCCAAAAAAAGAAGGAAAATGAATAAAAAGCAAATATTAACACTGTGTAACGCAACAGGTAACAATTTAAAAAATGTTACTGTTGATTTTCCCCTTGGAACCTTTATCGCCGTAACGGGTGTTTCGGGGGGTGGAAAATCCACCCTGATCATTGATACGCTTTATAAGGCCCTTTCCAGACAATTGATGGGTTCGAATGCTGTACCCTCTCCATATAAATCCATCAAGAATATTCCACTACTTGATAAAATCATTGACATAGACCAATCCCCCATTGGACGCACCCCCCGTTCCAACCCGGCAACCTATACAGATTTATTCACACCAATTAGAGAATGGTTTGCAGAGCTGCCAGAAAGCCGTGCACGAGGTTACAAGCCAGGACGCTTTTCCTTTAATGTCAAGGGCGGACGATGTGAAGCCTGTCAAGGAGATGGAGTCATAAAAATTGAAATGCACTTTCTTCCAGATATGTTTGTTACCTGTGATACCTGTAAAGGAGCAAGATACAATCGGGAAACGTTGGAAATCAAATTCAAGGGCCACTCCATTGCCGATATTCTAAATCTTTCAGTAGATGAAGCCATACCATTATTTTCATCCGCTCCCAGAATTTACGACCGTCTAAACATACTAAAACAGGTTGGACTTGGCTACATTCATCTTGGACAACAGGCCACCACCCTTTCAGGAGGAGAGGCACAGCGTATCAAACTTTCCAAGGAACTGGCAAGGCGGGCAACGGGAAGAACCCTATATATTCTTGATGAACCCACAACAGGACTACATACGGAAGATGTACGTAAGTTACTGGAGGTTTTACATACACTGGTTGATCAGGGAAATACCATTATTGTTATCGAACATAATTTGGAGGTTATCAAAACCGCTGATTGGGTTATTGATCTCGGACCTGAAGGTGGAAGTGGCGGTGGTGAAATCGTAGCAACAGGAACACCAGAACAAATTGCCAAGTCACCAAATAGTTATACAGGCGTTTTTTTAAAACCACTTTTAAATCAATAATTTATTTTGTAGGGTAATTGATACCCTACAAATTTGGTTTTAATCCATGATGACGAATCAATTTAACTTAAAAATTGTAATTATTTCTTATTCAGATCATCAACAGACAGCTATCAACGGTTTGATTGATTTATTTAATCTGGCAGAATATGCGTGTAACTCATTTAAAAAAATTCAGGTCAAGGTAATTTCCAACGATCACGATTTTACAAATTTTCTAACCAAACAAGACGTGATCATTATTCCTCCCTGTATGAGCGGAATCCATACACCGGATAATATTGGCGAAATAATTAATTTTATTAGACATCATCATTCTCAACAATCCATAATTGCGGCAATCTGTGTTGGAACATTTATTCTAGCTGAAACGGGATTGTTGAATGGAAAGGAAGCCACAACCCATTGGTTATATGCTGATACCCTTAAAAAAAAATTTCCAAAAATCATTGTAAATAAAAGCAAACTTCTGGTTGATAACGAAACTCTTATCACTAGTGGTGGAATCATGTCCTGGGTCGATATTGGATTATATATTGTAGAAAAATTTTTTGGCCATCATATAATGCTAAAAACGACTCAATTCATGAATGTTGATCCACCAAGAGATCTTCAAAATCAATATATGTCTTTTTTTCCAAAACTGGATCATAATGATACAGCTATCCTTAAGGCGCAATATTGGCTTATGAATGCAGATATTCATGATATAAACGTCAAAAATCTTGTTATTCAATCGGGACTTGAAGAACGAACTTTCTTAAGACGTTTTAAAAAAGCCACCAAACTGCTTCCAAAAAATTACATACAGAATTTTTGCATTGAATATGCCAAAGGCCTTCTTGAAACAACCGATATGCCTATTGAACAAATTTCATGGAATCTTGGTTATGCTAATTCAAGTTCGTTCAGAAAAAATTTTACCAAGATCACCTGTCTCACTCCAAGGGATTATCGAAACAAATATAAAATCCGTTCAAGATAGATTTAATCCTGAGCTTTCATCAACTTCACTCTCTGATCAATTATTTTAATGTATTTATTGATATTTTGAATAAATAACTGAATGGATTTTTTATCCAGTAATAATTGCGATGTTAAAACACTTGTTATCAAACTTCCCTTATGAAATGACATATGATACGTAAATAACAATGCACCAGATGTGCGATTGGCAACAGACCGATAGGCAAGAACATTTATATCATTTTCAAACTTTAAGGTATCTGTTCTACCACTATTGGTGAATCCCAATCCTTCGCACAATCTTACAGCCTTTTGAAAAGACAGCTTTTGTTTTTTTGCATCCGCAAGAATCTGGCTGGTTGTTTCCAGTTCCTTGGATAAGTGTTTCTTAATATAACTTATTTCCCTTTCAAATCTCCTGACTGAATCATCAATATCCCAGATTTTTACATTGATATTCACAACATCCAATAAACAACCCAATTGATTCATCAAATCGTTATATTTACGGTAGGTTACTGCACTATAAGTATTAATGTTATTAATATTTAAAAGTTTCATTACAGCAATTGAATAAATGACAGTCAAAAGGGAATTAAGTCTACAATCCAATTTCTTTGCATAATATTCCATGGATGATAAGAGCGATGGGTTAATAATCCATGTATCAACAGCGGTCCATTTTAGAGGCAAGGGATTATCAAAGATTTTCAAAGCCTGTGAAAAATCATTGTCAGGTTTATGAACTTGACGGATATCGCAATCGGCCACCTCTTTTGCATTGAAATATTTCCATACAGGAAAATGCTCATAATGTTTTTCTTCTTCGTCAATAGAAATTGAATCTATTAAATCTTTAAGAATTTTTTTTGCTGAATAGGTATCCATGATAGCATGATGTTGAGTAAGGATAATTATGCAACCTTTATTCTGGACAGGATAGATAATTTTCAGTTTTGATAAAACTTGATTATAATCAAGAATGTTATTAACTTCTTTTTCAAGAATCAAATCAAAATCTTTAATTTTGTCCTCGTATCTAAAAACTTCAAAATTAGAAACGGGATGAGAATTTTTCTGCAAACACCATTTTTTATTCTGAATGACCAGTTTTTGTTGCAGTAATGGATTTTTATTTATGTAATTTTCCAAAGCAATTTTAAATTGTTTTGATGAAATTTTATAATCCAGATAGAGCAAAGTTACTGCTTGAGATGTTCCCAGAAAAACAGCATGATTATTAGCCATCACTGTTTCAATCGTATTTAGATAACGGTCAAACATGATAATATATCGTAATTCATTTTCATTTAAGATAGATGTGCCAAAAATTCATCTTTGGGCATTATTTTGGCACCAGCAAAAGATAATATCCATAACATTGCAGCATGAACCTTTGGTGCAGGCACTTCAACATCGTTAAAGGTTATTTCTTTTGACGCAATACAATCAGGGATCAATGTCACCTGATATCCATAATCTAAGGCTGTCCTGACTGTCGCATCAACGCACATTTGGGACATGGCGCCTATAACGATAAGATTTTTATAATTATGTCTATCAAGAACGGACTTCAATTCCGTTCCCTTAAAAGCGTTAGGATAATTTTTTGTAATACATATTTCATTATTCAATGGTTTTACATCCTTATTAATTTTCACCCCTTCAGTATGCTGAACAAAAAAGGGTGCATCCTTCATGGGAAACTGATGTTGTATATGGATGACTGGAATATGATGTTGCCGTGCGGCAGCTAAAACTTTCATGCTGCTTTTACCAACAGAATTCATATTAAATAATGGAAATTTTCCATTTGGATAATAATCATTTTGTAAGTCTATAATGATAAGAACTGTATTTTTCATCAATGTAAATTCCATGCAATAACAGGCTTTATTAAAATACAGTCCAATTAGGTAAATTAATAATAAGTAAAATTGACAAATATCAATGTATTTCAGACAAAATATAAATAATTTATTAATAATCCTGTTAAGTAATTTCTAAACAATTTTTCTTTTTTTGACTGTTATTTGTCTTTTTAATTTATGTAATACTTATTTTATTATGGATAATATACAACCTAAAAATTGAATTATAAATATTAAGAAAGTATTTCAATGAATAACTATAAGGTATCCAGTAATAAAATTATAAATAAAAATAACTCAATATTATATGATGCTTTTAACCCAAATAATATTTCATTTTTATTTGAAAAAATTCAACAAAAACTTTATAAATTGCTTCAAGATAAAACCAAGAAAGGAATTCATTGTATTACTCCGCATGAACTCCTCAATATTGCCCTTCATCTGACAGATCACAAATCCGGTGAGTCAATTATTGAACGACTGAACCAGATTGTTGATTTACACATCAATACTGCAATCAAAGTAAATTCTACAGGATATATGGCCAGACAATTTTCATCGGTCATTCCTGTTTCAGCCATTTATGATGTTGTAAATTCTCTTTGCCCCCAGCCAGCATCATTTTATGAATGCGGCCCCCTACCTAATGTAGCAGACAAAATAATTGCGGAAAAATTTGCTAAATTTTTGGGATGGGAAAATAGTAATTATGGCATGATTTCAACCTCTGGAGCAAGTTTGGCCAATTTAACCGCGGTAATAACCGCCCGCAATAACAAATACCCAAATATCTGGAAAAAAGGAAATGCTGGTCAAAAAAACCTTGTACCTACCATAGCTATAGGAACGGATGCACATTTTTCTGTCAGCCGGATTGCTGGCATTATTGGCCTTGGTCAAGACAATATCATTTTATTACCCCTGAACGCTCAAAGACAAATCTGTATAAAACAAGCAAGGCAAATTTTAAATAAAGCCCATAAAAACGGAAAAGATATTTTCTGTATTATCGCTGCTGCAGGTAGCACAAGCATTGGGGCTATTGATCCCTTAAAAGAATTGTCGGAACTCGCCATAAAATATAAAGCCTGGTTTCATGTTGATGCAGCACATAGCGGATCCTTTCTAGTTTCCGATCAATTGAGAAACCGAGTAGCAGGCTTAACATACGCTGACTCTTTTTGTCTTGACGCTCATAAAACATTATTTGTTCCTGCGGCTTGTACATTATTATTTTATAAAAATGGTGATAAAACAAAGCTTACATTTCCGATTCAAGCCAGTTATGTTACAGAGGAATTTGAAGATGAAATAACAAAATTCGAAAGTGGAACTAAAAATTTCGAATGTACCAAACGGCCTTCCATTTTAAATTTATGGGTTGTTTGGTCTTTATACGGTCAACAATTTTTTGAAACCAAATTAAACCTTTTAGTCAAAACAACCTTTCAAGCATACAAATATCTACAGACCCTAGATAATTTTGAAACCTTGCACAAACCTGAATCCAACATTCTTTGCTTCAGATATTTGCCAAATGAAAAAAAACTATCGAAAGAAAAACTGAATTATTTACAATTAAAAATAAGAGATAAAATCCGTGATGAAGGACGGTATTTCATTTCAAAAGTGGATCTAGATCATATCACCGCCCTCCGTATCGTTATCATGAATCATGAAATCTCAATGGATGATATCGCTGACCTGACCAAACATATTGAAACCGCAGCAAATTCCATTCTTAAAACCTTTTAAATTCATTCCATCCCCATATTTTACCCAAGGAGCCCCTATCTTGCATATCCATCCAAACAAGGAATTACTGAAAACTGTTTTTCCTGATTTTTTGTTTAATCCACAATCAATCCAAAATATTGCTCAATTTCCAACGTTTTTATCAACTATTCGCTATTTTGAACGGTTAACGGAAACTTATTTTGATGCAATTCCATTTGAAATACAGAACGAATTTATTCTTAAAAGATTAAAACAGCTGATCGAGATATGTCGAGTCAACCCTATTTGGAAAGAACGTATTGATCAAGCGATTGGCAAGGAAAAATTAAACGATTTTGAAACTTTTTCCGCCATTCCGCTTACTGATAAAGAAATTTATACAGATTTATTTTCTGGCAAACGTCCAGGTATGATTGTCCCGATCGAAAATGGTAATTTTCAAATTGCCAACAGTGGAGGTACCGCCTCAGGAAGATCTTCCGAAATCGTATTTTCAAAAAAAGAATTAAGGGATACTTACAGATGGGCAGGAAATTTTATCGGAAAACATATTATTTCACGTTATATGGAAGAACAACAGGCCAAATGGATTGGCACCACTCTCTCTGACAGTCAATTATGGAGCAGCGGAACCATGGTTGGTGGAGTTTTACAAGAAATTCCAAATGTTAATTATCTTGGTATCGGACCCATGTCCGCTAAAATTTATCAGCGTATTATGCAAAATCCGGGACAAAAAGGTTTCATGGGCATTGTCCGCGATATCGCCCTGCTCGTTCCTTATGCAAGTGAATTAAATGATCAACAAAAGGATAGTTTGAGAATAGCTCTATATGGCAGTGGATGTCTTCCAGAAAAAATTAAATCTGATCTAAAAGATATCTATCAGAATTTAATCATATTGAGTTTTTTTGCTGCCACACAGGCCGAAACTATAGGTTTACAACTCAATCCGGAAAGTTCAATTCTAACAGCTGTTCCCGGTTTACATCTGATAGAAATTGTCGATAAAAACGGTAAATGGGTTCAAGAAAACGAAGAAGGAGATCTTGTCGTCACAAGATTATTTGCAAATGAAGCCCCTGTCTTGCGTTATAGATTAGGGGATCGCGTCATAAGGCGTCCAAATTATACCAGTCGATTTCTCAATTCGATACAGTTTGAATATGTAGGCCGCAGTGACGATTTTATCTCTTTGATAAATCATCAATTTTATGTTCCACATTTCCTGACATTATTATCTAAGAAACTGGAGATTGATTCCATTTTTAGCTTCAACAAAATTGCTGAGGAATTTCAATTCCAAATAAACCAAAATTCTGAAACCTTAAATTTAATAATTGCGGTTTCAAATCTTTATGAAATGAAGAATCAATATGATAAACATAAAGACAAAATTTGCGATATAATGATACGATCATTGATTGAATCTGATAAAAAAAACACTCTATCACATTCCTTTTTTGAAAAATTGAAACATAAATGCCAATTCAATATTCATTTTGTTGAAAAAGAATCTTCCATGATATATCGAACAGATGTGGGAAAAACGCCTTTAATTTATAAAAAATAATAATTTGCAATTTATGAATTAAAATTTTTTATGATAAAAATTTAGGCAAAAAAATTACATAAACCCTACAAATCATTGTCTATTTTATAGCAATTTTAAATAAATAATATAAAAAATAGGCATAATGTTTAAATAATAGACATTTTTTATTAAATTGTTCTATTCATTGTTAAAAATTCTCTATATCTTTACACTGGACAGAACTTTCCAAACATTCTTTAATATTGTTATCGTAAACAGTAACAGTATTATCGCTATATAATTTTTATTTGATGAATATAGAGAAACAAGATGATAAAAAAAATCGAAGCCATTATTAAGCCTTTTAAACTCGATGAGGTTAAAGAAGCGCTTCAAGAGATTGGCCTTCAAGGAATTACGGTAACAGAAGTAAAAGGGTTCGGCCGCCAAAAAGGCCATACCGAACTTTATCGTGGTGCTGAATATGTCGTTGATTTTTTGCCCAAGGTTAAAATCGAATTTGTCTGTAGTGCGGATATCGTCGAACGTGCAATTGAAATCATCCTCAATACAGCAAGAACTGGCCGAATCGGTGATGGAAAGATTTTTGTTATTCCTGTGGAAAATGCCATTCGCATTCGTACAGGTGAAAGTGGGGTTGAAGCTTTATAATCAATTTTATCTTTTTCATTTTGACAAAATGAAGTATCCCTTTGAGAGTTATAACCATATGGGAAGAAAAATATTATCTTTATGGATGACACTGTTACGTTTTTGAATGCATAAATTTCTATCATATAATAAGGACTAATAGTACATGGCCGACCAATTGATTTCTTCTTCAGCTTCCAAAGAAGAGGCTATTGCCAAAATTATGGATCTGCTTCAGGAAAATTCTGTAGAATTTGTTGATTTCCGTTTTACGGATCCACGGGGAAAATGGCATCATACCACACAATATGTATCAACCATAGAGCCTGATATTTTTGAGGATGGCATTATGTTTGACGGTTCTTCCATCGCCGGATGGAAGGCGATTAATGAAAGTGACATGATTTTAATGCCTGATCCATTTACAGCAGTTATGGATCCATTTACGGCAAAACCCCAGCTTATTCTTATTTGTGATATCATTGATCCTGCAACGGGAACCGCTTACAATCGTGATCCTCGTTCCACTGCGAAACTGGCTGAACAATACCTAAAATCAACAGGAATTGGCGATACGGCTTATTTTGGGCCAGAAGCAGAATTCTTCATTTTCGATAATGTCAAATTCGGTGTCGGTTCCAATTATGGTATCTATCAACTCGATAGTATAGAAGGCCCTGATGCAAACCTAAAAGATTATCCCGAAGGAAACATGGGACATCGTCCTCGGGTGAAGGGAGGCTACTTTCCTGTTCCACCTGTTGATACGGAAAATGACTTGCGTGCAGAAATGCTTAGCACGATGGGTGAGATGGGATTGCCTATCGAAAAACATCATCATGAGGTTGCCCAGTCTCAACACGAATTGGGAGTGGCTTTTGCCACCCTAGTACGTTCCGCTGATTTTATGCAGATCTATAAATACTGCGTTCATAATGTTGCAAATTCATATGGCAAAACTGCAACATTCATGCCAAAACCAATTTATGGTGATAATGGCACTGGTATGCATGTCCATCAATCTATCTGGAAAAACAACACTCCAAATTTTGCAGGAAATGGCTATGCCGACCTTTCAGATCAAGCCCTGTATTATATTGGTGGAATTATTAAACATGCAAAAGCGTTAAACGCTTTTACAAATCCATCCACCAATTCATACAAAAGATTGATTCCAGGATTTGAGGCTCCTGTCTTGTTAGCCTATTCGGCTCGCAACCGTTCCGCCTCCTGTCGCATTCCATATGTGACCAGTCCTAAAGCAAAACGTGTTGAAATCCGTTTCCCCGATCCAACAGCAAACCCATATCTCGCATTTGCGGCAATGCTAATGGCTGGAATTGACGGCATCAAAAACAAAATTCATCCTGGTGATGCAATGGACAAGGATCTTTACGATCTACCTCCTGAAGAACTTAAAGAAATTCCAACCGTATGTGGCTCTTTACGTGAAGCATTGGAAGCTCTTGCAGCTGATCATGATTTCCTATTGGCGGGAAATGTATTTACTCAGGACCAGATTGACAGTTATTGCAAAATCAAATGGGAAGAAGTATATCGCTTCGAACACACGCCTCACCCTGTCGAATTTGATATGTATTACTCAGTCTAAAATTTAAATAAATATCCTTGCTGATCTTTAATCAGTCATTCCTACAGCAAGGATATAAAAAAACGAACTATTAAATTTTTAAATGTCAATTAAAAAATTATTATTTTAAAAATTTAAATAAAATCACAATTTAAAAATAATAACTGATTCTATCAATTTTTGTAATTTTATTACCAATTAGAGCCCTAAAACTGTTCAATTATAAATTGAATCAAATAAATATCACAAAAAATTGATTTTTTTATCAAAAAACTTAACAAAAATCATTTTTTACACTAGCATTATTAATGTTCACATATTATTTATCATATAATGAATTTAAATCATTTAAATAATTCTAAAAAGGTGTATAAAATATGAAATTTTTACTTGATACAGCTGATGTAGAAGACATTAAAAGAATTTGTGCGATGGTACCTGTTGATGGTGTTACAACCAATCCCGGTATTGTTGCAGCAAGTGGCAAGTCCGTTTTCGATTTGTTACCAGCCATCCGTGATGCAATGGGTGGAAAGGGAATGTTGCTTGCTCAAGTTATCTCTCCAACTGTAGAAGGTATGATCAAAGACGCTCATACACTGACCTCTCGTGTAGAAAACCTTATTGTTAAGGTTCCTGTAACCCCTAACGGTCTGGTTGCCATCAAAGAATTAACCAAGGAAGGCATCCCAACCCTGGGAACTTCAATCTATGGTGCCGCTCAAGGATTTATGGCGGCTTTGGCAGGTGCCAAATATCTTTCCCCTTATGTTAGCAGAATTGATGCACAAGGTGGAAATGGCCCCGAAACCGTTAAAGAATTGCAAAACTTGATTTCCCAACACAAACCAGATGTTGAAATCGTTAATGCAAGCTTCAAAAGCCCCCGTCAGGCTTTAGAATGCATGATGATCGGATCTGCTGGTATTACCCTGCCACCAAGCATTTTTGATCTTTTCATTGCTGATCCAGCAGTTCTTGCCGCTGTAACTGAATTTGGCAACCAATGGTTCAAGGCTTTTAACCGTCACACACTTGACTAGTACAAATAACTTTCTATTTCATTGATCTGACACAATTTTCATTTATAAGGCACTTTATTGAGTGCCTTATATCATTATTATAGCTCTCTATATAATTTCATTCCTGTCAGATCTTTTATTTGTCTTTCAAGAATTTCATTATATCGATTCAGAACATCATCCTCATTTACAATACCCATTATTTCATAATTGTCGGTTCCACGCACAACAATTAGCCATGGGCATTCATGTATGTCATCAAAACCATCCATCATTTCTTTGATATTCATACCCGGGGTCAAAACCCGATTTTTTCTGATTGCAAGTTCCCCGATTTGTTCTTGATAATGAACTAAATTCTCAAATATATCTTTTAATTCGACCAATCCTGCATATTCATTCTCCTCATTCTTTAATATTAATAACTCTTTATGATGAAATTGCAGCGAATGTATAACCTGATTAAGAGGTAAATTATAATCAAGCGTAAAATCAACAGGTTTCATCAATGTCTGTGCGGTCGTTCTCGTCAATCCACTGATATCCAAAGCTGAGCGAATTTTTTTTCCACTTAAATGGAAACGCCAGGTTGCAAAGGAATATCCAAATATTTTTCTCACTGTAACGATAGCCACAATAACAGCTAAAATAATCACACTTGTCATAGAATAACTTTGCGTCATATCAAGAGATAAAAACATCATGCTTAAGGGACCGCCAATAATACTCGCCGACATGACCGCCATCCCTATTGCCGCATATACAAGAGGGGAAAATGTATGAATCCCTAGATATAATACAATATTGCCATAAACAATTCCCGCTGTTCCACCAAGCATCATTGAAGCAAAAAACAATCCTCCCCTAAATCCCACTCCCAGGGAAACGGATGAGGCGATTGCCTTTAAAAACAAAATAAAAACTGCCAATTTAAAGGCAATACCATGATCCAAGACAACCCAAAGAAAACCATGACCAGATCCCAATACAGCAGGGGTCAGGATACCCATCCCTCCCACCATCAGGGCTCCAGCAACCAGTCCATAAATTTTCGGAATTCTCAACTGATTTATATAAATTTCAATACGTGTCGCACCATACATGACCATAATGGCAATTATTGCGCAAATCAGTGAGAAAATACATACAATTCCATAATCAATATAATGGATAGAATCCGGAACAATATGAAAAACGGGTCCTGCACCACCCAAACAATGAATCATTATATATCCAGACATTGCAGCAATCATGATATAGGGGAAATTTATAAAATTATATGAGGCTAAAACAATTTCAAATCCATAAAAAGCCCCTCCTAAAATCGAGTTGAAGGCTGCACCGATGGCTCCTGCCGCTCCACAGCCAACAAGTATCCTCAATTTATTCTGTCTAATTTTAAAGAAGCGTCCGATTTTGGATGCTGCTGCGGCACTAACCTGTGTATAGGCAGATTCCAATCCCAAGGAAATACCGAACCCATTGGACAAAAGGGTCTGCAGCGTTAAATAAAAACTGTCTTTGACAGAAAGCTTACCACCGTATAATGCATTTGCTTCAATTATATCTGCAATTTTTGCACTGAAAAATTGACCCATATAATAACGGACAAGGAATAAACCTATCGCTCCGATCATGGGAATACATATACAATACCATGGATTAACGTAACTTAATCCCGACAAATGACCATTTCCATCCAAATGAAATAAGAATTTGTGGAGAGTAAGGGACATAATATTTAATAGCTGAACTGAAATTGCCCCAATGAGTCCACTGCAAAACGCAAGAATAAAAAAATATACATTTTGCTTGAATATTAATCGCTTAACTTGTTTTAAATATGGGTTATTTGCGTTAATCATCATTATTTGTCATTTAAAGGAAAATTTTTTATTATACGAATATATTATAATGAACGAACAATTGATTTTTATTTATAACTATTTTCATCTTGATCATTCATGCCTAGTATAATTATAGATATACATCTTGTATTGATGATTGATCCATTTTTAATCGGCCATATTTCATAAAGAATTAATTTCATATGACACAAACGCCAAAACGATATGTTAAATATTTCATTTTTTTCATCTGCTTTCCTTTTTTATTTGCATGTGCATCCAAAAAACAGCAATCAATTCTCGAGCATGTCCAAAATGAATATAAAAACATAGTTAACTTGAATGAGCGTTATATGCACAATTTTTATGGTAAAGCCGATCCAGTCTCATTTGAACGGCTCAAACGGTATCGTTATGAGGCTTATCAATCTATAATAAACCTTCGATCAAGATATGACAAAACAAAGCCCCTACCCCAAGCCGAAATTCAAGAATCAAAAAAAAGGCTTGATATCTATCGATCATATCTCAATGCATTGGGCGCCACTTCTGCAACAAAAGATAATTTACTTGGGTTTTAAAGTATCAAGAGCGGCTTGTAATATATAACTTGCAGCCATTTTATCTACAATTTCATCCCTTTTTTTCCTGCTTAAATCCGCTTCATTAATCAAAAAGCGGTTAACTGCGCTGGAAGACAACCGTTCATCCCACAGACAGGCCGGAAGACCACTCATATTAGAAACAGCCATAATCCAATCTTTAGCTGCTTGTGCTGCAGGCCCAAAGTCACCATCCAGCGACAAAGGTAATCCGCAAACAAGACCCCCAACTTCTTCTTTTATAGATAATTCTTTCAAGTACTGAGCAAAAACTGATAGTTTCCCTCTTTTTACAACAGAAAAAGGGGAAGCAAGCATCAGGGTTATATCGGATAAGGCTAACCCAATTTGTTTTTTACCAGGATCTATTCCCAATAAACGATAATGTCTGGGTAAACCGGCCACTAAATCAGATAAACTGTTATAAAGCATGTAATCAATATGTTAGAGAAATATAAGAGTGAATTGAAAAGATAAATCTACAGAGTTTCATCTATCTTTTCCATGTAAATTACATTTTATTATAAAATATTCCTTTTTATGGTCAAATAAACTGTAATTACTCCTTATTCATGAAAGCATTAATATATGTCCATTTCTCTTCCCTCTATGATGCAAGCGGTAATCTTTGATCAACCGGGTAATCCAGACGTTTTGAAATTATCCAGTATTCCCATCCCCGTACCAAGAAGAAATGAAGTTTTAATAAAGGTTGAAGCTGCCGGTATCAATCGTCCTGACATCGTTCAAAGACAGGGCAATTATCCACCTCCCAAAAATGCAAATCCACATTTGGGTTTAGAAATAGCAGGAGAAATTGTTTCATCCCCGTCAAATTCCCATTTTTCCATCGGAGACAAAGTTTGTGCATTAACAAATGGTGGTGGATATGCACAATACTGTTCTGTTCCCTACGTACAGTGTCTTCCATGGCCCAAACAATATAACGCTATAAAAGCGGCGGCTTTACCTGAAACTTTTTTTACAGTTTGGACAAACCTTTTTGCAATCGGCAATCTAAAACCGAATGATTCCCTTCTGATCCATGGCGGCAGTGGCGGAATAGGCACTACCGCAATTCAATTAGCCAAAGCTTTTGGAGCAACCATTTATACGACTGTTGGCACTGAAGAGAAAGGGAGTTTTTGTAAAAAATTGGGCGCAACAGACTTTATAAATTATAAAAAAGATAATTTTTATGAAAAAATCAAATCGCTTACGAATAAACAAGGTGTTAATCTGATTTTAGATATTATGGGCGCTTCTTATTTCAGTGATAATATTAAATCTCTCAGTGAAGAAGGACGTTTGGTTATCATATCATTCCAAGGAGGTATAAAGGCGGAAAATGTGAATCTGGGATTGATCGCCATGAAGCGTGTTACTGTTACAGGCAGCACTTTAAGACCTCGTGATACAAAATTTAAGGGAAAAATCGCGCGCGCTTTACATAAACATGTATGGCCACTTTTAGATACCGGAATTATTGAACCTCAAGTTTTCAAGATTTTTCCATTTGAACAAGTCAGAAAGGCGCATCAATTGATGGAAAGCAATAAGCATATCGGAAAAATTGTTCTGGATCTATCACAATTTTCTGATTAACTTTATAATGTTAAAGGATTACGTTTATTCAAAGGTTTTGATTGCTCAACAGCTCGCCATAAATACCATGCCCCGATTGTCCTGAATGGACTCCATATCCTGGTGGCAATTTCCAGTTGTTTGGGTTTAGGCTGCAGTGCAAGATTTTTACAAATGCGCCAGCCTTCCCTAATTCCAAAATCATCTTTTGGCATGATATCCATACGACCAAGTGTAAAAATTAAAAGCATTTCAACCGTCCAACATCCAATTCCCGGCAGAACGGTTATACGGTCAATAAGATCTTGATCTGATAAAGTTAAAGCCTCTTCATAGTCTGGAACAATACCATCCAGGGTAGCCATGGCCAGAGCGTATAGGGAATCGATCTTGCGGAATGAAAAACCGCAATCTCGTAATTGATCCGGCCTTAATTTTAACAAAGCTCCAGGATCTGGCAAAGCTCCTGAATTAGCCAATTTCAACCTGTTTAAAATAGCATTAGCTGCATTTGCGTGCAATTGCTGCCCCGCTATGGCCTGTAATAAGGCATCATAAGGCGTTTTCCTATCGATTTTCAATCGACAGGGTCCTTCTTTATCAATAATTTTTGCTAGATCTTGATCTGTTTTTTCAAGAAACCGCATTCCCTGTTCAATGTCAGATGATGATTTGATCATTAAAATAGTCATTATCTCATATCCAGTTTAATGACACGATAATATATAGAAATAATATTAATTATTATTTTAATCGAAGATTTATTCTTTTTTAGATTACATTATGTTAAATAGATAAGGTTTTAGTCAATAAACATTCCATCCGAAGAAAATTACAGTCGAATGAACATTGGTAGACACCCTTCCCCAATATCTGGCAGACGAAAAAGCAAACGTCATTTATATTGGAATTTGGTTCAAAAATCAGATCGATCAGTAATTCATCATCAATCGGTATGCCATTTAAAACCTTCCTTGCTGGATCGCCCTAAAAATTATAACCATTTATTGAAAGGATTCAAACTCCTTCGCAAAGAACCTTTCAATAGCAATTTTAGACTTTCCGATAATATGGACAATAAACTTAAGGAAATTATAACCGGTCGATTTTTGCAATATCCAATAGATAAAAATTCCTGTCTTCATATTCCTGACCAATCAAAAAAACATCCTTTTTTTTTAGATTTTACCACCTCCATTTTTTTTCATGGAATTATTGTAATTCTTATTTTTATGGGAAGCCTCTATATAAATCACAAAAATACCAATCCATATGGAAATAGTAATCAGGGTAAACCAGTAGATGTCGTTTTCCTACCTCGATCAACAGGACAATCAGGATTAAAAGGTGAAGGATATAATGGGGAACCGGCCCCAAGCAAGGCGATTTCTCCCCCTCCCATTCCTGATTCGCTTCCTGTACCTCCAAAAATAGCCTCAGTTCCAAAACCGGATGAAAACCCATCTGAAAACAGAATGACAGTCCCACAACCCGATGCAGAACCAATATTATCCAAAAAAGAAAAATCGAGACACAAAAACAGGAAAATCAATTTAAATCAAGAACATAAATATTTTTATAAAAATATTCCCTCACGGATCAAAAGAAAAACTGCTCATCCCCTAAGATCTCAATCGCCTTTTGAAAACCTGACAAACTTGGATTTTAATGAAAATCCAAACGCTTCTCATCGCAGAATGGCAAAAATAAGACCCCAGGGGTCACGTTCAGCCATTAATATGTCCACTGGTCCTCTAGTCAAAAATGGTAAAATCAATACTCCATATGCAGATAAATTTACTATTAAAGGGGTAAGTTCCGATTACAGTGATTTAATTGCAGCCTGGATCCAACAACATATGTATTATCCACCTGATGCTATTCGTAAAGGAGAAGATGGCAGTCCTTCCGTTCATGTCGTTATCAGCCGGGATGGACAGGTTCTCTCGATAAATCTTACCAACTCCTCAGGTTCTGACGCTCTGGATGCGGCAATCCTTGGAATGTTCAGAAATGCACAACTACCCAAAATCCCTCCGGATCTTCCAGATCATTTTGATATGGATTTAAAGATCAATTATATTTTATTGCGACAATGAGTTGTATTCTGCTTTATTTTATATCAGGCAAAAAAGTGTCCAGTTCACCTTGGAAACGAATGGGAAACGTACGTTTTGCCAATCCCGTTGCATCATCTGTTTCAATGAATAATCCGCAAATAGTGGCTGATCCTTCGGCTGGCTGAAAACGATATCCAGGCATTTTTGTAACAAAACGGTTAATGGCCGCTTCTTTCTGCATACCGATGACACTGTTATAATCCCCACACATACCCGCATCCGTTTGATAGGCAGTACCCAACGGCAAAATCCGATAATCAGCGGTAGGAACATGCGTATGCGTTCCTATAACCGCAGAAACTTTTCCATCCAGATAATATCCAAGAGACATTTTCTCACTTGAAGCCTCGGCATGTATATCTATCAATACGGCATCTACTGTTTCACCCAACCGATAGGATATCAAAAGAGTTTCAATCATTTTAAAAGGATCATCAAGCGGATCCATATATAGACGACCCATTGCATTGATAACCAATATTTTTTTTTCATCCTTTGTAAAGGAGATATAATAGCCCTGCCCCGGAGTCCCAGTGGGATAGTTAATAGGTCTGACTATACGTGGTTCCTGTGCGATATAGGTAATCAGGTCTTTACGATCCCAACTGTGATTACCTAAGGTAATAACATCAACACCCGCCCTGAAAAGATCCTGTGCGATAATAGGAGACAACCCAAATCCATGACTGGCATTTTCTGCATTTACAATAACCTGATCCAAACATAGTTTAGATCTTAACATGGGCAATTCTTTTATAACGGCTTCTCGACCGCTACGACCTACTATATCCCCTAGAAAAGCAATACGCACCTTTAATCCTTCTGACTGTGAATAATCTCTGTTTCAGTAATAATCGTTTGTAAAGAACAATCAAATTTTTCAACCGGTACGGTTGATACCTCTTGATAGGAAAAAGCAATACCAGCGGTTTTAACCGTCGGATAAACAGCCAATGTTCTATCATAATACCCTCCACCATAACCCAATCGGTTACCCTTCCGGTCAAATGCCAGCAAGGGTAGCATAATTATCTGGGGGTGCATGATTTCCGTATCTGGATATAAGGTTTTATACCGTCCAGGCCTCAACTGCACTTCCGGATACCATAAGTGAAACTGCAAGGCCAATCCCACCGGTGGCGTTTCGGGTAATAGAATACGATATCCCTGCCGATATAATTCATGCAAACTATCCCGTATGTCCGCTTCAAATTCAAGAGGCCAAAAAAACGCAACTTTCTGGCTACGAAAATGTTTTTTATGAATATACTGAACAATATTTCGATTTAACTGTTTATTTTTTTTTTGCTGTAAAATTTGATTTTCAATTCTCAATTGCCGCATTTTTTGTCGCAGCATTTTTTTTTGATTTGAAATATTTTGCATCTATGTCTTTTAATAAAAATAAAGAAGCCGCCATAGCCGTCGAACTGTCAGCTCTTCCGGACCTGCAAATACAGGTGGGTGCCAGAATAACGAAACCACGATTACGTCAGCGCCAGCTCCCTTGGAAGAAATTATCGGCCCAGGAGATGAACTTTCTAACGAACCAGGCAGCCTCCATTATATATTTAGGCTATTTCAATCCTGTCTGCAATAGTCTCCGCCCGTTCGGAGAAATATTTTAATTGTTCTTGCAATTCACGGTTCTTGTTTCTTAAAACCTCAATCTCATGCTCATTTTGTTTTTTTTCCAATGCATTCAATTGATTAGTTATGTCATGAAGCTTATCCGCCATAATCAGGCTTGCCAGAGCCAACAAGCGTCCCTCACCACTCTGGCCCCCTATCTTTCGTATCATATCTATATGTTGTTCAACAATATTGGCCATTGCCTGTAAATGACCTTCCTGCCCGTCCTCACATCCAACTGTATAATTAAAACCATTAATGGAAATTGTTACTTGCGCCATTCTTTCATCTCTAACGATCTTGTTAATTTTATTTTCCAACTAATCCACTTTTAATAATACATCTTTTACCTGGGTAATTAAAATGTCTAAATTTGCTAAAATTTTATCTGCATTTTTATTTGAAATTATAGAATCAGGTGAAGATAATTTTTTGTCTAAAAAAAATTCTATTTTATCAAACGCCTTTTCAAGCTTTTTATCTGATGAATCCTGATTATTTCCCTCCTCAGTATTGTTTATGGACAATATATTTATTTTTTCTGAATTGTTTTTATTATCAGATTCAATTGTACTAATGACTTCATGCGTTTCCATGTTATTACACCTTATATGATATCCAAATAATAAAAACCTTTTTATTTTTTAAAGGTAATTATCGATTAAATACTTAAAAAAAGACACTTATCCAAAATGCAAGCCCATAAATTCACTTTTATATCACAAAAAAATATAATTTTCTCATTTAATAAATACACTACTGATACAAATGCATACTTTTTTACCGTCAATCATTTATCCCAATTTTACTTTATTAATTCACATATTAAAAATAATTACTGCCCTATAACTTTCATCTCTCCCCAGAATGCTGTTGCTTATATGGGTGTACGCTGGTGGATGCAACTTATAAAATTTGGCAAACAACTTTTTTCAAATCCAATTGATGATGCACTCGATTGCTACGATAATGCCGGATTGGCATTGGCGGCTTTGAGACTTGGCCAAAAAAAAATACTCTTTAATTCAAAATCAAAACAGTTTAACCTCCTCAAAAATCGTGCGGACTCACTTCAAGCGACTATTTTAACCAAACGTTCAGAAAGTTTTGACTTGACCGAATTAAGATTCTCTTACTTCTAAGTAATGACTATTTCATATTACAAAAAATCACATAAACTTAATTTTACTATCCTTTCTGGAAAAGAATATTATAATTTTTCACTTCTCTAATGATTTGTTTTTAGGTCTAACAATGAAACTAACCCCTCAAATTAAACATATTCTTAATAATTACGAAAGTGATAGCCCGGTAACAAAACGTAATCTTGCACGGTTGTTAATGCACGGTAAACTATCGGGAACAGGCAAACTTATTATTCTCCCTGTTGATCAAGGGGTAGAACATGGACCAGCAAGATCATTCGCTGTCAATCCAGCGGCCTATGATCCTCATTATCATTATGAACTTGCCATTGACGCAGGATTGAACGCTTATGCTGCTCCATTGGGAGCGTTGGAATGTGGGGCCGGCATCTATGCCCATCAAATCCCAACCATTCTTAAACTTAACAATGCAAATTGCCTGAACAATGCAAAAAATCAGGGAATAACAGGTTCAGTTAAGGAAGCTCTCCGTTTAGGTTGTGTCGGTATCGGATATACAATATATCCCGCAAGTGATTATTTTTATGATCAGATGAGAAATCTTCAGGAAATTATTGAGGAAGCAAAATCCGTTGGATTAATTTCAGTCATTTGGAGTTATCCACGCGGCCCCTCACTGGATAAAGATGGTGAAACCGCCATTGATGTCTGTGCCTATGCCGCACATATTGCCGCTCAAATGGGTGCCCATATTATTAAAATTAAGCCACCCACGGCTCATCTACATTTGCCTGAAGCCAAAAAAGTGTATGAAAAAGAAAAAATTGACATTTCCAGTTTAACCAAACGCACTGAACATATCATGCAATCCGCTTTTGCCGGACGTCGATTGGTTATTTTTTCAGGCGGAACCCATACCTCGGAAAAAAATCTTTTAGAAACATATCAATCACTAAAAGATGGCGGTGCAAACGGAGCTATAATTGGACGTAATGTCTTTCAGCGCCCACGTCATGAAGCCTTAGAAATTTTAAATAAACTTGTTGATATCTTTAAAAAATAATAACTATAGTTTGCATATAATATAAAGGCGTTTTATTACATAATTAAAACGCTTTTTTTTAATTAATAATTTATTATCCTTTCATTATAGTATCTTCAATAAAAAATTTGGGACGCTTTTTTACTTCCATATAAATTTTTCCAATATATTCACCTATAATTCCCAAAGAAAAAAGTTGCACTCCACCTAAAAAAAAGATTGATATAAGAACAGAAGCCCAACCCTGAACAACATAACCCATCATTTTTTCAGTCAATATATAGCCAATTGCAATTAGTGAAATAAAACAAGTTATAAATCCAATAAAACAAATTATTCTCAAAGGTATTATTGAAAAAGAGGTAATCCCTTCTAGTGCAAGTCCCAACATCTTCTTCAATGGATATTTTGATTCACCCGCCAGACGTTCACTTCTTGTGTAATAGACCCTGGCTTGTTTGTAACCAAGTAAAGGTATCAAACCACGTATATATATATTACGTTCTTTGAATTTCAGTAGACTCTGCAAAGCACGATAACTTAACAGACGATAATCCGCATGGTTGGCAATTTGTTCAACCCCCATTTTTTCCATTAATTGATAAAATAAAGTTGCGGTTCCTCTTTTGAATACAGTATCCGTGGAACGATCCTTTCTGACGCCATAAACAATTTCAAATCCCTGTTTATATTTTTCAACCATTTTGTCTATACATTGTATATCATCCTGCAAATCTGCATCGATACTGATACATATGTCCGTATCAACCGAAGATAAACCCGCTATCAGTGCAACTTGATGCCCACAATTTCTGGATAATTTTATTCCTCTTACACAGGATAATTCACGTGAAGCCAGTTTAATTTGCTGCCAACTATCATCTTCACTTCCATCATCAATAAAAAGAATATAGCTATTTTCCCTGATTTTTTTTTCTTCAACCAGGCAATTGAGAAAGTTTTTTAAAATATTTAAACTATGTTTAAATATATCCGATTCGTTATAACAAGGCACGATCAGAGCTAATGAGGGAATTGTTTCTTTGTCCATATTTCACCCCGCTTTATAAAAATCCCTTTTATCTTCCATTCTCATACAATAACATCAATGTATTATTTATTTCATGACCCAGAATTTATTAATAAAAAAACTATTCAAAGTATAAACGACCATTCCAATCAATTGGGCAAAATAGGCTTTTAAATTAGAAGAGATCAAAAAATAATCTAAGAATATTTTCATCCCTAAGAAGTTTAAAAAATAACAAAATAAAAAAGTTATAAAAAATTTTGAAAACCTTAAAACAGTCAATTGTACTGAAAAAGTAAATAATGAATTTAATATAAAACTTAAAATAAAACCAAAAATATATCCAATAATATTAGCCAAATACAAATTGACTTTAAAATATATAAGAATAAAACTAATACCTAAAGTTAAGAGGGTATTCGCTATTCCAACAACGATATATTTAGTAAAAGTGACCAACATTATTTTCATTAAAACAGAAATGGAACATTATTTATTCTCTATACATATCTATATCTTTTTATTAAACAGGTTCTAACCTATCTTTTTATCAAAAACAATCCAATATCGAATTAACAAGATAATGTCTAATTGCCAGTTATACTTATTAACACCACCCCAACTTAATCCAGAAAAATTTAAACCCTTACTAGTTGAAGCCCTTGAAGCCGGACCTATTGCTGCTGTTCAACTTCGTTTAAAAAACGTCACGGACCTTGAAATATGCCAAGCAATTGAAATTCTTAAACCTGTCGTTCAGGAACGTGATATTGCTTTTATACTTAATGACCGTCCAGATCTGGCAAAAAAATTTGAATGTGACGGTGTTCATATAGGTATGGAAGATATGCCTATACAACAAGCCCGACAAATTGTTGGGGATCATTTACAATTAGGTGTTTCCTGTTACGACAGTAAAGACTTGGCAATGCAAGCTGGTGAAAGTGGCGCTGATTATATTGCCTATGGCGCCTTTTTTCCTTCACCAACCAAAAATACAGAAATTCGCACTCCTGTTGAACTCTTAAAATGGTGGTCAGAATTAATGGAACTTCCTGTAGTTGCAATTGGCGGCATTACACCTGAAAATTGCAAACCCCTTGTAAAGGCTGGCGCAGACTTTCTTGCAGTTATAAATGCTGTATGGGGACATGCTGAAGGTCCAGCCCAAGGAATCAAAGAAATGTTAAAATCTATAAACGAGGCTGAGCAAGAATAACCATTCTATAATTAGTAATAAAAATAAATCTGCAATTATCTTGGATAAAATTATTAACTAAAAAAATTCGTTTTTTTTCTAATAATACCGACATAAGCAACATCCAGCTTTTTAAGAGGAAGAATATCCAATACGAATTAAATCACTTCTGAAATCATAATTATGAACTGTTAAATATAATGCTGAAACTTGATAAATTACTGTTCTTTTATCAAAAATTATTAAACAAGGATTGTGTATTATCTGTTCAATTTTTTAACGTGTATCATGATCGGTCTGAATCTAGCATGACCACGCAATGAAAGGGAAAGAAATATAGAAAACTATATAAAAAAAATAATACGAACCTATATTTGAAAATGACTTTCATCCCTTTTATTGCGATTTACAAAATTTATTCCAGTTATGGAACAACATTCAGTAAATCCTGAGTCACATATATGAAACCATTGGCCTGGGGAATACCATTTACCCAGATTTTATTTCTCTCTCCAACCTTGTTTTTAACTATCAATTGCTGTTTGGTATCGTCCAAGGAAATATATAATGGATCATTATAATAGGTTGTTAGAGTGTAAGTTCCATTATGTTGCAATACCAGTTTTTTAAGATATTCAGGTGAATAACTTCCAAACACTATTGTATACCCCATCAATCTTTTCAAATAAGATTCATTCTGAACGTCCATCAATGAACCATTCACAAAAAATTTAGGCTTTTCCATTGGTGCATTTGGTACTGCAAAAAGCGTATAGGGACCCCGACGTTCAATAATCGATAACAGACCTGTTTTCCGCAATGCCGCCGTATAATCCGCCAACACGATAGAGGCTCTTACTGTTTGATCCAATGATTCGTCAGCATAAACAGGCATATTGGGCACTGGAAATTCTTTAACATTATTGTAAGAAGGAATAAAATAAAGTTTTGTGCTCCCTTTCGTATAATATGTATCAACTTTGGCAGTATGACGGCAATACCAGGATGGGCTCCCATGCCATTGACATTCTCGTTCATGCTCGGGGACACCACTATTGGAACAATTAACTAATGAGAGTAGTCCTATAAAACCACAAATTCGAATTGAAATTTTTTTTAAATAATTTTTATCAGCCCAATTACCAACGTTTAAATGTCTCATCCTGTCAAAATCCTTATATTAAATTCTTACTCTTGCCAGCGCTTAATAAACTTTAGACATAATATCTCTATGATTTAACTTGTAATAAACATTTCGACAAGCATTCAATCATTTATTTCTATCAATAAAACTACGTTATTCATACCCATAATATATTCTGTATATTGGTCACACCTGTTGCCAACATGACCAATCGATCTACACCCATGGCAATTCCCGAACACACAGGTAATTTTTCAAGCGAAAGCAATAATTCCTCATCCATCTCCCAATATTTCATTTCAGGATATAATTCAGAACGACGCTGACGATCGTAAACAAATCTTTTTCTCTGCTCCAGTGGATCGGTCAATTCTTCAAATGCATTTGCCAGTTCCAGACCTCCTGCATATAATTCGAATCGCAAAGCCACCCGCGGATCCAAGGGATCCTTTTTTGCCAGAGCTGCTTGGCTTAAAGGCCAATGGGTCAGGAACGTTGGATTTTGTCTTCCTATATTCGGTTCGACTTTTTCCAATAGAAGACGAAAGAACAAATCTTCCCATGTTTCATTATTCCTTGCATCAACCTTTGCCGCCTTTGCCAATAAGGCAACATCTTCAGGAAGATCAAGCAAGTCAATACCAACATAAATCTCAAAGGCTTGTTGAATTGTCAGACGTTGAAACGGTTTGGTAAAATCAAGCTTGTAATGATTATAATCAATATAAGGTGGCAATAACCTCTTTAACAGCAATTCTGTTTCATCCATAAGATCACCAAGGGAACAGTTAGGTCTATACCATTCCAACATCGTGAATTCTGATGAATGAATATTACCTCCCTCTTGATTTCTCCAAACCCGTGCCAACTGAAAAATAGGCTGATGAATTTCTGCCATTACCTTCTTCATGGAAAATTCTGGACTGGTATGAAGAAAGAGATTGTATTTTTCTCCTTGGGGAGTTTCATATACCGAATGAAACGGATGTAAATGGACTTCCTCCCCAGGAGTTTTGACCAAATAAGGCGTTTCAATTTCCATGTATCCTCGAGCATCAAAAAAACTGCGAATGGATTTCATGATCCATTGACGACGTTTCAATAAAGGTAAACGATCGGCTATCGATACTCTAAGATCAGACATAATATTGCAGGGTTCCTTATTATGTTGAGAAATTTATTTATGTCTTTAAATATGTAACAATTTAAATTAAATAAAAGCTTTCCTCTTCAAAGCAAGAAAAAATTCATGACATCAAAAACACTTCGAAATGTTCAGGATTTAATTGATTCCAGGCTAATTGATCAAACCATTAGAAAGCCTCTGCAAGAATTGGAACAGTTTTATGCCACCGCCATTTCTCCTGAAATGGTGAATCTTATTCATGATTTTGAAAAGAATGACCCCAACCCAATCGGTCTACAATACATTCCTCATCCTGATGAATTGAAAATTACCCCGGATGAAATGCATGATCCCATTGGAGATGAAGCATTATCACCAATCAAAGGGATTGTTCATCGTTATGAAGACCGTGTATTATTGAAACCTCTACAGATTTGTCCTGTCTATTGCCGCTTCTGTTTCCGCAGGGAACATGTTGGCCCAGATCACGGTTTACTTAATGACAGGGAATTGATTGCAGCACTTCAATGGATTGAAAAACATTCCAAAATTCGTGAAGTTATTCTTTCAGGGGGCGACCCCTTTATTCTTTCGCCACGTCGAATGAAACTGATTATACAAAAAATAAATAACATACCGCATGTTTCAACCATACGGATTCATACACGTGTCCCTTTTTCCGCACCCTCTCTTATGGACAAGATCTTTATTGAGAGTCTGGACACAGACAAGGCGCTATGGATCGTTGTTCATGCCAATCATCCAGCTGAATTCACACCTTACGCATTCAAGGCCATTCGCAGTTTGCTCTCGAGAGGGATACCTCTTCTTAGCCAATCCGTATTATTGAAAAATGTGAATGATAATATTGAAACGCTGGAAAACCTATTAAGATCTTTTGTTGAATGGCGGATAAAGCCCTATTATTTACATCAGCTGGATAAAGCGCCTGGCACCAATCGATTTTATGTACCCATTAATAATGGACAGGAATTACTTCGTGCATTAAGAGGGCGCGTTACAGGTATAGCTTGGCCTACTTATGTTCTTGATATTCCTGGAGGGTATGGAAAAGTTCCATTGGGACCAGACTATTATGATCCCGAAAAACCATCCTCGATTCTTGACCCTAAAAATCATAATCATAAAATTTAAATTATATCTTGCAGCAACGCCTAGTCCATTTTATATAAAAAGAACGATAAACCGTCTTTTTAGTATTTTAATCATCAGAGAGTATTATGAAACAACAGGCAAACCAAATCCGTGCAGGTCAGGTTATTGAACATGATGGACGTCGGTGGTCTGTCCTTAAGCAGCAAATCATCACACCTGGTAAAGGCGGTGCCTTTATTCAAGTCGAAATGCGTGATCTTAAAACAGGCAACAAAACCAATGAACGTTGGCGTACTGCCGATACCGTCGAACGTCTGTTAACCGAAGACAAGGAATATAATTACTCTTATGAAGATGGTGATAATCTTGTGTTCATGGATCCGGAAACTTTTGAACAATTTATGTTGCCAAAAGATATACTTGGGGATCAGGTTGCGTTTCTGCAGGATAATATGAAGGTCATAGTCAATTTGGTTGAGGGCGATCCCATTTCCGTCACATTGCCCCCTCAGGTAACCTTGGAAATTGTTGAGGCCGAACCTGTGGTAAAAGGTCAAACAGCAAGTTCTTCCTATAAGCCCGCCATGTTATCCAATGGTGTAAAAACAATGGTTCCCCCTTTTATCGAGGCTGGAGAAAAAATCGTTGTGCGAACAGAAGATGGTAGCTATGTTGAAAGAGCAAAAAATTAGGCTTTTTTATAGTTTTAAACCTAAACCATTTTTATTTTGATCTAAAGAAAAGATGTCAAATCTTAGTCAATTAAGAAAGACATCTTTTTAAATTTGCATTATTAAGTTAGGTTAAATACTAACTGAAAAATTCAAATGCCTTTTGTAAATTCTAGGAAAAATTAATGGCGATTCGACTTTCCCCTCATATGACCGTAATGCAGAATGCAGCACAAAAAGCTGCACGCACGCTTCTTCGTGATTTTAATGAAGTTGAGATGTTGCAAGTGAGTGTCAAAGGTCCCGGGGACTTCGTATCACAGGCAGACCTAAAGGCCGAATCGACTATTAAAACAGAACTCAGTAAGGCGAGACCTGGATATGCCTTTCTTATGGAAGAAAGCGGTGCTTCTGGGGGAGATAACTGGAACTGGCGCTGGGTTGTTGATCCTCTTGATGGAACAACTAATTTTTTACATGGAATACCACATTGGGCAATTTCCATAGGCCTTCAGAAACGTAATGATAAAGGGCAGGTTGAAATCGTTGCCGGCGTTATTTATAACCCGGTTGCCAATGAAATGTTTTGGGCTGAAAAGGGTGTCGGTGCTTTTCTGAATGAACGTCGCCTTCGCGTTTCCTCTCGACGAGACATGTTTCAGGCTGTACTTGCCACTGGCATTCCTTTTGCCATTTCCGACATTAATAAACAGGAAAAATTTGTAAAAATCCTTAAATCAGTTATGCCAAAAATTGCAGGCATAAGACGCTATGGTGCCGCTGCCCTGGATTTAGCATGGGTTGCAGCAGGCCGTTATGAAGGTTTTTGGGAAATGGATTTAAAACCCTGGGATGTTGCCGCAGGAATTCTATTGGTCAAGGAAGCGGGCGGATATGTAACCGATCCTGAAGGAAATCCATTAGATGATCTAAAAATGTCCGTTAATACCGTTGCAGGAAATGCAGCACTTTTCCCTAAAATTAGGGAGACAATATTAGAAAACATTTCCAAACCTTGATAATTAATGATAATTAATTTTAGTTATTCTTTTATTCTAACAGGTTGAGAATTCGTCAATGTTTTTTTTATCATCTTCTGCACCAGCACTAAAAAAAAAGCATCTTTATTATTTGACCATATTTTCAACCGTATTGTTTTCCTCTTGGAATAACATGATTTTTGCCCAGGTTAGTGTCAATAATTCAGCCTTGAATAATCTAGGTCCTGCAAAAAATATCCAACCAAAATCGACAAAAAATAAAAAAGCAACTTCTATTTCCAAACACACAAAACAACCAACAAATCCTGCCAAAATTACGCCGTCAAAGCCAAAACAAACACAAGCTGCCATCCCGTCAATTCCCAATTCCCCACCTCCCAACCCTGTTTTTAGAGATCCAGAGTTAAACGTACCTTTACATCCACCAGCCTCTCCTGCCATGCCTAAGATTAATCCTAAAGTCCAAGGAAATGTCGTGGTTAATGATCAACACACCATCATTAATTTTAAGGGAGATGAATCTGAATTAAACGAAATAATGATGAAAACGGTAATGGATATGGCTAATGTACTTAAGCGGAATCCTAACGTTCAGATTTACCTTAATGCATATAGTCATGGAACTGTTGATGATATATCTACACCAAGAAGAAACGCCTTAAATCGTGGGCTTACTATACGTGCTGTCTTAATTAATCAGGGTATTCCGGCCACTCGCATTTATTTGATTGCAAAAGGCATACCGGAATCAAATACAAATGCAAATCCAGATTATGTTGAAATGGTACGTTCAGATTTAGTAAAAGACAAAAAATAACTTTTTTAAACGCATACTGTTTGAATTGTATATTCTATAAAAAATCCTCTTAAACAGAGGATTGTAAAAAGTAAAACAAATTTAGAACTAACCTTGACGTGCTTTCATACGCGGATTTTTCTTGTTGATTACATATACTTTTCCATGACGGCGAACAATGCGACAATCTTTATCGCGGAGTTTCGCAGAACGTAAACTATTTCTGATTTTCATAATTAATTCATCCCAGGCAATAAATACAAAAGTCCCTTTTTATATAAAGAAAAATTAAAAAATGTCAAATGCAAAGCGATTATTTTCTAAAGTTTAAGCTTTTGGAAAACTTTTTCAAATTGCTTGAATTCTGCCGATCTCAATGAATTTCTACGCCAGGCCAGGCCAATTGTTCTCCAGGCTGGATTTCCCTCTAAAGAACAGACAGCTACATCCTTGTTTACTATTGCACCGGATTTAATAACCATTTCGGGAATAAATGCAATTCCCAAACCGACTTCAACCATACTTATTACCGTATCCAGAGAAGAGGCGACAAAATTGTTGCTGAAATCGTTGACCGCTTTCATGGTCTGACTTTGTCGACACATATCAATGGTCTGATCGCGTAAACAATGACCATCTTGCAACATTATAATTTCTTTTGGATCAATCTGATGTAATGACACCCTATCCAAAGAGGCTAAGACATGATCCTTGGGTGTTATTAAATAGAATTTGTCTTTATAAAGCGCATAGGTATCCGCACCTCCACAGGAACAGGGCATTGCAATAATCAATAAATCGAGATATCCAATGAATAATTTTTCCATTAGATTTTCTGTTATATCTTCCTGAATAGTCAAAGTTAGTTTTGGATAGGTTTTCCGAATTTCCCTAACCAAAAAAGATAAAATATAAGGTGCAATTGTGGGAATGATTCCAAGCCTCAAAGAAGAGGAAAGTGGTTCATGCGCAAAACTTACCATTTCACGAACCGTTTCCAAACCCTGTAATGCAATTCTTGCTTGTTCAGCTATTTCCTGTCCCAATGGTGTAAATACAACCCTTTTTCCCGCTGTTCTATCCAATATAGAGACATTCAACTGACGTTCTAAACTTAAAATTCCTGCAGATAATGTTGACTGTGTGACAGAGCAGGCATTTGCCGCACGACCAAAATGATGTAATTCTGACAATGCAATAAGATAACGTAATTGTTGCGGCGAAGGGAGTGCTTCCATCGTTTTTTTCAATCATTCATTACTAAATATTTCATTTGAAATATTAGCATTTTTTACACATATTAATAGAGGAACCAAAAAAATTTTATAATGTTATTTTATTAGGAGAAAATAATATGTTGACTGTTGGTGATCAATTTCCGTCTTTTAGTCTTACAACTGTTCCTGCTGGTCCTGATGGACTGAATGGAGAATTTATAACGATCAATAATCAAAGCGACAAGGGTAAATGGAAATTATTTTTCTTTTGGCCTATGGATTTCACATTCATTTGCCCAACGGAAATCGCGGCTTTTAGCGACATGGAAACAGAATTTTCAGAACGTAACACTGCTGTTTACGGTGTATCGATTGACTCTGAATATGTTCATTTAAACTGGCGTCTTCATAATGAAACTTTAAAAAATCTGAAGATTCCAATGTTGGCTGACAACAAGCGTGAACTTTCTGCAGCATTAGGTATTCTTCATTATGAAGCTGGTGTTGATTTAAGAGCGACATATATTGTTGATCCAGAAGGGATTATCCGTCACGTCAGTGCAAATGACCTGTCTGTTGGTCGCAATCCAGAAGAATTCCTCCGCATTCTTGATGCTTTGCAAAACGGGGGGCTTTGTCCTTGCAGCTGGCACAAAGGGGATAAAACTCTTTAGTTTATCCATTGATAAATCATCAAAGCCTCTTGATCTCATATCAAGAGGCTTTTTTGTTTCAATTTACCAATAATATTATTATAATTCATCAAAATTTTTAACATAAACATTCATACCAAAGGAAACAATCTTGAAGGCATTAATCTTGCAGCATGCTTCTTTTGAGACACCGGGTTATATTCTTGATTGGCTAAAAATACATCAATATGAAACAATTATTTTGAAATTGTACGAAATGGATGAAAAAAACATTCCTCTTTCCTATAACATCAATCTTTTAATTATCATGGGTGGTCCCATGAGTGTTCATGATGAAAAAAAATATAAATGGTTATCAAAAGAAAAACAATTAATTAAAAACTTAATAAATAAAAATATTCCAACTCTAGGCATTTGTTTGGGGGCTCAATTAATTGCTGACGTTTATGATGCCCATATTACAATCGCTAAGCATAAAGAAATTGGTTGGTTTCCTATTCAGGTAATGCAATCCAAGGAGAGTAAGAAAATCAAATGGCCTGAAAATTTTGTCACATTTTTATGGCATGGTGAACAATTTGATATTCCAGCACATGCCAAATTACTCGCATTTAGTCAAGGTTGCCCACATCAGGCCTTTATGATAAAGAATAATGTAATTGGATTACAGTTCCATCCGGAAATGACTTTAACAATGATTCAAAACATGATTGAAAATTGTTATGATCAGGATAAAACCCTCTCTCCTTTCGTTCAAAGCATAAAAGAGATACTTTCTGTCCCAAAGGAACATTATTCAATAAATCATCAAATAATAGACAACCTGCTTTCATATTTAACTACATAAAGTCAATACCTAGATATTATTTTCAATCACTTGTTTTAATTGCTGTAACACAAGATCCACAAGCTGATTATCTTTTGCCTCAACCATAATACGAATCAAGGGTTCTGTCCCACTTTTCCTTAGAAGGACCCTTCCCTCTTTACCCAATTTCAATTCCGAATCCCTTACGACCTTTTTAACTGCTTCGGTATTTAAAGGGTTTTTTCCGTTAAAACGAATATTATATAACTTTTGAGGGAACGGCATAAACATTCTACATACTTCACTTGCTTTTTTACCCTCTTCAATAATAACTGCCAATACTTGCAATGCAGCAATAAGACCATCACCGGTCGTTGAAAATTCAGAAAGGATCATATGCCCAGACTGTTCCCCTCCAACATTACATCCAAGTTGACGCATCTTTTCAACAACATAACGATCACCTACACAGGTTCTCGTTAATTGAATTCCGGTATCATCCAAAAACTGCTCGAGTCCCATATTGGACATCACTGTCGCTACAATTGAATGATTTTGGAGCATCTTCTTTCTATCCCAGGAAGATGCAATTAAAGCCAGAATCTGATCACCATCGATAAGCTTGCCCTCTTCATCAACCAACAGCATACGATCAGCATCGCCATCAAGAGCTATTCCCAAATCAGCCTTATGCTCCAACACAGAATTGATTAACGTTTCTGGATGTGTTGAGCCACAGTTTTTATTAATATTTAAACCGTTCGGTTTACATCCAAGCGATATAACTTCTGCGCCCAACTCCCACAATGCCTTGGGAGCCACATGATAAGCGGAACCATTTGCACAATCAATAACGATTTTCAAACCATCAAGGCGACACCCACGGGGAAAAGAAGCCTTTGCATGCTCAATATAGCGACCTGCTGCATCATCCAGACGTACGGCCCGACCAATATGTTCATTACCAGCCAATTGACCTGACAAATCAGATCGCATCATAGCTTCAATTTCAAGCTCCTGTGCATCGGAAAGCTTAAATCCATCTCTGTTAAAAATTTTTATTCCATTATCTTGGAATGGATTATGTGATGCAGAAATCATAACCCCAAGATCAGCACGCAAGGAGCGAGTCAACATTGCAATCGCTGGCGTAGGCATCGGACCAACCAGAATCACATCCATTCCTGCCGATAAAAAACCGGCAACCAAGGCACTTTCAATCATATAGCCTGATAAACGTGTATCTTTTCCGATCAAAACTTGATGTCTTCTATGGTCTTTTCCAGCCATGAACATCAATCCTGCAGCTTGGCCAAGCTTCTGTGCCACTTCTACCGTCATAGGATCACTATTGGCTGTACCACGAATTCCATCTGTTCCAAAAAGTAATCTATGATTTTTCATTAACTTTTCCCATGTTAAACAATAAAACATCACAATTGATATGACAGAAATCAGCCATATAAAGTCTGCCACATTTTTATGCTTTGTACCGCAGCGGGCACATTGTGAACACGAATAATTGAATTTCCAAAATAAAATGCTGGAGATGACGCTATCATGGTAGCGGCATCATATTCCTCAAAATTCATTTTTCCAGCAACTTCCCTAATAAAACGTTTTCTGGAGACTGCTAGAAGCAAACGGCAACCTAAGTTAGCAAAAGCGGCGAATTTTTTTAAAAGTTCCATATTTTGAAAATTATTCTTTGCAAAACCTATACCTGGATCAAGTATTACATTTTCACGACGAATACCTGCATTTACCGCTTTTTGAATTTTTCTTTGCAACTCTGCAAAAACATCAACCAAAACATTGTTGTAATTCTTATATTGATGCATTGTCTGGGGGTTTCCACGCATATGCATCAAAATCACAGGACATTGAGCCTGAGAAATAACCTGTGCACTTTCCCTATCATCAAGAGCAGAAATATCATTAATTAAATCAGCTCCTGCATCTAAGGCATATTTCATTGTTTCAGCATGACGCGTATCAACAGACAAATAGGCACCACATCCTTTTAATGCTTTAACAACAGGAATAATTCTACGACATTCCTCTTCAGTTGAAACAGGTTGAGAGCCAGGTCGTGTACTTTCACCACCAATATCGATTACTGTCGCACCATCCTCAACCATTTTATGAGCGGCCCGAATAGCAGTTGAACTTGAATAATGTTTGCCACCATCGCTAAAACTATCAGGCGTTACATTCAGTATACCCATAATTAGAGAACCTTCAGGCAATCCAGCCAGAGGTGAGGCAGTTGTTATTTTTCTTATCTGATTAGAATATAAGGGTGAATGAAAACAATCTTTAACATACCCAATTTCCAGTTTTTGATTCTCAATTATCTCAATCATTGAAAAGGCAACTTTTTTTTCTTGACCTGCAAAAGGTAATGCAAGCTCATTTTTGATTGCAAACCGGGCTGAATTTCCAAATAAAAATCCTGTAGGATTTATAATCATATCATTCTTAACGCTATAATCATGACAGTGTCATCTAATATCAATCTCAAACAAAATAAGTGAAAAGAATATATTCTTTTCACTTAAAAAAATAGTTTTAATCCATAAAATTAAAACCCTAGTTATGTTCCTCAAAATTAACACCTGTTGCAGGAACAGGATTATCAGCATGACCAGCATCATCCTTTTTTATTTCATCAGAACCAACATTATCACCTGAATGATGAGCCACATCGATTGATGATCTCAATTTTTTTGTCGTGTCATCAACAAGGCTACGTTCAATTTTTTCACCACGAAGAACCTGTCTAATTTCCTCTCCACTTAAAGTTTCATATTCCAAAAGACCTTGAGCCAATCTTTCAAGATCTTCCCTGTGCTCTTCTAACAACGCTGTTGCACGTTTATGTGCATCATCAATCAAACGTTTAACTTCGGCTTCTATTTCATGAACGGTTTCACTAGAAATATTTTTACCTTGTCCCATGGAATGACCGAGAAAAACCTCTTGTTCATTTTCAGCATAAGAAACAAGTCCAATTTTTTCACTCATACCCCATTCAGTAACCATCCGTCGTGCAAGATCCGTCGCCATTTTGATATCGCCAGATGCACCGTTTGAAACATTTTCCGGACCAAAAATCATTGATTCGGCACAACGTCCACCCATGGCAAGAACCAGTTCAGCCAAACATTTCGATTTGCTTTTTGAATAGCGATCGCCTTCCGGTAGACTCATCACCATTCCCAATGCGCGTCCACGTGGAATAATTGTAGCCTTATGTACTGGATCACATCCAGGAGTAAATAATGCGCAAATGGCATGTCCGCCTTCATGATAAGCGGTCATTTTTTTCTCATCTTCACTCATGACCAGTGAACGACGTTCTGAACCCATCATGACCTTGTCTTTGGCATTTTCAAATTCCAGCATCGATACTGTTCGACGGTTTAACCGTGCAGCCAACAAAGCCGCCTCATTAACAAGATTTGCAAGATCAGCACCAGAAAAACCTGGTGTTCCACGGGCAATTACTCTTGGATCAACATCAGATGCTAACGGAACCTTTTTCATATGTACGCGAAGGATTTTTTCACGACCACCGACATCAGGATTAGGCACAACAACCTGACGATCAAATCTTCCTGGACGTAACAATGCTGGATCCAAAACATCAGGTCTGTTCGTTGCGGCTATGAGAATTACGCTTTCATTGCTGTCAAATCCATCCATTTCAACCAGCATCTGATTTAAAGTCTGTTCTCGCTCATCATTACCACCACCGAGACCGGCACCACGATGACGTCCAACAGCGTCAATTTCATCGATAAAAATAATACAGGGAGCAGCTTTTTTACCCTGTTCAAACATATCTCGAACACGAGAAGCCCCCACTCCAACAAACATTTCTACAAAATCAGAACCTGAAATTGTAAAAAATGGAACATTTGCCTCACCAGCAATCGCACGCGCCAATAAGGTTTTCCCCGTTCCAGGAGGGCCAACCAACAAGACCCCTTTTGGTATTCTGCCACCCAACCGCTGAAATTTTTGTGGATCTTTAAGGAATTCAACAATTTCTTCCAGCTCGCTTTTAGCTTCATCAATTCCCGCCACATCCGCAAACGTGACACGTCCCTGTTTTTCAGTCAGCAAACGGGCCTTGGATTTACCAAATCCCATTGCCTTTCCCCCTGCGCTTTGCATATTGCGCATGAGAAGAATAAATAAACCGATAATCAGCAAGGTTGGCAATAAATTCAACACAAGCTGCCAAAAAAGATTTGGATGATTATCTACAGGTTTAACCTCTATTGTAACTTTATGGTCAGTGAGGGTTGATAAAAGCGAAGTATCCTGTGTTGGCAAATAGGTTTGAAATTTCTTGCCATCCTGACTTGTTCCAGTTAAATACCGGTCCTGTATGACAACTGATTTAACATTTCCAGCGTTAACATCGCCCAGGAATTTAGAATAGCTAACTTGATTGTCCACAACAACATTACTGCTTGGTCGAAAATATCCAACCACTAACATTACTGATACAATAACGAGTATCCATAAACTTAAATTACGCCCAAAATTTTTCATTCTACTTTATATTTCCATGTTTTAGGATAAACACGTTTTTAAAAAAAGAATATTTAATATATATCATTTTATATTCTTCATATTACAATTTATCTCTTACTTAATAACATAAGAACTGAAACAAATCTTTCCTACCCTAAAAAATATTTTTCCTTAAAAATATTGAATTTAAACCGATTTATTATAAACATAATTACATAATTAAGCTAATTTTGTGGTCGAAAAAAGATGACTTTGTGTCAAGGATTGTCTAGGCTGGAAAACAATATCCCATTCTTTCACGGACTCGTCCGAATATATTCCCAAATGAGGTACAGCCAATAATTTATCATTATACCAAAAAGCAGGTAATGTTTTCAAAATGCAAACAGGCAATCCCTCTCTACATGAAAACTGTTTGTAAGCTTTACCCAATGCAGCAATCGTAACTTTATCACTAATATCATATTCTGGCATAATAACTCGGAAACGATAATCCCAAATCGTATTTGACCGAGCCATTTTTGCCTTTTCAATAACAGTTGCCTCTCTAATCATCAACCAACCATTTCCCAACCTTCCAGCTGGCATAATCTGTACGCCACCAAGAGTAACTTTGCGCATTGATTGAACAAGCCGATTAATTGATTTCTGCAAGGGTGCATAAACAGAACCGGAAATTGTTCTGATTAAAGCACCCAACGTTCTTTCATCCATACCTTTGGTGGAAAAATAAGCAAATCCTTCTGATCTGATCAAAATGTTTTCTGTAACAAAAACAGCCTGATCCTGATCTTTTTTCATTCTTTTTTTACTCTCTTCCCGCGAGCGATGTAATAGTATTGAGACAGATCCTGAAGATGCCCAGGCCGATGACAATTCCTTTCTCACCTGATTTCTCTGAAATTTTAGATCCTGATTGGATGGATCCTCGACCCATATAATCCCTTCCTGTCTTAAGGTTATTCTCAAACGTTGTGGTGCAATCGATAGTAAAGGTCTTATTAACCTTATCTGCGGCAAATCCGTAATAGCAGCCATAGCGGCAATCCCATCCTCACCACTTCCGGCACGTATTCGCATCAGTACAGTTTCCGCCTGATCCCCAGCATGATGACCCAAAAGCAAATCTATGCTTCCCATTTTACAACATGTCTGAATTAATATTTTGTAACGCTCAATACGCGCTCTTTCTTCCAATGCGGCTCCAGGTTTTAGATTATCTAATGTCAGAACTTTTGATTCAATTCCAAGATCCTTCAATCTTTCTTGTGTAAGTGCTGCCTCTATAGCCGAATTTGACCGAATTCCATGATCTACAATTAAAGCAAATACATTTCGTCGCCAACGGGATGCCAACAATGCAAGACACAAACTATCTGCACCACCAGATACAGCCAATACAATGGGTGGCAACTTTTCATCATCATTACCCCAAGGTCCCAATGACTCAATACAAGAATTAAATTCATCTTGGGATACAGGTTTTAAAATATCATCCATACAGATTTAACAAATCAAGAACATTTAGCTTTACGACTTAAATTCAAGGCAGAAGATTTCACCTGGGTTGAAACATTTGGATATTTACTATGAAGCAGACTTACAGCCTGACAAGCTTCCTGAACCTTGCCATTTTTTAACATTAAATATCCTACACCCAACAAAGCAGATGGAGCCTTGGGAGATTTAGGAAAATTTTTATAAACAGCATAATAATTTACTGATGAAGCCTTGAAATTTCCTTGTCCAGCCTGAGCCTGAGCCAGCAAATATCGTGCACTAGGGGACTTGGCACCTTCAGGCGTGGATAAAATTTTTTGGGCGATGGATTCTGCGATCTGAAAATTACCATTCAACAATGCCTGTTGACCATCTCTCAAGGTTGAACCTGTTTCAGGTTTTACAGATTTAATTGTTCTTGAATCATCCGAAATTGATGATTTTTTAGAAACCTCACTTTTTGAATCAGTTACCACATCATCTGAAGAACCATTGGAAGCGCCTCCACGACCAGCAGCAAAATTCATATCATCAATTTTCTTATTGATAAGATCGTTTTGAGTTTTCAATTGGTTTGACAAATCATCAATTTCGCCCCTCATAACCCTTTGCTGATCTTCTAGATTGTTTATCCGGCTAACTAAATCGGGAAGTAAACCGTTATTTGTTGATAAACTATCATCCTCATCTTTATCTTTATGCCTTTTTTTACGATAATTATCAGAATCATCATTAAAATTAGTATTCTGTGCCTGAAGCTGGCTGATTTGCGATTTTAATTGTGCGACCTGGTTTTGTAGCGCAATAACCTGACGACTGTTATTTTCCTGGGCATTACTGTAAAAAGGACAAATCATAATTGATAGAAATAAAACTGTTATACTTCCTTTGACCTTTGGATGATCAATTGAAAGTAAATTAGAAATTCTTGAATATTTTTGCTTCGTTATCATTGCCAAACCCTTTACTATCCCTCATTTGATAATAAATTCAAAAAGCTTTAACCATTTATAAATTACGTTCTTTTACATTACATAACAAAAAGCCGGCATAACGTATATACGTATTACCGGCTTTTATTGAAAAGTTATCGAGCTAGGAATTAACGAACTGAAGTAGTCGCATTACGGTTCTGTGACCATGCTTCTTCGTTGTCACCTTCAGCAATAGGTTTATCCTTACCATATGAGATGGTTGTCATACGATCTGATGCAACGCCCAAGGATACCAAATAATCCCGAGCTGCATTTGCGCGGCGAGACCCTAATGCAATATTATATTCTTCTGTGCCGCGATCATCGCAGTTACCGGCAATCATGACCTGGACATTTGGATATTTTTTCAACCAATCAGCCTGACGATTCAAGGTTGCGCGAGCATCATCCGTTAATTTGTTTGAATTGAATTCAAAGAAAACACGATCACCAACATTAGCAACTAAATCAGCTTGACTTCCAGGAACTGGACCGCTCACGGTTGGAGCTTGTGTTCCACCACCATTACCGGTTGTCGCACCTTTATGATCTCCGCCAGAACATGCTGCTAGTAATAACGCAGCACCAAAAGCACTAATAAGCTTTATATTCATTGTATGTATTCCTACAAAACGGCTTTCTATTTTCTCAACTTTTATGTTGGTAAATATTGCCTAAAAAAATCAAAATCAAAATCCAAAAAGTCTTATTTTATGAAAGACATATCAATTTCAATCCTAGTCTTTCATTTATATCTAAACAAGTTAAATACACAAGCGATTTTAGCAAAAATTGAATTTTTTACCGCAATAATTTTATTTTATTTCCAAAATTTATTTTAACTGTTGCCAGAAGACCAAGAAGGATCCATCGCCATCGTTGATGTAGGAATGCTTCTCTCATGAAAACCGGAAACATCAATCATCTTGATGGATGAAGAAAAACCGCTTCCACGCGCACCGGCAGACGATTGGTTACAGAACGCCATAACACGGCCATTTGAACAAAATGTTGGGCTTTCGACAGTAAAACCTTGGGTTAAAATTCTTTCTCCAGTACCGTCAGGCGCCATAACACCCAATGAGAATCCACCGCCGCCAATTCTCACAAACGCAATAAGGTCACCTCTTGGTGACCATACGGGGCCTGCATAACTACCGTTTCCATAAGAAATACGTCGGGCTCCACCACCAGTGGCACTCATTATGTATAATTGCTGTCTTCCACCCCGATCTGAAGAAAAAACAATTTGAGATCCATCAGGACTATAACAAGGGCTCGTATCAATAGCCCCGGAACTGGTTAATTGACGTTTGCTGCCCGAACCCAGATCAACAGAATAAAGATCAGAACCTCCTCCCCTTGTTACAGACATAATGACAGACCTTCCATCAGGCGAAAAACGCGGTGCAAAAGATATACCCGAAAAATCTCCCAAAATTCTTTGTCTGCCTGATTGAAGATCAAACAAGTAAACTCGAGGACGGTTATTGACATAAGACATAAATGCTATCTGATTAGAAACAGGACTGAATCGGGGCGTCAAGACAAGCCAGCGCCCGCTGGTTAAGATTCGACTGTTAGCACCGTCATAATCCATGATTGCCAGACGTTTTGTGGGATCTGACCGGCGGCCGGTCTGTGCAACATATGCAATTCGTGTATTGAAATATCCCTTATCCCCCAATAAACGCTCATAAATAACGTCCCCTATCATATGGGAAACACGACGAAGATCCTCACTTATAGCACCTGACCCGGAAATCGAATAGGCTGTTCCCTGAATCTGTTCACCGGTCAACGCATTCCATAGCCGAAATTCAACTCGCCCATTCACCTCTGATCCAGTCACGATAGCACGAGCACCCATGGCTTTATAGGCGGCAAAATCAGGTGTAGAGGTTGGTGATGTACTACTAATAACTCGAAATAATCCTGTATTATTCAAGTCATCCGTTAATACCTGAGTTATGGCACCGCCATTCCCAGAACCAAAATCAGGAATAACAATAGGGATAGGCTCGTTTCTTGCCCGATCAACTGTAATTTCATCTGCACCGCCAGCTTGCTGCGCAAATGCAGATGATAAAGGTGTTGCCACAATTCCACCTGCTACACATCCATACAAAATTTTTCGGCGAGGAATTAAAACATCCCGTAAAATATCAGCATCATTATCAGAAATTATTGAGCGCATAATCCTATTTTCCCTATTATTGATAATGCATATTAACTTACAAATTTAGACATAATTATGGACGGAATACAAAACGAATCTGACCCGTCTTTCCCAACAGATTTGAAGGTATCGGCAATTTTGAACATACAGGACTTAACACGGCGTCCCTTGCCCGTTCTGCTAATGCCCTATATGTTGAATCAGCATTCATTTTTGTCTGAGTCACTGAATCAAATTTAACTATTCTAGCCTCTCCTGAAGCATCAATTGTTACAATTAAATGTGCCACAAAATTAGCATAATCTTTTGCTGCTGTGTCTTCAACATAACATCGACGAACAGATGCCGCTATTTTCCCCTGCTGACCTGCTGAAAGCCCTCTTGTGATATCGCCATTTCTCGCTCCACCACCATTAGGAGCCCCTCCCTGTCTAGGATTTGCTTTGGCTCTGGGAGGATGTGTTTGTTTCTGGTCAGCTTGATAGGCATCCAACGTCGATTCAAGTGAATGTGTATCAGGAATTTCTTTTTTTGCTTTTTCCATTTTTGTCAATCGAGAGAAATTCTGCACCTGAGGTAACGCAGTGGGCATAGGCATTGGTGATGGTGGGGATGGAACATGAGAATTTGAAGAGGATGCCAATGGTGAAACAGTAGGTGGTAACGTTACCTCTGCAGGTGCGGGGGTTTCAACAGCTTTAGGTAAAATCGAATCCTGTTTTTCCATTTTTGCAACCGCATCAGGTGGAGGGGGCATTGGCGGAGGTGGAGGCGGAGGTGGAGGCGTTTCTTCGACAGGTTCAGTTTTAGTAGGTGTTGGCGCAGGTGGAGCATCCAGTTTTTCTAATGCAGGCGCATTCGGGTTCGGGGAATCTTGCTCCGATTTAGCAGGAACTTCTTGTCCTGCATTATCGCTTGTAAATTCAACCTCTACTGGTTTTTCTTCAGGGGGTGGGGGTGGAGGCGCAAAATGAAATAACCATGATAATAGAATCGCCAGAACGATAACCCCAAAATGCGTTCCGATTGATGCCAAAAAAGAGCATCTGAAAATTTTTCTCTCAGAACGGTACATGCCCAGCAAAATACATAATCCTCAATTATGGCGTTTTTGAAGAAGGGTTGGATGTTGTATCAGGCATTTGTGCAAGTAACGCGACATGCGTAAATCCTCCAGCTGTAACACGTCCCATCACTTCCATGACCCTGCCGTAATTGATATGCTGATCTCCCTTAACAAAGATACGATGTTCAGAATCATTCTGAGACATGACTTTCAACTGCTCCACCAATTGATTCATATCTACAACATTGTCTCCCAAATAAACGGATCCATCTTCCCTGACTGTAACAGTAATCGGTTTGGTATCTGCATTTACAGGCTTCGCGGCAGTTTTTGGTAAATCAACATTAATTCCGCTTGTCATCATAGGAGCCGCAACCATGAAAATAATTAACAGAACCAACATGACATCAACCATCGGTGTAACGTTAATATCTGCCTGTGGACGTCTGCCACGCCCCCGTCTGTTTCGACCCTCTAAAGAAAATCCCATTGATTTTATTCCTGATTTTCTTTTGCTTCAGATTGACGAGAAAGAATCGCACTAAATTCAGCTGCAAAACCTTCAAGTCTTTCAGCAAATAAATTAAGCTTGTTATTAACAAAATTATAGGCCACTACAGCGGGAATGGCTGTCAACAAACCCAGTGCCGTCGCGAATAATGCCTCTGAAATACCAGGGGCAACCACTGCCAAACTTGTGTTATTGGATTGTGCAATGGAAGCAAAAGCATGCATGATACCCCACACCGTTCCAAACAATCCGATAAAAGGTGCCACCGGCCCTACTGTTGCCAAAAAAGTCACCCATCTTTCCAAGCGTTCCATTTCACGGGTAATAGTGATTGACATGGCACGATCAATTCGCTGTTTGACTCCCTCACTGCTCATCTCAATTCCATTAATTCTTGCTGATCGGCGCCATTCACCCATACCCGCACTAAACACTGCAGCCATGGGATGGGTTGGTTTCACCCCAATATTTTCATATAATTCATCAAGACTCCCACCTGACCAGAATAAATCCTCGAATTCATCTGCCTGATGTTTAACCTTACGGAGGGTAAAATATTTATCAAAAATTACAGCCCATACCCAAATACTGGCACAAACCAGGCCTATCATAACAAGTTTAACTACTAGCGCCGCATGAACAAAGAGCGCCCAAGGGGACAAACTGGCCGATGGTGTGGCCAGATTTGCTGCATTAATTGATGGATCCAAAAATGCCTCCTGCACAATTAGTCTCACTCAATTTAATTTCATATATAACTTGAGACTATTTATTATTTTCCAATATCCATTTGATATATTTTTTTTCCAATAAAAACAATCTTGTTTTGATAATGAGTAAAAATTTATTCGAACTGGTTTGCCTATATCATGGCAGCAAAAATTCTTTTCCAATCTGCTGGAAAAGGAGCTGGCATATAGGTTTCCTTCTTCAGACAAACCAGCTGAATTTTTAATTCAGTCACAATTTCTTCATTACGAAAAAAAACTTGTGATAACCAACAACTTGCCCCCAAAGTTGTGATTATATTTGTTTTTACAATAACCAATTCATCAATATACAAGGGTTTTCGGAATTTAATCTCGGCTTCCCTCACAACCAAAACCAAGCCGAAATCCTTGTACAAATCACTGGTTGTTCCACCCAACCGTCGTATACTTTCTGTCCGAGCGCGATCTGCAATTCCGAAATAACGGGCATGATAGACGATACCTGCCGCATCAACATCTTCATAACAAACCCTGAACCGGTAAGTTTTGACTTCCTCTTTCACCAAAGCAGGATTACTTATACCTTTGTCAAATGAATTACTAGGAATGATCTCCATGATTTTCATTCCTCCACCACATCGTTATCCAGCAAATCAAATTGTGCATTTAATAATGCTGGGGGTTTCAGATGAAGATGTTGCCAGCCTCTCTCTCCCAAAACACGGCCACGACTTGTACGAAGAACCAACCCTTCCTGGATCAGGAAAGGTTCAATAACATCTTCAAGAGTATCCCTTGATTCTGCCAAGGCCGCAGCTAACGTTTCAACACCGACCGGTCCACCCTGATGAAATTCAGCAATACGCAATAAATAGCGACGATCCATTGCATCCAACCCAAGCTGATCAACCTCCAATCTTGATAAGGCTGCATCAGCAATCTCGCGATCAACCGCTTTTTCACTCTTATGCTTGACAAATGCAAAATCACGAACACGACGTAATAACCTGCCCGCTATTCTGGGCGTCCCACGAGATCTTCTGGCAATTTCCGCAGCCCCATCTTCAGTCAATTCAAATCCAAGCTTACAGGCACCTCTTTCAACAATCAATTTAAGTTCATCTGTTGTATAAAATATCAACCGTAACGGAATGCCAAACCGATCCCGCAAAGGTGTGGCAAGCAAACCTGACCGTGTTGTTGCTGCGACAAGCGTAAAAGGGGGCAAATCTATACGAACCGATCGAGCCGCAGGCCCTTCCCCGATTATTAAATCAAGCTGGAAATCCTCCATTGCCGGATAAAGAATTTCTTCAATTGAAGGATGCAATCGATGAATTTCATCAATAAATAATACATCCTTTGGTTGTAAATTGGTTAAAATTGCCGCTAAATCACCAGCCCTTTGAATTACAGGTCCAGATGTTGCACGAAAACCAACCCCCAACTCCCTGGAAACAATCTGCGCCAAGGTTGTTTTTCCCAGCCCTGGTGGTCCATGTAACAAAACATGATCCAACGCCTCATCTCGCTGTCTTGCCGCCTCTATAAAAATTGAAAGATTTTCTCGTGATGATTTTTGTCCAATGAATTCAGCCAAAGATTGAGGTCTTAACGCGACCTCCACAGTGTCTTCCTGACGTTTTGTTGCATCTATGGGACGATTTATTTCAGACTTCATCGGGCCAACTCACGTAAAGCTTCTCGAATAATATGATCAAGTTGAAGGGGTTGATTTTTCTCTTTTAAACCTTTAATCACTCGCCCGACGATTGGTTGGGATTCCATTCGACGAAATCCAAGTCCCTCCAGGGCCAGCAACACATCTGCAACAATATTAGTCTCATTATTTTCGGTTATCTGACCTGAAATTGTAATTGAATTAATCACATCTGAACCAGAAGCCACTTTACCATTTAGTTCAGTTAAGATGCGCGTAGCCAATCTTGCCCCTACGCCTGAAGCCCGCATTAAACTTGCCTTGTCAGCTGTCATAATGGCCGAAGTCAATTCATCCGGCGTAAGAACGGATTGAATCGCCAGTGCCATACGAACCCCAACACCTTGTACCGTTGTTAGCAGCCTGAACCATTCCTGTTCCTTTCCATCAGCAAATCCATAAAGTAATATGGCATCCTCTCTGACGATGGTTTCAATCAATACACGGGCAATTTCTGGAGGACGAGGCAATTTTGATAAGGTCCGGCTTGAAACATAGACCACATATCCCACCCCATTCACGTCAATGAGACAACGATCCCTGTCATTTTGGTCAATCAAAAGCCCAGTCAATTGTCCTATCATGCCATTATTGTTCCTTTATTAACACGAATTTGACTTATCCGATGATGGGCATGACAAATCGCTATCGCTAAAGCGTCAGCTGCATCAGCTCTTGGAATTTTGGCTCCCGGCAATAAACGCTGAATCATAACAGATACCTGATCTTTGGTCGCCGCTCCCGTTCCAACCACGGCACGCTTAACTGTTTTAGCACCATATTCATTAACATTAATATATTTTTGCGCGGGCACTAATAATGCCACCCCCCTAGCATATCCCAACTTCAAGGTGGCAGAGCCATTCCGGTTGACATAGGTTTCTTCAACCGCAACCTCTTCAGGTTGATAAAGACCAATCAGTTTTTCCAAACCTGATGCTAATACACAGAGACGTTGAGGAACAAAATGATCACTATTCGTAGACAGGACACCACTTGCCACATAGGTAAGACGGTTGTCACGTGCATCAATTATCCCCCATCCGGTAAACCGTAAACCGGGATCTATCCCAAGAATTCTAACCACAACTCTTAAGCCGATAGCCGTTCAGCAATCTCGTCCGAAAGGTCAAAATTGGCAAAAACATTCTGAACATCATCATGATCTTCCAGAACTTCAATTAATTTTAGCAAGGTGCGAGCATTATCTTCATCTAATGCAACTGTATTGGATGGACGCCATTCAATTTTTGCACTTTCAGGATCTTTAAACCGGGCTTCCAATGCGTCACGGACTGCAAAGAAATTTTCCATAGCACATGTTATTTCATAAACATCATCATTTTCTTCAACATTATCCGCTTCTGCCTCAATAGCCGCCTCAAATATTGAATCAAAATTTGCAACCGTTTTGGGATAGGTAATAACACCCATACGTTCAAACATGAATGCGACAGAATTCATTTCCCCCAAGGATCCGCCATATTTATTGAATGCGGCCCTAACATCTGAAGCTGTACGATTACGATTATCTGTCAATGCCTCAACGATAATGGCAACTCCGGATGGACCATATCCTTCATAGCGCACTTCTTGATAATTATCTCCATCTGCGCCACCTGCGGCTTTCTTAATCGCACGATCAATATTATCCTTTGGCATATTGACAGCACGAGCTGCTGCAATGGCTGCACGTAAACGGGGATTGGCGGCTGGATCAGGTAAACCTGATTTTGCTGAAACGGTTATTTCACGAATTATTTTTGAAAATTCTTTTGCCCGACGGGCATCCTGAGCCCCTTTACGATGCATAATATTTTTAAATTGCGAATGTCCTGCCATTAATTTTTCTCTTAATTCTTACAGTTTGATTTCAATCTTAATCTAATAAACATGTCCCGATTTTTAAACAAACCGACCATGACAATGTTTAAATTTTTTGCCTGAACCACATGGACATGGTGCATTTCTGGGCGTATCTGCCCATTCTTTTGGTACATCAGATAATGTCTGAGGGGTTTCCCCCTCTATAAGATCCGAAGAAGATTTTTCCCCTTCATCATCAGAGACATTGACTTCAACCTTGGCCAAAAGTGAGGTAATCCGTTCACGAAGCTCATCCAGCATATAATTGAAAAGAACAAAAGCCTCCTTCTTATATTCATTAAGCGGATCTTTCTGACCATAGGCGCGCAGTCCGATACCCTGACGCATTTGATCTAATCGTAACAAATGTTCTTTCCATACAGCATCAAGCGTTGTTAGCAAAACTTGCTTTTCAACATATCGCATAATTGAAACACCATAATTCGCGACCTTGGTGGCCATCATTTCATTAGCGGCTTTCGTAATGCGCTCTTCAAGTTTATCAATTGAAATATCTTTCTCTTCAGACCATTCCTTAATCGGTAGATCAAGATTGAATATCCGTTTTACATCCGCGGTTAATTCGTTAATATGCCATTGTTCTGCAAAGGATTTTTCAGGTATATATTTTTCGATCAACATATTGATCACATCATGTCTCATAGATGCAATCACTTCTGAAACATCTTCCAGAGCCATATATTCCCGACGCTGAGAATATACCTCCTTACGTTGATCATTGATGACATCATCATATTTCAAAGTGTTTTTACGCATATCGAAATTGCGCGCCTCAACTTTTTTCTGAGCTTTTTCAAGTGCTTTGTTGATCCAGGGGTGAACAATGGCCTCCCCTTTTTTCAAGCCCATTTTTTGAAGCATACCACCCATGCGTTCGGAACCAAATATCCGCATCAGGTCATCCTCGAGGGATAAAAAGAAACGTGAATTTCCCGGATCTCCCTGACGCCCCGAACGTCCTCGCAACTGGTTGTCAATTCGACGACTTTCATGACGTTCCGTACCAATTACAAACAGTCCACCGCTCTCTTTAACCAGTTCATGATCTTTTTGAACTTTTTCTTTAAGGGCCGTTTCTTGTTTCAAGCGTTCATCTTCATTTTCTATATGGGAAAGCTGCTGATGGATAAGCATATCCACATTCCCACCCAATTTAATGTCAGTACCACGACCCGCCATATTCGTAGCAATTGTAATGGCTCCCGGAACTCCAGCTTGAGCAACTATCTGGGCTTCTTTTTCATGAAAACGCGCATTCAATACATTATGCTTTATGCCCTTTTTATTTAACAAATTTGAAAGATGTTCACTTTTCTCAATCGATGTTGTTCCAACCAAGATAGGCTGTTTCTTTTTATGAACCTCTTCGATAAGCTGGCTAACCGCATCATATTTTTCAGCCGTGGTCAGATAGATTTCATCATGTTCATCCTTACGCTGAACTTTAAGATTGGTTGGAATTGACACAACGTCCAGCTTGTAAATCTCGGCAAATTCATCGGCTTCTGTCATTGCCGTTCCCGTCATACCGGCAAGTTTCGGATAAAGACGGAAATAATTTTGAAAAGTGATTGAAGCTAGAGTCTGGTTTTCCTGCTGTATTTCCACATGTTCCTTGGCTTCCAGTGCTTGATGCAATCCATCGGAATATCGACGTCCATCCATCATACGTCCAGTAAATTCATCAATTAGAATGACCTTATTGTTACGGACGATATAATCCACATCCTTGGCAAACAAGGTATGCGCCCGTAATGCCTGCTGCATATGATGCACCAACGCGATATTATGAGTGTCATACAGCCCCCCCTCTTTCAATACACCCTTTTCACGCATTAACTGCTCTATATGTTCGGTTCCCAATTCTGTTGGAATGACATTCCGGAATTTTTCATCTTTTTCATAATTGGCAGGATCTTTGACTATCTCTTTTATAATTTCATCAACAGAACGATATAGATCTGAACTGTCATCCGCAACCCCCGAAATAATCAATGGAGTACGAGCCTCATCTATCAAGATCGAATCAACTTCATCCACAATGGCGTAATTAAACGGACGCTGAACCATTTCATCAAGACTGTATTTCATATTATCGCGAAGATAGTCGAAGCCGAATTCATTATTTGTCCCATATGTAATATCAGCGGCATAAGCAGCCTTACGTTCAATATCACTCAAATCCGCGATAATCGTTCCGACATTCATGCCAAGAAAACTATAGAGCCGGCCCATTTCAGCAGCATCACGTGAGGCAAGATAATCATTCACCGTTACAACATGCACCCCTTTTCCCGATAGTGCATTCAGATATACGGCCAAGGTTGCCACCAATGTTTTACCTTCACCCGTACGCATTTCGGCAACCTTACCATCGTGAAGAACCATTCCCCCGATCAGCTGGACATCGAAATGACGCATTCCCAAAACCCTTTTCGAAGCTTCTCTGACTACAGCAAACGCTTCTGGCAATAAATTGTCCAGTGTTTCTCCATCAGCTAACCTTTGACGAAATTCAACCGTTTTATTAGCCAATGCAACATCATCCAGAGCCTGTATTTCAGGTTCCAATTGATTGATTTCAGGTAGTCGCTTTTGATAAGCTTTTAATGAACGCTCATTAGAGGTGCCGAAAAAGACACGGGCAAATTTTGCAAACATCAATGTTTTCCAAATAACGCTTTGTAATCCTGCCTGTCATTACAAAGGGCTAGTTATAATTAAATTAGAACACAATTCAATCCAGACAGAAAAATACATATAGAAATAAGTTCACCGGTATTATAACCAACTTTACTTACACCATAAATATCATTTTAAAATTTTAAAAGTGGTTTAACTTTTTTCAAGAAAGGAACTTTATTAAAATAATGGGACAATTTCACCTTTCCATGATATAAACATATTCAAAATTATCTTTAATCCTCTCAATAATAAAGGTACTATATGTCTTTTTACAACAAATCATTCAAATTTGCAGCAACCCTTCTTTTTTCCTCAAGCCTTTTGACAACAGCAGCTATTGCCGCTGAACCTGCTGTCACAACTACCCCGTCAGCACCTGCCGCTCAAAATCAGTCAAGTCCTAGCAAAATAGATGAAAATACTGTTTTGGCAACTGTTAATGATAAAAATATTACGTATCATGATGTCCAAAATATGCGCAAGATGTTGCCCGATCAATATAAAAGTCTGCCTGCACCTGTTTTGACAACAATAATCCTTCAGCAATTAATTGTTCAAAATGCAGTCCTACAAGTTGCTGAAAAACAGAATTTACAGAATTCCCCTGAGGTCAAGCAACAAATTGAATTCATGCAAAAGGATATCCTGTTTTCGACATTCCAAAAATCTGAATTGGAAAAGAATTTAAAACAAAATCCAATTGACGATAAAGCCATTCAAACTTTTTACGATCAGCATTTCGCCAACGCAGCCCCTGTTAAAGAGGCGCATATATGTCATATTCTTGTAAAAACACAACCGGAAGCTGTAAAAATCATCAGTCAACTTCATGCAGGCAAAAATTTCGCTAATCTTGCCAAACAATATTCAACCGATAAAGAGAGCGGTAGCGAAAATGGCGGTGATTTGGGATGGGTCAAACAAAATGACCCTCTTGCACCGGAATTCATCAATGCAGCCTTTGCGCTGAAAGCAAATACAATTACAACCGCTCCGGTGAAAACCCAATTTGGTTGGCATGTCATCAAGGTTCTTGGTTATAGAAACGCTCCGGTACCACCATTGAATAAAGTAAAAGATGAAATTCGCAAAAACCTGTATCAACAAAGAATGAAAACCATTATTGAAAATGTAATTAAACAAAGTAAAATTACCAAAAATGATGAAGCCATTCATTCTTTAACACAAATGCCTGTCACACAAAAAAAATAACTCTGACAGAACAAATCAATAAAAATTTTTATAAAAGGGAAAATAAATTTTCCCTTTTATAAATTCAAAATGTTTATTGATTAATATCCCTAAAGAATTTAATTCAAAAAACATATTATTAAATCCTTTTTTCTTATAAAGAAAACTTGTAAAAAACATTTTCAGTAAAATATAAATATTTCATTATAACCGGATATGAATCAATCCTGTCATATCCATTATTTTGCTCCATTATTGAAAAAGAGTCTACCATGTCGAGTTATCCTGTTTCTCCGCTTGCCGTAACCCTCCCTGAACTTTGCCCCGTTGCCGGTGTAAAACTTGCATCTGTTCAAGCAGGATTACGATATACTGGACGTCTTGATTTATCGTTAATGGAATTCGCTCCGAACACAACCGTCGCAGGAGTATTTACCAAAAACAAATGTCCAGGTGCACCTATCGATTGGTGCAGAAAAATTTTATATCGCGGTAAAGCCAGGGGATTACTTGTCAATGCCGGTATTGCCAATGTATTTACGGGTCAGGCAGGTTTTGATGCAGTTAAATATTCAGCACAGGCAGCTGCAAAAACAATAAAATGCACACCCGAAGAAATTTTTGTTGCCTCTACAGGGGTTATTGGCGAACAGCTTCCTTATCAAAAAATCATCAATTATCTTCCAGAACTTTATTCGAAATTGGCTTCTGATCAATGGAAGGAAACAGCTCAAGCAATCCTGACTACGGATACATTTGCCAAAGGCTTTTCCCTTAAAACAGATATTGACAATATTCCTGTCACTATTCAGGGAATCGCCAAGGGGAGCGGTATGATCGCACCTGATATGGCCACTATGCTTTGTTTTGTTACAACTGACGCAAAATTGCCCGCTACTGTCTTACAAAAATTATTAAATGAAAAGGTCAAAACAACCTTTAATTCAATAACAGTTGATTCCGATACATCAACCTCTGATACCCTTCTTTTATTTGCCACGGGTCAGACCCCCAATACCGAAATCAATGATATTGATGACCCAAGATTAAGCAATTTTTCAAATGCCTTAGAAAAATTGTTACAAGAATTGGCTCTTTTGGTTATTAGGGATGGTGAAGGCGTAACAAAACTGATTGAAATCAAGGTTGAAGGTGCCGTTAACAATGAATCAGCTTTTAAAATCGGACAATCAATCGGTAACTCCCCTCTTGTGAAAACAGCAATAACAGGTGAGGATGCCAATTGGGGACGTGTTGTAATGGCGGTAGGCAAAGCCGGCGAACCAGCCGACCGTGACCTTTTGTCAGTGGCAATAGGTAATATTTGGGTTGCCAAACAAGGTGAGGTTTTATCAGATTATGACCAAGATAAAGTTAACAAGCATATGCAAGAACAAGTCATAAAAATTAAAGTCAACCTGAATCTGGGAGAGGGACACGCAAAAATTTGGAGCTGTAACCTAACACAAGGTTATATTGAAATTAACGGCTCTTATCTGCGTTCCTAATTTCTTTTATTTATTATCAATTGAATCGTTTCTTTATGAATACCCATATTATCTCCGATTTTTCTGAAGAAGAAAAAAAAAGAATTCTAGCAAAGTCAGCACTTTTCAGTCCTCCGTCCTTGAAATTATCAGATGGAAGACAGGAACTTGTTGGACTTTCACGGGAAGAATTGGAAGAGGTCCTAATGGGTATGGGGGAAAAATCCTTCCGTACGAAACAGTTATGGCACTGGATTTATCATAAAGGTGTTACCGATTTCTCTTTGATGAGTTCAATCAGTAAACCCTTGCAAGCCAAATTGGCAGAACATTGTGTGATCAGCCGACCGGAACTGGTTATGCAACAGACCTCAAAAGATGATACCCGCAAGTTTCTTTTTCGCTTCAGGGATAAACAAGAAGCTGAAACAGTTTATATTCCCGATCGTCGAGAAGATCGTGGTGCTGTCTGCATTTCCTCACAAGTCGGATGTACGTTGTCCTGCCGTTTTTGTCATACCGGCACGCAAAATCTGGTTCGAAATCTTGGTGCAACAGAAATCGTAGGTCAATTCATGGCGGCAAGGGATAGTTATAATGAATGGCCAACCCCGACCGCTGGAAGACCCCGTCTTCTATCAACCATAGTTCTGATGGGAATGGGCGAACCTCTTTATAATTATGACAATGTTGCCAAGGCAATGCGTATCGTTATGGATGATGAGGGAATTGGAATCTCTCGTCGCCGGATTACCTTGTCAACGTCCGGTGTAGTTCCCATGATGGATCAATGTGGAAGGGAACTGGCAATTAATCTAGCCATTTCCCTTCATGCTGTCAGGGATGATTTACGAAATGAGCTCGTTCCCTTAAATCGTAAATATCCTATAAAAGACGTTCTGGCAGCCTGCCGTCGATATCCTGCAGCAAGTAATTCACGTCGTATAACGTTTGAATACATTATGTTAAGGGGAATTAATGACAGTGAATCAGATGCACGTGAACTGGTGCATCTATTAAAGGGTATTCATGCCAAGGTTAATCTAATTCCATTTAATCCATGGCCAGGCAGTGATTACAAACCCTCCAAAACTGAACAGGTGCAAAAATTTGCCGATATCATTATGCAGGCAGGTTATTCCTCGCCCATCCGCACCCCAAGAGGGCGTGATATTCTTGCAGCATGCGGACAATTACGCACTGAAAGTCAAAAAGCCAAAATTTCTAAAAATTTAAAACATAACGAAACAATTTCTGACTGACAACAGTGTTTAAAAATCAAATAAAAATTGTGAAAATAATTTATTTAATCTTATTTTCACAATTTTTCGAAATAAATTCATTCACATGATTATATGAATTTATCATCAATAATTATAGACTTGAAAAATTTCTACCAGGCATAGGCTTCAGGTGCCTCACCCCCCATACTAGGCCAAATATCATTTAAAATATGTATTATTTCATCTGACAATGTAATGGAAAGCACTTCAATAGCATTATCCAGCTGTGTTTCAGTACGAGGTCCAATAATCGGTGCTGTGACATCAGGTTGATGTCTTAACCAGGCAAGGGCTAAATTTGCAGGAGTTATTTTAAGTTCAACAGCAAGATTCTCATATTTTTCAAGTTGGTATCTTAATTTTTCAATTATTTTCAGTTCCTGTTCTCTAAAACGTCGCTCGCCATTTTTCTGTTTCGAGAGGACACCCCCAAGCAGTCCACCTGCCAATGGAGAATAGGGAATAAATCCAAGACCATGATATCGACAGGATGGAAGGACTTCCAACTCAACTGTACGTTCTGTCAGATTATAGGGGCTTTGCTCAGAAACCAATCCGTAAAAATGACGTTCCTTGGCCAATCCCTGAGCTGTGGCTATTTGCCAACCAGCAAAATTACAACTTCCTATATATAAAACTTTTCCCTGTTGAACCAATAACTCCATTGCCTGCCATATTTCCTCCCATGGAGTTTCTCGATCAATATGATGCATTTGATAAAGATCAATATGATCCGTTTTTAAGCGTCGCAAACTGTCTTCACACGCTTTTCGAATATGATAAGCTGACAAATGCCGGTCATTCGGCCCAAAATCCATAGGCTGGTAAACTTTGGTAGCCAATACAACCTTGTCTCTCTGACCGCTCTTTTTAAACCATCGTCCTATAATTTCTTCAGAAATGCCATATCCCCTAGGAATTTCTGGCCATTGTAATCCTCCATAAACATCTGCCGTATCAAAAAAATTAATTCCTGCATCAATTGCCTTATCCATAATCATGCAGCTTTCTTTTTCATCCGTGACATCACCAAAATTCATGGTTCCAAGACATAAATCACTTATCTTCAGACCTGTTCTTCCCAAAAATCGATATCTCATGATAGCTCAATCTTTTTGTTTGCAATTTTAAATATTTTTGATTTTGCAGATAATGCAATTCAAATGAATTGGAATATCTAAACCCTGGGCGGTGTAATCGTCATAGGTTCCTTTGACAATGGAGGAATAATTCCATTTACAGGATGCGGTACATACGGTGCTTCAAGACTGTTTATTTCATTTTCTGTTAAAGAAAAATCAAGCGCCTTTACAGCCGTTGTCAAATGTTCAGCCTTTGTTACCCCAATAATAGGTGCCGTTACGTATTTTTTTGATAATAACCAGCCCAATGCAACATATGCACGAGGGACATGATGCAAGTTGGCAATCTTTGCGACAACCTCCACGACTTTTCGATCCTGCTGTTCTGCATCCTGATACATTTTCAAAGCAAAAGCATCATTTTGAGTACGTCGTGTAACTTCATCAAAATCACGAGTCAATCGTCCCCTTGCCATTGGACTCCAAGGAATGACACCAATACCTTGATCCGCACAAAAAGGCAACATTTCCCGTTCCTCTTCCCGATAAAGCAAATTATATTGAGGCTGCATGGAAACAAAACGTGTCCATCCATTTTGCCTTGCAATATGTTGCATTTTGGCAAAACGCCATGTTTCCATAGAGGATGCTCCAATATAGCGAACCTTTCCTGATTTCACGATGTCATGCAAGGCCTCCATGGTTTCCTCGATCGGGGTTCCATGGTCAAAACGGTGAATTTGGTAAAGATCTACATAATCCATTTTTAATCGTGACAAACTGTCATCAATTGATTGAAAAAGAGCTTTACGCGATAGAAAACCTGTATTAGGCGAATTCCGCCAAGGAAAAAAAGCCTTGGTCGCCACCACAATTTCTTCTCGCCGTGCCATATCATTCAATGCTCGCCCCGTTATTTCCTCTGAACTGCCTCCAGAATAAATATTTGCCGTATCAAAAAAATTAATTCCCGCCTCAATGGCCTGTCTAAAAAAAGGGCGTGCAGCAGTTTCATCAATTGACCAGGCTTGTGGCAACCGGTTGGGTGCACCGAAACTCATGCATCCCAAACATAATCTCGATACTTTAAGACCTGTACGACCTAGATTTGTATACTTCATTTTTTTATCTCAAATATGATATGAAAATTATCGAAAATCTTTTCTATTGTTTGATTTTCAAATAAATAATACGATAAAAAAAGCGTTGTATAATATCTTGATATTCCGTAATAATTACCTGATCCTGCAAATAATTTATGTTTACTTATAAAATCTGAATAATCATCAATTTGTCTAATCCATTATAATGACACTCAATCAGTCTTCAGACAGTCAAACCGAATTATTTTATCAAAAAATAATCAATATTCTTGAACGACATGTAAAAACACCGGGTGCACATACCACCCTGATTAAAGATCTCAAACTTTTTAGAAAAGAGATACCTCGTCAAGCATGTGCCTGTTTTTATCAATCGAGTATCAGTTTGTTATGCCAGGGTACTAAACAGATAATTATTGATAAAAATATCTTTCCATACGACAAACATCATTTGCTCATTACTTCTCTGGACATCCCTACGAACAGCCAAATAATGGAAGCATCCCCTATTAAACCCTGTTTTGGAATTTCCTTAAATTTGGAACGCAATATTATTGCAGAGTTAAGTACACAAATTGATCTTAGGAATTCAAACAAAACGAAATGTAGCAGTGTATCTATTTGCAGTGTTAATGTATCCTTTTTGGAACCCATGTACAGACTTTTATCCTTAATGGATGAGCCCGAAACCATTCCAGTTCTTGCCCCGTTAGTCATCAGGGAAATTTACTATCGACTGTTAACCAGCGATGCCGCACCAATTCTTTTACAGATTATAACAACTGGTAATACAGGATCTAATATCAGAAAAGCAATCGAATGGCTTAAACAAAATTATTCTCAACCCTTGAAAATAAGCCATCTTGCCAGTGCTGTTAACATGAGCCCCTCAAGCTTGCATCATCATTTTCGCCAACTAACCGGAAAAAGCCCGTTACAATATCAAAAATGGTTACGCGTTCATGAAGCAAAACGTCTGATGATCAATAATAATCTTAACGCTGCCACTGCTTCCTATCAGGTTGGTTATAAAAGTCCCTCACATTTTAGTCGTGATTACAAAGCCATATTTGGCAAGTCTCCCCAAAAAGATATAAAAAATTTTAATCAAATATAGTTTTTCATTCCAGAATGTCATTCTTTCGTATAGCTCCACTAAAAAAATGCTTATTCAATTTCTAACAGTAATTTTGCCTGACTGGAATTATTCCTCTCATAGAAAGGTCCACGATGTCGATCCGTTTTAATGTTTATCAACAACCGATTGGTCAAGCTCTTCCTTCATGGAAAAAAGCAAAGCTTCCCAAAAAAGAAACAATCACGGGACAATATTGCCGGCTTGAACGCATAAATGTCAGACAACATGCTTTGCAACTTTATGATGCCTTTTTTAACGGTACTGATAAAGGGCTATGGACCTATCTTTTATCCGGCCCGTTTAATGACTTTAATGAATATCGGGAATGGCTACTTAAATTAGAAAATATCAAAGATCCATTTCATTATGCAATTCTTGACAAGAATTCCAATCAAGCAATCGGTTCAATTGCTCTCATGCGAATAGATCCAACAAATGGTGTGATAGAAATTGGTAGCGTTATTTTTTCTGGACGATTAAAAAAAACAACAATGGCCACGGAGGCAATCTATCTTTTAATGAAATATGCATTCGAGGAACTTGGTTATCGTCGTCTTGAATGGAAATGTGATACCTTAAATGCACCCTCTCGTGCTGCGGCATTACGCTATGGTTTCACATTCGAGGGAATATTCCGTCAAGCTTTGGTTATTCATGGCCGTAACCGGGATACAGCATGGTATTCAATTCTTGACCTTGAATTTCCAAAACTTTCCAAGGCATTTAATGACTGGCTTGATCCTGACAATTTTGATTCTGAAGGAATTCAGAAGAAATCCTTACAAAAATTGATGAATAATTATGTTAAATAAAAACATGTAATCAAATCAATACACAAACATACCGATTGTTAAAAAAAGACGATGAGTTGTAATTACCGTCTAATTACAAGATGTAATAATTATTTTAAATATGACTAAGATCTGAAACTTTCGTTACAACCTCATACCTAACATCATCCATAATTTTAAAATGTGCCTTGCCACATTTAATTTTCAATAGCTCACTTTTAGATAGTTTTGATAAATCAACAACATCATTTCCTGTATTTTTAGTCTCCACAACAAAATATATCTTTGCATCATTTTCAAACACTAATGCCCAATCAGGGTTATAATTTCCAATAGGCGTTTTTATTTTGAACCAATTTGGAAGTTTAAAATAATATTTAACTTGTTCACTAGTCTCACACTCTTTAGCAAACTGATTTTCTGTTTCTGAATCTAAAGGAACTATATTTTCATAAATGGTTTTGCCAGTATTTGTGACCTGAAAAGAATTGTCATTCATATAGATTTCAAGTTCTTTACTATCAAACAGCTTCATTTCATATTCAGTAAGCCCAACTTTTTGATACCGAATACCATTTATCATTAATTCCTGCATTTCTCTAGAAATAACATCACAAACCTTATCAAGAAAATCTTGAGGATTTTTGGAAATATCACCAATTCGTTCAGATTTTTTCAATATCTCTAAAATTGTTGTCCTCGTCAGTTGAGTTTTATTTTCAATATAAGCAAATATATCAGGAATATTTTTAGCAATTATTTGAGTTTTATTACGATCACTTGCTAAATAATTAGTCTGGATACCTTCTTCATCAATATTCAAAGATACCTTTTCCATATAAAGAATAGGTTCTGTTATTTTAGGTAAAATTTTGATAGCTTCGACAACTTTGTCTATTAATTGATTAGTATCATAATGAACACGATAGGTTGTTTTATATTTAATCTTATTCCATATTGCTAAAAATAACGGGTCTGCCTGAAAATTTTTTTTATAAATAACCTTTGTTCTTTGTGCCCTATCTTTAATCCGGCCTTGAAAATTAACGCCACAATCTTCTTCAATCTCACTTTGTAAAGCTTTTGCGAAATCATCATAAGATTCATTGGCAATAACCGTCAGACGATTAATATTTTTATCCCGTATTCTTTTCCCATCTTTATCAACGGCCAATCTCAATCCTCGCCCTATTTCCTGGCGTTTCTTCATTTCAGAGGTTGTTTCATTCAGAGTACATATTTGAAAAACATTAGGATTGTCCCAACCTTCTCTTAATGCAGAATGAGAAAATATAAACCGTAACGGCTCGTTAATATCTAAAAGCTTCTCTTTGTCTTTCATAATCAAACTATAGGTATCATCATCAGCTTGTGTATTGCCCTTGGTATCTTTTAATATTCCTTTTTTATCTTGGGAGAAATAACCATTATGCAATCGATCAAGTTCCTTATCTGAAATATCTTTTTTATAACATTTCTTGAATTCCTCTCTATAAATTTCCTCAAACCAAAGTGCATACTTACCTTTTACTGCTTGATTCTCTTCATAGTCTCGATAATTAGATACTTTATCTATAAAAAATAAAGATAAGACCTTTATACCATCTTTGCTTAATTTGGCTTCTTTAGCCAAATGCTCTTTGATCGTTCTTCGAATTTGGAATCTTTTAATATCATCTTTTGCATCATTGCCGTTTTCCAGCCCCTTATAGAGAGTAATACCGTTAGAAAAGGTAATGTTTTCATCTTGTACATTCATCTCATTAAGAATATATCCATCTTTATAAACTTCTCTGTGATTGGATAATTCAAATAAATCATCACCAACCTTTGCAGAAATGGTCTTTTTCTTTACACCAACCTTATCATTCACATGAATAGTAAGTTTAACAGAACAACTGGTTTTGGCTGTCTTAAAATCACCGACAAAAACATAAGCATCATTAAAAGCTGCATCACTGTAAATGGAATCAACTTCAATTTGCTTAACCAACCCCAGATCATAAGCTTTTGCCGGATCAAGCTGATAGACACTATTATATTGATGCTTATGGGTTGCGGAATATCGTAGATGACATAAACCGTTTAAGCTTTTAATCGCTTCCTTCCGCTTTTCTGTCTCCATATTCTGAGGTTCATCAATAATCACAACAGGAGAGGTTGCCTGAATATATTCAATAAGCTTATGGCCTGTTTCATTGATTTTATTGATAACATTCTGATCTTTAGCAAATGAATCAATGTTCATAACGATGATTTCTATATTATTTCTTTGGGCAAAATCTTTGATATCAACAGGTCGCTTACTATTATAAATAGTATAATTCAGAGGCTCTCTTGCATAAATATTCTGGAAATGTGCGTGTGTTATTTCAAGACTTTTCTGAACGCCTTCACGAATAGCTATAGAAGGTACAACAATAATGAATTTACTAAACCCATAATGGGCATTGAGTTCATATATCGTTCTTAAATAAACATAGGTCTTTCCTGTGCCTGTTTCCATTTCAACAGAAAAATCCATACTGTCTAACGACTGAGATTTTGCAATACCGTTCTTTTCTTGAATTTCCTGTAAATTTTGAAAGATTTGCTCTTTATCAATATCCAAATTATTTTTTACCGCAATAATTGGATCATTATTTCCATTTGAATATAGGTTAAACCCTGCTGTATGCTTAGATTGCCCTTTAAACAACTCAACCACAGCAGATATCGCAGTTTTTTGATACTCTAAATTCGCTTCAAATTCTAACTTCATAACCAAACCCTTAGATTGTTTCGAACTTGATATCTGCATCTTGCATTTGTAATGCGGTATTTGTCTTTAATTGATCGTTATTCTTGAAAAGTTTATCCAGGGCAATAACCTTATTGGGATTTTCTTGAAGAACATTCTCAATAATTCTTTCATTCACCTCTTCAAGAAGCAAAACAAGGATGTTTTCATCATGATTTTCTTGGTCTGATATAGAATAGATATGATTATGATGCTTGATATGACTATTTAAATCCTTGCCATTTTTAAGCATTAATTCGTAAACCATATTTTCTGTTGAAGCATCTTCCGCAATGGGATCAACGTGAAGATCTAATTGTTCATCAAGTTTTTCACTGGATATATCGGTTCGCCATTCTCTAAAGTTGCTATCAGAAACTTTTAAGACTTTGAATCCAATATCAAGCTGATCAATATTTTCTTTATCCTTATTGTCTTCCTTGATTTTTTTACCTGCTCTTCGAATGCGTTCCTTGGCAATATCAGCAATGGTCTTATATCCAGCTTTAAAGGCCTCTGACTTTTCATCACATATTTCTGGTAATTGAATAGAGATACATTTGCGATGACCTCCATCCTCAGCATTCAATTGCATCACCGCATGCGCAGTCGTTCCACTACCCGCAAAAAAATCTAGGATAATTGAATCTTTCTCAGCACTATCTATTAATTGTAAAGCTTTTAAAATTAATTTACATGGCTTTGAAAAATCAAATAATTTACACCCCATTAAATCTTCTAAATTTTTACTTGCTTCATCAGTAGTTCCTGCATCATTTCTGCCCCACAAATTTACTGGAACCATACCATTTTTCATTTCATCAAGAAATTTTTTTAATCTTGGATAAGTATTGTAACCATTCTTTCCCCAGTATAATTTATTTTCTTTTACGTGTTTTAAATATGTTTCTTTTTCATATTTCCACGCATGAGTAGGGTGCCTAACTTTTTCTTTCGTAAATGGATTTTCAATTTCATATACAAGATTAGGTCTTTGACTTTTTGTAGCAGGATTTACATAAGAAACGCTAGTCCAATCGCCTCTAATATCATTATCTGGATTGTCATATATTGAATCGGCTTTTTCATTTCTTTTTTCTCTGAGCTCTGATAGTAACTCACTTCTTCTAAAACAAAATAAATACTCTACTAAACTAGCAAACATTTTAGAATTGTTACTTCTTGTAAACCTTTTTTCCCAAACTATACAAGCAACAAAATTTTCCTCTCCAAAAATTTCGTTCATTAACAAACGTAAATTATGAACCTCATTATCATCTATAGAAATGAAAATAACGCCATCATCTCTAAGTAAGTTCTTGGCGAGATATAATCGTGGCATCATCATATTAAGCCAATTACTATGATATTGCCCATTTTCTTTCCTGTTTTTCTTAAAAACAGAATTTTGTATTAAATATCCATCCTCGTCTTTATCCCCCACATTTTTTTGATAGTTTTCAAGGTTTTCTTTGAAACGGTCCGGGTAAATAAAAGAGTCATTACCCGTGTTATACGGAGGATCAATATAAATCATCTTAACTTTGCCAAAATAACTTTTTTGGAGTATTTTTAAGGCTTCTAGGTTATCGCCCTCAATGAATAAATTCTCTGTCTTATCAAAATCAACGGATTCATTTTTGTCTGGGGAGAGTGTTTTAGATGTCGGCTCTTGCAATACTTTATAAGCATTACTCTTACCCGCCCAATTCAAAACATAACGTTCATTTGCAATATTAATATCTTCTCCCAAAGATAATTTTAGCTTTTCCCAATCAACCCTACCTTCCGTAAAAACCTCTGGCAGCAATTGTTTTAGTTGTTCTAATTTTTCTTGTTGCGGAGACAAAGAATTCTTCATTTAAATAATTAACCCTTTAATAAAAAATCCCCTTATGAATGGAGAATTTTTTAAACAAACTTGATTGTATACTAATTTTTTTACTACAATATATATCCGGTTTGAATTCTACATACAAAAGTAGCTTAATTTAGCATCAAAACACAAATTAAACATGTTTTAGTATTATAATTATACAGATTTAAAATCAGCATAATTTTATAAGATAATTTGAATCAATTCAAAGTGTTTATACTCGTTTTTTGTATAGTTTTTGGTGATTTTATGCGCTTGAAAGTAAATCAGCTATTTTTTTAATCTTATCAATTTTTAAAGAAAAAATACAATCAACAAAAATAAACCATAGTTTTCCATTAATTTATTTAATAAAATCAATAACTATCCATTATAATGATGAAAATTAAACTATGATTGTAAACCCGAAACGTGGACTTCTTTTTCTTATACAGACAAGTTTTAAACCTTTACTCATTTTATTTATTTGGGACATGCTAGTCGTAATTGGATATAAAATTTTTAATCTACACTGGTTTGATCAATCGGCATTACCAACCGCCCTGATTGGATCTGTGCTCGTCCTTTTTATGAATTTCAGAAACAATACGGCATATAATCGATGGTGGGAGGCACGTATACATTGGGGATCAGTCACAAATAACTGTCGATCATTTGCCAGGCAATGCATGAGTATTCTCGATAGCAAACCCGAGCTTATATATGCCATGGCCGGATATGCATACAGTCTATCCTATCATTTAAGAAATAAAAATTCCCTGACCAGTTATAATGTTAAAAAAATATTGCCCCATTCCATTCAAACCTATATTAAAAATCAGCGCAACCAGCCTAATGGCATTCTCGTTCAGATCGGCTATATGGTAACCCAGGAAAGCCGCCAAAAAAATATTGACGGCGCCCTTCACTCTCAAATCGACAGAATTTTATCTGACTTGGCCAATGCACAAGGTGCCTTGGAAAGAATTAAAAATACACCCTTATCAATCCAGTTTTCCACCCTGCCCCGTTTACTAAGTGAAGTTATCTGCATCATTCTTCCTTTTTCAATGGTGGATACACTTGGGTGGATCACACCATTAGGGTCCGCACTTGTGGGTTTTTTATTTTTGGCTCTGGACCGAATTGGAAATGATTTGCAAGATCCCTTTGATGAAAGTCCGCATTCCTTGCCCATGTTAACAATGTCACGCAGCATCGAGATCGATTTGCTTGAACAAATCAATCAATCTTCTCAACGCCCTATTCCTTCCATTAACGGAATTCAATGGTAAATTAAAATAAAATACCTATATATACACATTATATAAAATTATATACACATTATATAAAATTTTGCCTTTTCTAAAATATCAAATGACAATTTATCCTGAATATGATATAGTATATTAAATGAGTGTATTGAAAAATTCTTCCAAAGGTGGTGTAACCGACGAAATGGCTCAAGCAGCCGTCGCAGAAACCGCCGCACAACAATCCAATAGTAAAACCTCTTTTCCTTTTCAAGAAGGCGATGCCATTGTCTATGCTGCACATGGTGTAGGCCGAATTGATCGTATTGGCGTGGAAGAGATTGCAGGCACGAAACTGGAAATGATCCAGATCTCTTTTCCAGATAATCAGATGACCCTGCGTATCCCTTTAGATAAAGCAAAAAAAGCTGGATTACGCAAAATTGCTTCCCGTGAAATTGTCGGAAAAGCCATGTCAATTATTAAAAGCAAGCCGCAAACCAGCAAAGGTATGTGGGCAAGACGGGCTTTGGTTTATCAGGAAAAAATCAATTCTGGTGATCTGATGCAGATTGCTGAAGTTTTAAGGGATCTACGCAGAAATGCTGACAGTCTTGATGGCAGTTTTAGCGAAAGAAAACTATTTGAAGCGGCTCAAGACCGTTTTGTAACCGAGGTGGCCGTTTTGGAATCAAAAAAACCAGAAGACGTTCTCAACGAATTAACAAACGTGATGAAAACAGCTTAGAATTTATCAATTGATCATTACAATTACAACGAAAGGAGAGTTACTCTCCTTTTTTTCATGTCTTTAATTTATAATAAATGAATATATAATGACATTTTGTTAGTCTTTACAAATGATATTAAACAAGTATGATAAAAGGCTTATTAACTATTTATAAAAATTATTAGAACCTAAATAATTTTTTAGATTGTCAAAAGCGTATACAAAATGTTTTTTCAAAAAAAATCGATTTCTGCCTCTCATAATACATCCAATCAAAATTTGATTGCTCAATTAACAAAAATATCTGGAAGCAGAAACGTTATAACTGACCCATCCAAAATGGGATTATATTGTAATGGTTTTCGATATGGATCTGGGAAAGCAATAGCAATTGTAACGCCAGAACATATTCTGGATCAGTGGAATGTTGTCAAGTCCTGTATAGAATCAAATGTAATAATTATCATGCAGGCCGCCAATACTGGACTGACTGGTGGATCTACCCCCGATGGCAATGATTATGATCGTGACATTGTCATTATTAACACCATGAAAATGAAAAAAATTTATGTGATTAATAATGGTGAACAGGTAATATGTCTTCCCGGGGCGACTTTAAATGAACTTGAACAAAAATTAAGGCCCTATCATCGTGATCCTCATTCTGTAATCGGATCATCATGCATCGGTGCTTCAGTTCTTGGAGGAATAAGCAATAATTCTGGTGGGGCATTGGTACAGCGAGGCCCCGCCTATACCGAGATGGCCCTTTATGCCCAATGTAATAAAGAGGGTAAATTAGAACTTGTTAATCATCTTGGCGTTGAGTTGGGAAACACACCTGAGGAAATTCTGGGACGACTTGATCACGGTAATTTCGATCATGAATTGATAAAACAATCTGATAAATGCTGTTCAGACCATCATTATAGAGATCATGTCTGCGAAGTTGATGCCCCTACACCCGCCCGTTATAATGCCGATCCCAATCATTTATATGAAGCCTCTGGATGTGCCGGTAAACTCTCAATTTTTGCTGTACGCCTTGATACATTTCCACAGGAAAAGGAAACAAGAGTTTTTTATATCGGTACAAACGATCCAAATGATCTTACCAATATTCGATATAATATGCTCAGCAAGAAAATAGTTCCCATATCCGGTGAGTATATCCATCAAGATGCTTACAATATTGCCGCTATTTACGGAAAAGATACATTCATTTTTATAAATTGTCTGGGTACTGCACATATTCCACAATTATTTTCTCTGAAAAACAAATTTGATTTTATTACAAATAAAATCCCGTTTTTCCCAAAACATTTCAGTGACAAGGCAATGCAGTTTTTTAGCAAATTATTTCCCCAGCATTTGCCGGAACGAATGAACGAATATGCAAAAAAATATGAACATCATTTGCTATTGAAAGTGGGCAAAAAAGAAATTGAACCTGTTCGTTCCCATTTAAAATCTTATTTTAAAGAAAAAACATCGGGAAGCTTTTTTGAATGCAATGCCGAAGAAGGTCGCAAAGCATTCCTGCATCGCTTTGCCGTGGCAGGCGCTGCTGTTCGTTACAGGAATGTCCATACGGATACGGTTGAAAATATTCTGGCCATTGATGTTGCCCTACGCCGTAATGATAAAGAATGGGTGGAACATTTGCCTGAAGAAATAGAAGAACCAATTCTCCATAAATTATATTACGGTCATTTCTTTTGTCACGTTTTTCATCAGGATTATATTATTCAAAAAGGATATGATGTATTTGCACTTGAAGAAAAAATGTTGAGAATTCTTGATCAAAGAGGAGCGGAATATCCCGCTGAACATAATGTCGGTCATCTTTATCCAGCCAAAGATCCTTTGAAGAATTTTTACAAAGACCTTGATCCTTGCAATGCTTTCAATCCTGGCATTGGAAAAACTAGCAAATTAAAAAACTGGAAAGAATAACAGCTTTAAGAAAAAAAGACGCTTGAATAATAATACCTTTTCAAAACATATTCAAATCGTCTTCTTTTTAATGTTAAATAAGCGAATTCCTGATTGGTTGTATAAATTCTTGATATCAAATTAAAATTTATATTTTCTGATTTACCTTAATAATCAAATTCATAAAGCAATCCCACGTTACTACCTGGATCATTATCTGGGGTAACAAATCTTGAATTATCTTTTCCCGTTCCAACCGCTGCAGTAGCTTTCAAGTGTTTGGTGATATCAATCTGCATCTCGGCCTGTGTACCTGCATTGCCTGTAGATTGTTTGGCACCAATATAAACACCTTTTGCCACATACTTCCCTGCAGCAACACTTGCCCCATTATTGGAGCCTCCATTTTCATTGCTACGACTCCCCCCTCCTAAAGAAAGTCGATCCAATCCAAGGCTTTTTCTCACGGTACCCAAGGGATCAATCCCTGCACTTTGTCCACCCAACGTTGCCAATGCCAATCCTATTTCTGCCATTTGGGTTGCCGAAAGACTTTGTGAATCAACACCAAATAATAGAATGGCTAGAACCCTGTCTTGTGACAATGGAGGGGAAGAGGTTAACGTGATTTTGGGTGAACTTGCAAAACCTGTAATCAATAATCTGGCCGTGTTTCCTTCAACCGTTTTTTTTACCTCAAAATCCAGAGAGGGATCAATCTTGCGATCTACATTACTTCCCTGAAACCCGATCACACCCCTTGTGAAATCCAATGATATTCCTGAAAGATCAATATGACCGTTTTGCATTTTCATTCCCCCCGCAACTGAAGGCGCATCAGCTGTTCCAGTGATATGCAATGCGCCTGCCATATCTGTAAACAGTCCGAAACCTTGAACCAAGATTTGACCGGCAGATTTAATGGTTAAATCCAAACCGATAATGGGTCCTGGAAGATTTGGCCTGCTTTCTGTTTCAATCTTGTCACCTGGACGAATTACTTTTAATGGAACAACAGAACTTGAAATAGAATGCGGTATATTAATCTCGGCATGTTTGATCCGAATTATTCCCTTCATATCAATTTTTGATTTTGCCATTCCACTAACATCGATATCGCCATCAAGAATGGCTGTTAACAAATCACTAACCAATGGACGGGCATTTTTCATATTCATATGCAAGCTTACCGGAATACCCGGTTGAAAAACTCCAATTTGTCCATTGGCATATATATCCCCATGTCCCGCCTTGGCAGTAAGTGATTCAAGGGTTATATGATCTTTTTTCCCAACAAGCTTTGCCTGTATATCCTGAATACTTGTCCCTTGTGCGTAATCTCTAAAACTTCCTTTGAAAAGCTGTAAAGTTCCATTAACAATCGGTTCCATAAAACTACCCGCAATTTGCATGGCAAGATTGATATTGCCCTTGACTTGCTGACCATAGACACCCGCAATCGCATTTCCCAATCCCAAATCAATTTTCCCTTCGAGATTCAAATCCATCTTACCATTTGAATTTAAAGGTATTAAACCATTCATATTCAAATCAAATTTCTTTCCCATCTGTAAATGCGTATGCGTTTGGGCATTTTTACCCATCAAATTTGTCCGAGAAATCAATTGTGCAACAGGTAGAGAGGCGACTTCTCCTGTAAGCATTTTAATATTCGTTGCTTTAATTTGAATTGAACCTGTGGGTTTTTCCAACGTCCCTTTTAACCTGGCCTGGGCATCCAAGGTTCCATTAGCCTGTAACTGAGGTAAAAAAGGTTTTAAAATGGCAGGAGTCACATTTTGAATACTAGCATTCAAATTTAATGTTGGCATAATTACTCCAGTCAAATCGATAATGGCCAAGGGCGCATTTGGAGGAGCCAAGGTTAAACGAAAATGATCTATGGCTATTTTCTCCCCAAAATCCACCTTGGCTGGAACAGTCAGGTGTATATTTTCACCTTTTGCCAATGCATTTAGTTTTTGTAAAAAAACATTTTTTTTCTTCAAATCCAACACTAGTGCTGTATCAAATGCACCTTTACTTTGCATTAACGAAGGAAAATCAGCATTTGCCATTACTTTCAAGTTATCGATAAAACCATTGGCACTTAACCGGATATTACCTTTTGCCTGTGGAAGCTGAAAATCCGAAATTTGCGCCTTTAAATTGATTAAGGGTTTGTCTAATGGATGATCAAGATAACCCGTTAAAAGCAAATTATTGAACCTGTAATTAGGCATATTCACTTTGCTAATTGCATTAACGAATAATTTTTGGTTTGTATGCGGTGAGGAATGGATTTGTAAGGCAAGATTGCCTTCAATATTCTGTCGAACCAATTTTTTAAAATCGGCCAGTCGAGTTATTTTTATATCAAGGTTACCATTAGGAATTATATTTTTACCGGAAATACTAAAATCAGCGAGACCATTCAAGGATCGCCAATTCAATTTTCTTAAATTAAAATAATAATTATCAGTATTTTTCTTTTGACTTGCCAAAAGTTCCATTTCTATCGGTGAACGGTCAAGATTTCCGTTCAAGGATACCAAAAGCGTTGGTAGCGCAAATAAATGATTCAGCTCAGCCTTCATTTTTAAATCGCTTGGCGCTATTGCATAATCTCTTTTTGATGATGTTTGAAATTTAGTATCCATTTCAAATTTCAAACCCAGATCTTCCAGAGATCCATCAGCTTTTAAAACCGCCTTTCCCTGACCCGTCAATAACGGGGAAAGTGCCATAAGATTATTTATATTAAGATTAACAACCGCCCTGACCTGTTGATCCAATAAATGTCCATTACCTTGAATTGATAAATTTTGACCTGATATTGTCAAATTATCCAAATAGATATCAGGTTTTTCTTTATGGAAAATACGTGCATGAATACCGAGATGTCCCTTGGATCCAACCATATTTACTATTTCAGGTAATCCTTGATTAACCTGTATGGGACCATCCAAATCAAATAAAATTGGATTATCTGCATGCTCTGGCATTGTAAAAGCAAGATTGAATACTGATTGACCTCCCAACCTAACACCTGTAAATTCGGCTATATCACTTAAATGTGGTAGAGCCAGATCAATTGATCCTTTTAAGACAGGTTGAAAAAAGATATGTCCCACAGCCTTCACAAGGTCATGTTGAACTCGAAAATCAATTGATTGTTCAGGTTCATTTATTCCATATACAGCATCAGCTATAATTGGGACTTTGGCAAACATCATTGGATGTTTTCCGGGAACACGCAACCCTTCTGCAATTAAATGTATATGGGCTCTATCGATTTGCCTTGAATTTATGGCTTGCAAATCATCATTTTGCTCTCCCGAAAAAGAAACAATAAGATTATTCAAAAACATTTTACCAGCCGCTAGATTGACCAGTTTGAATTTTCCCTGACCGATTGGTTTTGTTAATAATCCAGTCAATCTGGCATCTAGATCCCATCCATCCCAATGAATTTGTGGATTCAAGGTCACTGCTGGAGAATGACCGGATAAATCAACATTCATTTTTGAATGATTAAGGTCAATATGTCCATTTTCCCTTAAATACGTCTGATTTGATTTCAGTTCCATTTTTGTATTCAATAAATCAAACGGTCCATCAAGCGACAAATTAAATGATAAAGGAGTTAATTGATCGGACTTTAATAAACGTTCAAGAATTCCATCTGGATTGGATTTTGCCAAAAAAGTTAACTGTCCTTTTGAAACCTGATGATTTTTAACTGTTAACTTCAAGGAAAGATTTGTTGATTTATTAAGTTCTTCACCATCAAGCTCCAAATTTGTGTCAGGCAATGCATTCAGTTTAAATTCATCTAGAAAGAATAATAAATTAGAAGTCGATAGTTTTCCGTTAACTTTTAAATCAAACGTTTTTGAAAAAACTGTCTGAGCAAGATGCAATTTATTAATTTGTAAATGGTTAATCGAGGCAGATAACCAAAAAAATGACAAATCGGATGATGTGGAATATGATGCTTCTGGTGATTGTGTGGATTTTGGTAAATCCTCAATATCTATTTCTTCAGCCAAAATACTTTGAATAAATAATTTTTTATACAGTAATTCAAAAAAAGACCAATCAAGTTTGACTTTTTTTAATATTAACCACGGTTTATCCGTTGATGGCAATTTTTTCAACGTGATTTCTTCAACAATCAGATGATTAGGAAAATTCCCGTGAATCCCCTTAACATTTATGGAATGATCGGTCCAAACATCAATTTTATCTGAAAGAAATTCTTTTCCACTCTGCGTATTAAGATAAATGAATAATGCAAAAACCATAGCTACGAGCAATATGAGTATACTTGCCAGAAACCATAATATACCCTTGATTATAGAATATTTGACTTTTCTAACCTTTATATTCCTTGGCACTTTGTCAATGGATTGCTTCTTTTCAGATCCCTTACTAGATTGAGACATTAAAAGGTTTCCCCCAAACCTATATAAACTTCGAACCGATCTCCTCGATATGGTCGCTTAACGGGTACTGCGATATCTAAACGTATGGGCCCCATAGGCGTATAATATCGAAATCCACCACCAACACCTACCTGAACCTTCCCCTCAAAAGGCATACTGTCACTGCTGACCTGACCGGCATCAATAAAGGCTTGGGCACCAAATTGTCCAAGTATTCTTTGCCGGAATTCAGCCGTTCCCGTATCCATTGCCTTTCCCCCTTTTGCATATTTACTCCCCTTAAATTGAGGACCGACACCCTGGAAACGAAATCCTCTTACAGTTGAAGTACCTCCTGCGTATAAACGTTGGTCAGGAGGAAGATTCATTCGTGAGGCCCCTTGAATACTGCCAATGTTTCCACGAAATGCAAAAATTGAATGACCAGGTTTCGTTAATCCCAGATGCGTTAAATCAAAATAGGTAGAGGCTGTTCCTTGCATGATTGCAAAAAATATAGTCTTGTCTCCAAAAGATTCCGTCGGCGTTATAGAGACAGACGCTTTCATTCCGTGATCTGGAGACATCATTGGATTGGCCAAGTCTGTTCCATCATATGCCGCACCCAGTGGAAGGTTGATCATGGTATAATTGTTTCTTTCACCTCGCTGAATAATATGTTCTTGTATTCCACCCAAATAAGCTGACATGCTCCAGCATTTACCAAATTTTCTTGTCATTCCAACCTTTGCAAGAAACGCTGTTTGATTATACGAGTACAGTTTCTGTTTTACAGCTTCAACACGTGCATTAAAATCCTGGTTACGATGTCCAAAATCAGGTTTTGTAAAATCCGCATACACATCATATCCCAGTCCCCGTTGGGCTGTTCCTGCTATACCCGTCGCTATGGCTGCCAATTTTAACTGTTCGGCATTACCAAATATGTTATGATGCGTCCATTTTGCACCTAACCTTCCCCCAAGATCCGTCGAATATCCCGCTTCAACACTTACGGTTCTTCGTTTAGCCTCTTTAAAGGTTATGGTTAATGGTATTCGACCCGATTGATCAACATGATCTGCAACGTGCATATCAATACTCGAAAAAACACCAGTTGAAGAAAGATCCATGCGTGCGTTTTCAATAGTTGAGGGTTGATATAACTGTCCAGCATGCAATAACAACCGGCGACGAATATATTTCGCGTTGACCTTTTTCAAACCCTTGAAATCGATATCACCTATGTCCACTACAGGACCCATATTCATATCAAAAACAACATTCAAGGTTTTATTGTCTGGATGCAGATAGGCAACGGGCTCTCCCATTTTAGCCAAGGCATGTCCCTCTTCCTGCAACCCCTTGATCAGTTTGTCCCGAGCGGCAACGATATCAGCGGAAACGGCAGGATCACCAATTTTCAATCCGAATTCCCTTTGCTGCCTAGCTGATAACTGGATGATTTCATTTTTTTGTAAGTTCTTGAACTCTAACTGACCTATGCGATATTGGGATCCCTTTTGGATATGAACAATAATGATAACATCCTGCTGGACAGGCACTTTATCAATAAAATTTGGTAAATCCGTACTTGCACCATCAATTATTCCATTGGCAATGATATCTTTTTCATGTTTGAATATATCATCGGATTGCTCTCTTTTATTCAATTTTACATTTTTTTGATTATGTAACGCAGCCGCAGTTCCAACCTTGATACTGATTTTCGCATCATAATATCCGAAACTGTCCATAGCATTTTTAAAACGGGCATAATCACTTTTAATTCGACCAGCCAACGCAAACGCATTTACAGCATTTGTTTTTTGTAAAGTAACCAAATTGGATGTGTTTGACAAAACTTTATCAATTGTCTCATTTCCTGTTGAATATATTTTCACTCTATAATATTGAGGATCTGCAGCTACTCCCTGCTTAAAACAGCTCAAAATAAATAACACTATGAATATGAAATAATCACGAATGCCTAATTTTGTATTATCACCTTTATATTGTATGGATTTTTCGTTTTCAAACCAAAACCACAAAGATGACAAAACGCATATTCCCTATAGTATACTGAATAAAAATTGGATTTTATAAAAAGTATTTTCTTTTATAAACATTAAAGGAACTCTTCAAAAGAAAAATACATTAAAATAAAAAAACGCCAAAAATTTGGTAAATTATTTTAAATTTTTCTTTATGAATAAATCTTGTCGTTACACATATTTTCAGATAACAATTATAAAGCCCGTGATTATTACTATTATATTACAATACTGAGAAAACTGTATTTTATTTTTTGTTAAAATTATGAATTTTGTTATTTATGTTATCCAAAATTAAGAATATTATTCTTCAGTCAAATAATAAAAAAATTAAAGATAGGTCACGTATAGGTTTCAATTCATTATTTGACAATAATGAAAATGCAGTTAATACCTATAATCCTAAATTTTTGAAAAAAATTAGGGCAATACTCAGAATCTTCACCATTTTGGGATGGACTGGAATGGCTATTCCAGTACAATCAATCTTTGTCAAACTCCCTGGAAAATTAAAAACCAATTTTGCAAGGTATTATTGGTATATTGTGGGAAAATTACTGGGGCTACGCCTTCATACCTTCGGCAAGATTATTGCCCTGGACTCAAAAAAAGGACAGGATCGTCCAATCTTATACATTGCCAATCATTGTTCATGGCTGGATATCGTCACTATAGGCGGATTATTGCCTGGATGTTTTGTTGCAAAAAAGGAGGTCGGAACCTGGCCTCTTATCAGTATTTTATGTAAACTTGGCCGCGTTTCCTTTGTCAGCAGACAACGACACTCAACAGCTAAAGAACAAATTGAACTACAATCAAGATTAAGAAACAATGATAGCCTAATCTTATTTCCAGAAGGCACCTCTTCTGATGGATCGCATTTATACCCTTTTATGTCCTCTTTTTTTGCATTGGCAAAACCCCATGGTAAGAACACCATAACTTATAAAACACCCATTATTCAACCAATCTCAATTACATATGATCGTTTGGACATGTTACCTGTCAACAGGTTCACCCGACCCATTTACTGCTGGTATGGTGATATGGAATTGGCACCACATTTATGGAATCTCAGTCAATATTCCGATATGCATGCATCCGTTATTTTTCATGATCCTTTATATCCAGAAAATTTCAAGACCCGTAAACATCTTGCGCAGGAAACCTGGGATATTATTGCCAAGGGTACTGTTGCATTAAGATCAAACCATTCTAAAGATGAAATAAAGAAAATAATTTAATATTTTCTATCCGATAAAATATGAATTACGATTTATCATACCTGTATTAAATTATATAAATGTTAATGAACTAATTCAATTTTTTCTTGCAACATTTCTTGATATACAAAATATTAATTCATATTTAAATAATAAAAACCTTTTACTTATCTTCAATTTGAATATTAATTTTCATATATTAATGGATAAATAGCTTGTATCTATTCCTGTCTTTTTATAAAAAGTGTATTTTATTGTAATTCAAAAATATCCTAATACCAAGGCCAAATCCTGATATGGTTCAACGAGACTTTACTTTGACAAATGCAAATTTAGATAATGAAACATCACGGCGATATCTGCATATAATCACATGGGGATGTCAAATGAATGTTTATGACAGCAACCGAATGGTCGATTTGCTGCGTCCATTAGGATACAAAGTAACGGATAAAGCTGAAAAGGCGGATGTTCTCATTCTTAACACTTGCCATATACGCGATAAAGCCACTGAAAAGGTTTTTTCAGAACTAGGACGTTTGAAACAGATAAAGGAATATCGCAATCAGCTGGGGAACCCCACCCTTATAGCAGTGGCTGGATGTGTAGCTCAAGCTGAGGGGAATATCATTCTTCAGAGGGCTCCCTATGTTGATATCGTGTTAGGTCCTCAAACTTATCACCGTCTTCCAAAAATGATTTTGGAAGTGGCCCGGCAATCGGGGAATATAATCGAAACCGATTTTCCTGTTGAAAGCAAATTTGATTTTTTGCCCACACCTCAGGAAAATACAGGTTACAGTGCTTTCTTAACAATTCAAGAGGGATGTGACAAATTTTGTTCATTCTGTGTTGTTCCCTATACACGTGGTGCTGAAGTCAGTCGTCCAGTTCAGGCAATTCTTGATGAAGCTACTCATCTTTGCAGTATTGGCGTAAAGGAAATCACTTTACTGGGTCAAAACGTCAATGCCTATCATGGAGAGGGTCCCGACGGAAACATTTGGAATCTGGCTCGTCTCGCAGAAAAACTTTCAACATTACCAGAATTAAGCCGTATTCGTTACACTACTTCCCATCCAAGGGATATGGATGACAGCCTTATCAACGCACATCGTGATTTACCTGCGTTAATGCCATTTCTGCATTTGCCGGTTCAGTCCGGATCAGACCGTATTCTCAAGGCCATGAACCGTGGGCATACAGCTGATGAATACCGTAAGATTATTGATAAATTACGCAAGGCACGTCCTGATATTGCTTTATCTTCAGACTTTATTGTCGGTCATCCGGGTGAAAACCTGAAAGATTTTGAAGATACCATGCAGCTTATCCGTGACGTTCAGTTTTCACAAACTTTTTCCTTTAAATATTCTCCCCGACCCGGAACGGCTGCCTCTATTTCCATGAATCAGGTTAGGGAAGAAGAAAAAGATGCTCGTCTTCAGGCCTTACAGACTTTGTTAAGAGAACAGCAAGATCAATTTAACCAGAATACGGTCGGACGTACCATTCCCATCCTTTTTGTTGGTAAAGGTCGAAAACAAGGTCAGATAACGGGAAAATCCCCCTATTTGCAAGCGGTTCACATTCAGGGTGACACATCGCTAATCGGTCGGGAATGTCAAGTTAGAATTGATAAATCTTTGACAAATTCGCTTTCAGGAACATTAGTTTAAAAAGGAACCATTTTGAATAATAAAGTTTCCCTACAGATTTATCCCATTCTTTTATCAGAAGAAGTAAAAAACGAATCTTTTTTAAAAACAACCCTGCAATTTCCTGACAATTTATTACTGGCTCAAATGTTGGGAGATCATGACCGCTATTTGGTTCAAATTGAAAACGAACTTCAGGTCACCATGGGTTGTCGGGGAAACTATCTGGTCATTGAAGGGGATATCCAACAGGTTGAACTTGCTAAAACAGTAGTAAGCAATCTGTATCAACATATATATACCCATAATGAAATTAACTCTACCATCGTTAATAATTTCATACGCATGGCCTATAACGGACTCTTATCCATTCTTTATCCATCAAAACAAAATGAACCTCCTGAATCCATGGAACTCAAACAACCAGAATCAATTCCAACAATTTCTGTACGTAAAGGTACCATTTCACCTCGCACAACGGGACAGGCAAACTATTTGAAAATGCTGGCAAGAAATGAAATGGTTTTCGGAATTGGCCCCGCTGGAACAGGAAAAACATTTCTTGCTGTAGCCCAGGCAGTTTCCATGCTTTTATCTGGTCAGATTGATCGTATTATTCTATCTCGTCCCGCTGTAGAGGCTGGCGAGCGATTGGGGTTTCTTCCTGGAGATATGAAAGACAAAATTGACCCATATCTTCGTCCCCTTTACGATGCTCTATACGCCATGATGCCAGGAGATCAAGTTGTCAAAAGACTGACCAGCGGGGAAATTGAAGTGGCTCCTCTTGCCTTTATGCGAGGTAGAACACTTGAACATGCCTATGTCATACTTGATGAAGCCCAAAATACCACTCCTGCTCAGATGAAAATGTTTTTGACACGGTTAGGGGCTGGTTCACGAATGGTCATAACCGGCGATCTTAGCCAAATTGATCTGCCACCCATGATCAAATCAGGATTAAAGGATGCAGTTGATACATTACAGGGTGTTTCCGGTATTGAGATTCTTCGTTTCAAGGCAGAAGATGTTGTCAGACATCCTCTTGTTAATCGTATTGTAAGGGCTTATGACAAACAGTCAGCAAAATTAAAAATATCTTCCGAGAATAAATCCTAGAAAGAAATTTCCTGATGACATCCCTCTTCCGGCAATATCGATATCAAATTCTTGATTTTCTTTTTAATGAAGTAGTAATTATACAAGACAAGAGGTGGTATAAACTGATTCCTGATCTCAAGGAATTGATATACCGTATTTATACCCTGCAACCTTTTGCTGAACAAACCACGCTTTGTTTTGCCAATGACCAGACAATACAAAAATTGAATTGCCAATTCAGGAATAAAAATAAGCCTACAAATGTTCTTACTTTTGAGCATCCAGATCCCCAATCCTATGGAGGGGACATTATTCTTGCCCTGGAAACCATTCAAAAAGAATCCCGTCGAGCCCGAAAACCAATGCGCCATCATTTGACACACCTTATTTTTCACGGCTTATTGCATTTAAAGGGATATGACCACCTTAAATGTAATGAAACAAAAACCATGGAAATGAAGGAATCCTATCTTTTAGGTAAAATCGGGATCCCGAATCCCTGGAAAAACTCGTCTTTTGGGAGTATATAGCCATGTTTCGTGCGCCAGGTAATAATGCGCCGAATAATACCGCATCAGAACAGTCACAATCAAACACAAAGCCAAACCGTTACAAATCTTTTTTTAAACGTTGGTTCCATCAAAGACATCAGCACAATTTGCGACAATCAATTGTCAACCTTGTAGATGACAGAAACAATCATTTAACTACAATTCCCGATGACAACAAGGAGGAATTCAATCCGCATGAGCGATTACTGATCTCCAATATATTGAGATTGAAAGATAAAACGGCTGATGATGTAATGATACCAAGGGCTGATATATTTGCCATTGATGATTCAATCAGTTTCAAGCAGGCACTGGAAATTATGCAGCATGAAAATCATTCCCGAGTTCCTGTCTATCATCAGGAATTAGACAATATCCAGGGGATGTTGCACGTTAAGGATCTTATTTCCTATATTGGACACAGTGAAGATTTCGATTTTGGTAAAGTCATTCGACAGCCCCTTTTTATCGCACCTCAAATACCAGTTCTTGATCTCCTGCTACAAATGCGTGTACACCGGATTCATTTGGGGCTGGTAATTGATGAGCATGGCAGCATTGATGGATTGATAACGATTGAAGATCTGGTGGAAACAATCGTGGGCGATATTGCTGATGAACATGATGAACCTGAGGCCAACATGATTATCGAACGGGGAAACAATACGCTGGATGTGGATGCAAGAGCACATCTTGAAGATCTTGAGGAAAAAATTGGAACATTCTTGACCGAAGAAGAAAAAAATTCAGATATGGATACGTTGGGTGGACTTGTTTTCCATCTGGCTGAACATATTCCGACCAAGGGAGAGGTATTAACTCACCCATCTGGATTGATATTCAGGGTTCTGGAGGCTGACCCGCGACATATACGTCGTCTGCGAATGCATATCCCTCAGAACTGGTCTTTACCCACATCCAACGATTCAGACACCCTATCAGAAACCAATTCAAACAATATATAACCCTGATTATCAAACAGGGTTCATATCACTCTATAATTTTATAGCTTTCCTTTTAATCCGTTCATCAACCTCTTGTTCCCAAGGAGGATTGGCTCCACGCCGTTCACAAATCATTGCCGCAGCAACCGATGCATATTTTAAGGCTTTGGTAATTTCAGCAGGCGTGATAGTCTTAATTTTGTCAAGTGTCAAAAATCCATTTTTTTGTAAATAGGTCAGGGTTGCCGCCATAAAGGTATCCCCTGCCCCGATTGAATCCACTACATTATCAATATAATCAGGTGGAACCTCAATGACTTCATGACCTGGCAAATAACAAAGAACACCCTGGCTTCCACGTGTAATGATAACAATGGAGGTACCCTGATTGATCCAATGTTTGGCAGCATCATCAACTCTGGTGTCAGGCAATAAGAATTCCAGATCAGATTTGGATAATTTAATAATATCCGCCATGGCTGTCAGACGTGCCATACGTGCTCTATAAACAGCTGGATGATGTGTATTGCTGGGTCGACAATTTGGATCAATTGATAAAATTCTTTTTCCTTTTTCCATTCTGAACATCTGCTCACAAGATTCAGAAATAGGAGGTTCAATCAGAGAAGTAGAACCAATGTGGATCAAATTGACATCGTCGGAAAATCCGGGTGATTGTGAACGGACCCATAATCTCGATACAGTATTTTCATCATAAAAGGCATAGGCGGGTTCTTCATTGCCCAATTCAACAAAGGCAAGGGTTGTTTGTTGGTTTCCCCTGGCAACATATCTTACATCAACGTTGGATGTTTCGAGAAATTCCATCAATTTCTCACCCCAAAAATCAGTGGAAATTCCTCCCATAAATCCGACAGCGCCACCAAGACGACCTATTGCAACAGATATATTTGCACAAGATCCGCCCGGGGCTGGACAATAGCAATCTGCACCATCTTTTGTTTTATCGGGAATGAAGTCAATTAAAACATCACCACAAACAATAATCATCCAAATCTCCTTTTTGAAAATACTGCATATTTTGATGAATCACCAAGATGTTACCAACATTATATTAGGGAATACAAATTAAAAAACCAGTATTAATATTTTAAAAAATAGAAATCGAGACACAAATAACAATCCCAATTTATTTAAAAATTCATTTTTAAATAAATTATATTGGAAATAATATTACTCTTTACACCTTATTCATTTCAATCATTCCAAGATTGATATCACCAACAACCCTACGAACATAAGGAAAATATATGCCTGTTTGGCTTATTACAGCATTGATGCTTGTCTGCTCAAATTTGTTCATGACCTATGCATGGTATGGTCATTTAAAAACATTATCCGGCAAACCCTGGTATATAGCTGCATTAATCAGCTGGGGCATCGCTCTTGGAGAATATCTTATCCAGGTTCCTGCCAACAGGATTGGGTTTACAAAACTATCCCTTGGTGAGTTAAAGATCATGCAGGAAGCAATAACTCTTTCCGTATTTATCCCTTTCAGCATATTTTTCATGCATCAGTCTTTTAAGCTTGATTATTTATGGGCCGGTTTATGCGTTATGGGTGCTGTATACTTTATATTTCGTAGTGGTTGAGAATTTTTTTAACTTGCTTTCCAGAACTGTATGGTTTTTCTTTGTTATAAAAATTATAAATGAGAAATAATTAATAATTTTACCAATCCTTTGGATTATTATCTAAATTGTAATTTCTCTCATACTTGAACTTATTTTACTGGAAATAATATCATGTCCATAACACGACGCTCCTTACTAGCCTCAGTTTTGCCTGTTTTGACTATTATGGCGACCAAAATTCCCACTCATGCGGAAATACCTAAAAATTTTTCAACTCCTCGTACACTCGGGAATTCCAATGCAAAAGTTCATGTTGAAGAATGGTTTTCGCTAACCTGTGTGCATTGTGGACGTTTTGCACATGATATACTTCCCCAAATACAAAAAAAATATATTGATACTGGCAAAGTTTTCTACATTTTTAAAGATTTTCCCCTAGATAAAGTAGCTCTAAAAGCCGCGATTGTGGCACGCTCCCTACCAGTAGATCAATATAAACCGTTTATTACAGCCCTCCTGAGTAATCTTGATCAATGGGCTTTCAATGAAAATGCTGATCCCTTGCAAGAATTGCAAAAATATTCAATTTTAGCTGGTATGTCCAAAGAGCGTTTTCAGCAGGTAACTCATGATGACGCAATTCAAAAAATAATATTGGAAGAAAGCAATTACGCTGAAAAACATTTCAAAATAGACAGTACACCAACCTTTATCTTCAACGGTAAAAAGGTTGTCGGTGAATTAACGCTTGATAAATTTGATCAGGAAGTTAATGATGCGTTGACAAGAACTGTACCTTCATAATTTCATTACCAACAAACTTATATGCCAATATATTTTACCCATTTAAAAATTTCTGGTTTTAAAAGTTTCGCAAATACGACTTCACTTGATATTTTACCCGGATTAACTGGTATAGTTGGTCCCAATGGATGTGGTAAATCAAATATTGTAGAGGCTATTCGCTGGGTTATGGGGGAAAGTTCCGCCCGTTCCCTGCGGGGTACAGGAATGGATGATGTCATATTTGCAGGAACTGCACGACGTGCAGCCTTTAACATTGGCGAAGTTGCAATAACTCTTGAAAATATTAAAAACCAAACCGAAAACGGGTTTGATGAGGTTATTCCAAACTGTTTTCATAACCAAAATCAAATTGAGATTTCCCGCCAAATTGAACGGGAAGGAGGCAGTCAATATCGCCTTAATGGAAAAATACAACGCGCCAGGGACATTCAAACACTATTTGCTGATCTTGGATCAGGTCCACGTTCAACAGCAATTATAAGTCAAAATCGCATAGCACAACTTATTTCCGCCTCACCAGAGGAAAGAAGACAGGTTCTAGAAGAGGCTGCAGGGATATCTGGGTTATATAACCGTCGACGAGAGGCAGAGCTGAAATTAAAAGCAACTGAAGAAAATCTAGACAGATTAAATGACCTGAAAGAGCAGCTGACAAATCAAACCCAAACACTTAAAGAACAATCTGTACAAGCCACTAGATACCGTGAGATATCTACAGCTGTACGCGATAAAGAAACCAATTTGCAGATACTTTATTACCAACGAGCGCAAAAACAGCTTCTTGATCTTAAAATGCAAATTTCAATTATTCTAAGTAGAATTAGGGAAAAAGAAAATTGTATTCTGGATTTGCACAACAATCTGAAAGCTATGGAAAAAGAATCTGCTACCCTGCATCAACAGGAAATTCAGACGCGCGTTCATTGTGATCATCAGCGCCAGCAGATTTCTAGACTTGAAAATGAATTAAATCAGAAAACACAAGAAATAAAACAATTGAATGACCGGCTGAGAGAAAACAAAACCCAACTGATAGACATACAGTCTCATCTTGAAAATAATCAATCCGATCAGGAAAATATTCTAATCAAAATCAACACAATTAATGAAAAACTTGACCATCATCCAACAAAAATTCTCCAGATTGAACAGGAGGTTAAAACCCTAGAAGAAAAAAGTGCTATCCTGCTTGATTTAATCCATGAAGATGAAAAAAAACTGTCTGCATCTATAAATAAAAATCATGAGATAACGCAATATTTTAATCAGGTGAATGATGAAAAAACCAAATTTCAATCCGAATATGAACAGCTTTTATCCGAACAAAAAAGTTGTCTTGAAAAACTTCCTTCAGCTGAAAAACTGCAAAAAAAACGAGAGCAACTAAATATTCTCGAAAAAAAACTAGAGGAGATTGAAGCAAACCGAAAAATTCTTCAGAAAACCATTCAGTCCAAGGAATTTGAAAAGGAAAAACAAACTTATCATTCTCAACAGGTAGAAAAAAATTATAATGATCTCAATCAGACAATAAGACAAATCAAATCACAAGAAAAGCGATTAAATGATAATTATCAAAATGTTATAAATCAGATCACTCAACTGCAAAGTCAGTCTTTAGCAACAGAAGAACAACAGCAATTTCAGGAAAAGTTGTTCAACACACAAATTACTCTTGAAAAAAATAAAAAAGAAATTGATTTGGCACTCGAGGATCACCAAGCAGCCATAAAAAAACGCCTTGAACAGGAAAATTCTTATAATCAAGCATTACAGATCCATGATCAAAACAAAAAGAATCTTGACATAATCCATACCAACTTGCAACAGGCACAGAATTCATTCGAGACTTTAACCAAACAACAGGAATATCTGGCAAAACAGATAATTGCTCCTGAATATCTTCAGGAACAACAAACACAATATGAAAATATTAATTTACAATTAAAAAAACAGCATCAATTAATTGAACAAATTGAAAGTAATCTAAAGAAAAATACAGAAGCTTTGGAAAAACAGTCTTCCATTGTCCAACAACATGAAAGTGAAATTCGTAATTTAGAAGCAAGACAACAAGGATTGGCACAAATCCTTAAACAAACATCAGAGGAAAACATCAATACTGAATTACCAGCCGTTCTTGATCCTTTATCAATACCTCAGAAATGGATAAAAACTATAGCTGCAATTTTTGACGACACTATTGATGCACCAACTGGTCTTGATGCATCCCGGGGCTGGGTTACCCTAAGTAATATCAAGACAACATTAACAGGTGCATTGCCAACCCTGTTTGATATTATTTCCCCGCCTCCGCCCTTACAAAGAGCATTTCAGCAAATTGGAATTGTAAATTCAGTTGAAGAAGGGAATAAACTTTTTCCCTATCTTTTACCAGGACAAATGCTGGCTACTCAACAAGGAGATATCTGGCGCTGGGATGGTTATTACCAAACACATGCCATTCAAAACAAATCTGCTCAACGATTGATTCAAAAACACCTTCTGCAAAATATCGAAGAGGATTTAAAACGTCATTTACAAAAATCACCACAGATAGAAAAGTTGTATGAACAATTAAAAAATACACAAATACAATTTAAAAATAAATTATTGCAAAACAAAAGCAAATATAGGGATATTGAAAAACGGGCACAAATAATTACTCAGGATTTTTACGCTTTGCAAAATGAAGCCAGAATGGCCGAGACTCAATTTAACGCCATTGAACCTGCTGTCCAACAGGCTCAAAACGAACTTAAAACAAAAAAATTATATTTTGAACAAGCACATAAAAAGACCCAGATACCCTTGCCAGATAAAGAGAAAATTTATCAATATTTACGTATAGAACAAGAAAAAGAACGGATTGTTCAGCAAAAAAAAGAGGATTTTAATAGATTTGAACATCAATATTCCTTAGTCAAGGAACAATATCAACAACGCTTGAACCAAAATGCACAAAACAAAATCCAGATTGAATCTCTACAGGAAAAACTTGCACATCTTGAAATAGAGATTGATAGAAATAGGGAAAATTTAAATAATTTGGAAAGACAACTTAATCAAGCAGAAAATCCTAAAGAAATGTTCCAATCTGTTCATGTTATTGAAGATACGATCAATACGCTTAGCAAAAAGTTAGATAATGAAAATGAATTTTTTCTAAAAACGGAAACTGAATTAAATCAGGCTCAGCTTTCTTATCAATCTCTTAAGGAAATTACTATTCAGCAGCAAAGCCGACTGGATGCCCTGACTCCACGATGTCAGAAACTTGAAAACGATCTAAAAGAAATTTCCGTTCTTTTTCATCAAGCAGAATATAATCTTAATCATCGCATTAATTGTGAAGAAATGGAAAATAAATTAAAAAAACTGAAAGAGGACTATGGAATTAATGAAACAGAAAAAGAAAAAAAACGGCTTGACTATCATTTAATTCTTCAAGAAAAAGATAATCTGGACATTCAAAAAAAATCCCTTGCTCAGCAATTGGACAAATGGCAAGAACATTTCAGGGAAAGACAAAACGAAAAAGAGCAAATTCTTAAAAAAATACTGAATCTTGAAATTCAACTTAAAGATATAGATAAACTACCTGAGATCTTAAAATCCAAACTTAATGAATTTAAAAATGCAGAACGGCAATCTGCTGCAAATTATCAAGAATTGCAAAAAAGAAATATAGAATATGATCAAGCAAAAAAAAATGCCGAACAGAATTTACAAAATATAAAGCTGGAAAAAAATAAAATTCAAGAACAACTTATAAAAGCCGAAACCAAAAAAGAACAAGCCGAGATTGTATTTGCTCAACTTGATAGCGACATTACCGACGAAATCAAAAACCTGTCAAACGAAAGAAATGATCATGATCTGGATGATCAGGCAGAAAAAAAATTAAAAAATTCAATTGCATCATTAAAGGCACAGCGGGAAGCGCTTGGAGCTGTCAATTTGCGGGCAGACCTCGAATATCAGGAAAAACTGACAGAACTTAACCATCTTGAAAACGAATTCAATGAATTAACCACAGCAATCCAACAGTTACGTGAATCTATCTGTAAACTTAATAAACAGGGAAGAAGCAAATTAAACGCTATTTTTAAGGAAGTGGATCATCATTTTCAGGAATTATTTACCCGTATGTTTAATGGCGGACAAGCCTATCTTAAGCTTTTACCTCATGAAGATCCATTACAATCCGGTTTGGAAATTTATGCTCAACCTCCAGGAAAAAATCTTTCAACGCTCTCTTTACTTTCTGGTGGTGAGCAAGCGTTGACAACCTTATCACTTGTATTTGCTGTCAGCCGATGTAATCCTGTTCCAATTTGTATTCTTGATGAAGTTGATGCCCCTCTAGATGATCCCAATGTTGAACGTTTCTGTAAATTGTTGTCTGACATGTCACAGGCAGGGACACGTTTTTTAGTTGTAACCCATCATCAACTTACCATGAGTCACATGCAACGCCTCTATGGTGTCACGATGCAGGAACGCGGCATAAGCCAACTGATTTCAATTGATCTTGAAGATGCTGTTAAAATTCAACAAAATAAACAACATGAACAACTGGAACTTTATTAGTTTGTCAAAATGTAAATTGTACCCTGGACAAAACCAGATCACTTGTGCGTCCAGTTGAATTATAGTAATTTTTTCTAGACCGTGTCGCCATTACATGATTATAATCAAGTGATATCCGCATATGTGACGAGGGATACCAATTCAACCCTGTTGCAAATATATTTTGTTTTCCTCCTTGAACCCCAAGATAATGACCGTTTTCATTCATACGATATTTATAATGATTAAGGTTCATGTTACTCCATCGGATTGACAATTCCAAAGCTCCCCATTCTCCCGCGACAGGATTGAAAAAGCTCCCGACAGGGGGAGTGAAAACAGCTTTACTTTCATCATAAGATCTTGGTTGTCCAAACAGGACATAATTGACGCTAATATACCAGCCAGAAAAATGCAAATTGGGCCTATTGCCTAACTTTTCCGCAACCCGTTGCAAAAACATGGAGTAATATTCAGACTGTATCAGAAAACGATTCAATCTTACCGCAAATTCAGGTCCTATTGCCCATATATTATTTACACCCTGAATAGTTCCTGTTCGCAAATAAGGACGGCCCAACCAAACTTGCCCCTCCTGTCCCGTACTTAATGAATATTTTCGGCTATCACCATGTGTCACAAAAGTTGTTGATAAACCCAAATGCATATCATAATGATTGATAGCTAAAGGTCTTACCGCCGCTCTTACAATACCGCCAAGTTCATTTTTTTGAAAATCCTGATAGGTTCCTCCCAACCTTTGCCCGGTAACTGAAGCGCTAAGATAATACCGTTTATTCCAGTGAGTCATCATCAAGGCAAGACGGGCATCTGATCCTGTTAAATTTCTAACCAGATCAACAATCATTGGACGTTCAACCAGAATAAATCCATTTGAGCTTTCAGTATCCAGCATAGTTATGGGAGGTTGTAACAGACCGATAGCGATAATAGTGTTTTCAAATCCGACATATTTTAAATAGGCCTCATAAATGGAATTATTAACCAATGCTGGGCGCCCTGCATCCGGTGTTATGTTAATGATGAAATCATCATAGCGGATAGCAACATTAAATCGCCCCCTACGCAAAAATGCCTGTGAACCATCCATTCTGGATCCATTGCGTTTATTATCCGGACCTATAATCCCACCAATATCAAACTGTATACTTGCCCCAAGAGAGATACTGAATCGACGATCAATGGAGACCAGAGTTGGACGTCCCTTGGGAAAATTCAAATTGAAATGACCTATTTGATAAGAAATATCCCTATAAATATCAATGTTTCGAATTTTGTCAGCATTCCACATTGTACAATCCTGTTTATGATCCAAACATAGGTAGATGGATTGTTTGTTTCTGGAATTAGGCAACGCAGAAATCAATGAATTAGAAATACATTCTGTTTGAGCATAGGCAAAAGAAATAGTAGCTTTTAAAACAATAATATTAAATGAACATGACAAAATAGGTCTTATATTCCTATATAAGGCCTCTACACTATTTATTCGATTTTTTTGAACCATGAAGGATCCTACTGTATTAACAGCTTTAAACTGAAGAAAGATTAAACAGAGCAGTTCTGTTTATAAATTTTGTCTCATTTCAGTAATGAATAATCATTCAAATCCTTTTAAATTTGTATATTCTCAAAAACAGCTTAAAGCCTTACCTCTAAAAATCAAGCCCTTGGGAGAATTAAATTTCTAAAAATTAAATTCGATACGAGAAATGAGAATATTACTTTTACGACCAGCACTATTATAATAATTATTTCTTGAACGAGTGGCAAAAACATAATTATATTCAAGCGAAAATCGCATCTGATCAGCTGGATACCAATTGAAACCTGTTGCGATAACGTGCTGTTTTCCACCATGTATATTTTTTGGTTTGCCGTTATCCCAATCGTATCGATGGCTGTTTAAATTCATGGTGCTCCAGCGTGCTGTCCATTCCAGTGCTCCCCAATCCCCTACCGCTGGATTAAAAAGTGCATTTTTTGGTGCAGAAAAATAGGCACGTTCGGAAAAATATTGTCTTGGTTGACCAAACAAGACATAATTTGTACTGACATACCATCCAGCAAACTTTAAATTTGATCGGCGTGAATTATTTTCCGAATTTCTTTGCAAATCAATTGAGTAATATTCTGACTGAATAATAAAACGGTTGAATCTAAAGGCGAATTCAGGACCTATTGCCCAAACATTGTTTACCCCGTTAATTTTTCCGGTACGAATATAGGGACGCCCCGGCCAGATAAAGGCCTCTGGCAGTGCATTCATGAAATATCTCCGATTATCTCCATGAAATGCGACCGTTCCACTCACTCCCATATGCAAATCATAATTTTGAAATCTTATTGGATGGATGACAGCACGAATAATTCCCCCTTTTTGATTCTTTTGAAAATCCTGATAAAATTTACCAAAACGCTGTCCGGTAACTGAAGCGCCAATATAATAATTTTTTCCCCAATGAGAGGCTGTAAATCCTATTCTGGCATTCGCACCAGCTATATTTCTTACAAGATCAATGATCATGGGGCGTTCTACCAGGGTAAATCCTGCAGATGTTTCAGATCCCAGCAAAGTGACTGATGGTTGTATCAAACCAATGGATAAATCTGTATGATGAAACCCGGTATAATTAAGATTAATCTCATGAAATGAATCATTAACCAATGCACCACGTCCAACATCAGGAGCAACAATAATTTTAAAGTTATCATAGGCAATTGTTATGATAAATCTTGCACGCCTCAATACAGCCTGTGACCCACCCATATCGGGTTGATTATGTTTTTTATCGGATCCTATGAAACCACCAATATCATATTGAATGGACGTTCCAATTGATAGACTGAAATGATTATTCATTGATTTTAATAAAAATCTACCTTTGGGAAAGCTGATTTTAAAATCACCCATATCATAAATTATATTTTTATATGGATCCAAATAAGTAACCTGATTTGTTTGGAATAAAGAATCATCATTGGCTTTAGCGGCTGAAACCCAATTCAATAAAAAATATAATGATATTGAATAAATCCCGAATTTTGAAAAAGCCATAGAAGTTTCATAAGATTTTCGCATTTTACAATTTCCATGGATTTTCTTTAATAAAGACCTGTTTAATCTTTGAAAGAATTTTCAATTATTTTTTTCAAATATTAATGTATCCAGTATTGATTATGTATACAATATTTTTGTAATATATTTTTATTTACGTTAAAATATAGTATTATAATATTTGGAAAAAATAATTTTTCATGTTAAATAAATTTTAAAAATAGCACTTCAAAACCTTAAAAAGTTAGTTGTAAACGTGAAATTATTAGATTGCTATCCTTTTTTCTTAAATGCCATAAATTGTTTCTAGAACGTGATGAAATTATATGATTATAATCAATCATCACCCTGAAATGTGGTGACGGATACCAGTTAAACCCCGTTGCTATGACTTTCTGTTTTCCACCTTGCACCCCTGCTGCATATTTGTTATTTTCATAATCCCCAGCATGACTATTGAGGTTCAGATAACTCCAACGGACTGACCATTCCAAAGCTCCCCAATCCCCAGCGGCAGGATTAAACAGTGAACCTTCTGGTGCTGCAAAAATAGCGCGAGACGGTAAATAATGACGATGAGCCCCGAAAATCGCGTAATTTAAACTTCCATACCATCCCCAAAAATGAAGATTATCATTATGTCCATATCCCTCATTCTTTCTTGGCATAAAAAATGAATAATATTCCCCTTGAAAAATCAACCTTTTCCATCGTAAGGCAAATTCAGGACCTACAGCCCATATACTGTTGACACCATTGATGGTTCCTGTCTTAAAATCTGCCGCGGAAGGGAAAAGACGGGATTCATTATAACTTACAATAGAATATTTTCTATTTTCACCATGAACGGCAAATGTTCCTGTTACGCCCAAATGAAGATCAATATTTCTTGAAGCTATTGGACGACCCGCCAATCTTAAAACGCCTCCCTTCTGCCCCTGTTGAAAATTGGTAAATTTTTTACCAACGCGTTGCCCTGTATAGCCAACACTGATAAGGTATCGCTGCCCCCAATGAATAACATTGAAACCAGCACGAGGTTCCCCTCCGGCAACATTTCTTAACATATCAATAACCATGGGTCGTTCTGCAAGAAAAAATCCCCTGGAAGTTTCAGAATCCAACATTGATAAAGTGGGTTGGAGTAAACCCCCTCCAATTACCAGATTCTTAATACCTGTATATTTCAAATCCGCTCCGAACAGATCATGATGTTCAAGTCCAAAACGTCCAATATCTGGTGTAACCGTTAAGGCGAAATCAGTATATTTTACAACAATAATCGGACGTCCACGACGTAAAGTTCCTTGATAACTTGAAACTTTTGGTCCATTCGCTCGTTTGTTTGGACCTAATAAAGCCCCAATGTCGTAATTAATATAAAGACCAAAAGCGATACTAAGTTTTTTACTCGCTGAATAAAATGTCGGTCTTCCCTTTGGAAAGGCAAGCGTTGAATAACCTACTTGATAATGAAGGTCTTTATATGGATCAACATTTACGACCCTATCCGCATTCCACATTGTGCAACGGATGGATTTTTCATAACAAATATATTCAGCCTGTTGATCATTTTCATCTTTGTCTTTTTTTTCTTCTTTTTCTTTATTTAAAAAAGGAGTTATATTTGATCTCCATCGGTTAGTCTGATAGACATTTGCATAAGAAAATGAAATCGAGATCTTCAAAAAAAGAATACCCATTGTACATGATCGTAAAAACCCTTTTTTACGTCCATATGAGAGGTTACTTTGTACGGCTTCAATATTGTTTACCATTATCAATGACCCCTATATAATTTTATTAGACGAAAATAAGCTCAATACCCATTTATAAGCCACTTAAGATTGAAATATAATTTCACAAATATTTCAATTTTTATTCAAAAATGTTAAAATAAACCAAATTAAGTTTTTAATAATTTTATAATTTAAAATAATTGTCGAATAACAAACGTGAGATGAGATGTCACTTTTCCGAGATTTTTTCTATTTTGAAAGGTTATTACCCTCTAAATATCAAAAAAAATGGTGCCTGATTTCCGTAAAATTACATAAAAAATTACCCAAAACGATCCCATTGTATCTATATATAAACCATAGGGATGACCCAACATTTGAACCTTTAACTTATCTTGTCTCCGGTAGGTTTCTTCCCAACTTTTGGCGTGTATCTCTTGTTTATCTTCCTGAGAAAACGAACTGTTTACGAATCTATCCAATCGCCAAAATTTTTAATTCCGCTTTACAATCAGTTTCATCAGTAAAAATTCGGGCTCTGAGCCGCTTAACGACGGCTTTAATATTAATTATTATAAATCCTTTTACTTTTATAAAAATTTTTTGTTATCCCTTCATTCATCTAAACAAACGTATTCGAATGGGATTATTACAAAATCAACAAATATTTTTTCCTAATTTACCATATAAATATTGGTACAATTTATATGAAAACTGGAATGGTAACGAGATAAAGAAACTATATGAAAGTAATTATATTCATCTATGGCCTGTTTTTTCATTATTTACATATTATGGTAAAACCATGGAAATTGACTGGAACAATTTTTACCAGCATCCGAATACTAGAGGAAGAACCACTCCCCAAGCTTTTCAAGCACATTATATCATTCTTAAAAATTCAAACGAAGTTTTAGAAGAACACAGTTTGGCTGTTTTTGCCGATCAGGCTACTCGTCAACATTATCCGGCCGCACTTTACGCTGATTCAGATGAAATCAATAATCTGAATGAACACAGCAACCCTGTATTCAAGCAAAATTTTAACTTGTCGATTCTACTGACAGGTTATCTTACCCAAGATATATGGATTATCAGAAAAGATATATTTGATGATTTCATAAAAGAATTTGATTCTCCAATTCGTTCCATTTATGCCATTAGAATGGCATTGGCCCTTTATTTATGGAAAAAAAATCATTTTATTTATCATGTCCCTCTGATCTTAAGTCATAGGACTGCAAAAGTATCATTACATGATAAAAATGAAATAATTGAAATCATCAAAATTTTCAAAACTGAGCTGAATTGGCAATTTAGTGTTAATACGCATATATTTCCCTTTGATATAAATTATATAAATTATCAAGATCCCGTAAGTCTCATCATCCCGACAACCCTCAGTTCCGAAACCATACATCAATGTATTACAAAACTAATAAAAAAAACCTCTTACCCAAAATTAGAAATTATTCTTGTCATCTCGCAAAATAAACCGTTGACAAAACAACAAGAAAAATTTCTCAGTTCATTCCAGTATTATAAATATTTAAAAGTTCTATTTGTCAAAACAGATCAATTCAATTTTTCGAAAAGTTGCAACGTTGCCATCAGGAATTCTAAATACCCTTTTATAGCCCTAATAAACGATGATATTGAACCTCTGGATCAAAACTGGTTATCCTTAATGATGGGTCATATGCAAAATGAAAAAGTAGGCGCTGTTGGTGCAAAACTATTTTATCCTGATAAAAATATTCAGCATGCGGGCGTTATAATGGGTGCCGCTAATTTATGTGAACATGCCGGTCGTTTTCATAAGTCAGATAATTTTTACCTGACGCATGATCATGAGGTCAGTGCCGTGACAGGTGCCTGTATGGTTATTCGTCGTCTGGCTTTTAACGAGGTTAATGGATTTGATGAGACATTTGAAATAGCATATAATGATATTGATTTCTGTTTACGTTTAAGAAAGAAAAAATATCATATCATCCAATGTCAGAATGCACAACTGATCCATTACGAATCTCTTTCACTCGGAAATCATTACAAGGGTGAACGTTCCGGAAAAGAACGACAGGAAATTCTTTCCCTGAAAAAAAAACATTTTAAAATCATAAATTATGATCCATTTTATAATCCCAATTATTCCCTGCAACGTGGAAGAGATTACCAGCTTGCCTTTCCCCCTCGCATTTCAATTCCATTTGGATTAACTGAAAATAATGTCTGATTCCAATCCCCCAAGCATTTTGATAGAAAATGTTTCATTAACCTTCAATAATTGTCAATTGTTCAAAAATCTAAACACTGTTTTTCCAGCCGGAAAATTCAGTATTATTCTTGGTGCAAGTGGCGTGGGTAAAAGTAGTCTTTTAAAAATTATTGCAGGATTGCAACATTGTAAGCTGGGAAGCGTAAAAGCGGATGATAACAAATCTTTATCAAAACGGATCAGTTATATGGGACAACAGGATCTGTTAATGCCTTGGGCAAAAATACTATATAATGTCACCCTAGGCAGTAAACTCCGTGGTGAAAAACCAAATCGGCATAAAGCTTTGGATATCCTTGAACAAGTAGGCTTATCCCATGTTGCAAATGCATATCCATCCGAACTGTCTGGCGGAATGCGTCAACGTATCGCTCTTGCAAGAACACTGTATGAAAATCGCCCCATCGTTTTAATGGATGAACCTTTTTCAGCATTGGATAGTGTAACACGAACCAACATGCAAACCTATACGGCAAAATTGTTGAAAGGTAAAACAGTTATTCTTATCACACATGATCCTTTCGAAGCTTGTCGATTGGGAGAACAAATTCAGATTATGGCAGGAACTCCTGCAAAACTATACGATTCTTTGGTAGTTCCTGGATCTATACCTCATCCGCTAGAAAATCTCGACTTACAAAAGGCCCAAGCCCATTTATTATCTCTTTTGATAGAAAAAACACAATCATGAAAACTCATTTACATGAATCTTTTTTAATAAGTATCCGCATTGTTTCATTAATCGGAAGCTTGATTTTTATTTGGTGGTTGATCAGTTTTTTCAATTACATCCCCGCTTATCTTTTACCCTCACCTTCAGCGGTCATTCAGGCTCTAAACATTAATCATCAGCTTTTATGGCAAGCCACGCTTACAACAACACAAGAAACCATAATAGGGTTGGTAATTGGATGTTTTTTTGGAATGTTTTTTGCTCTTTTTTTGATACTTGTTCCTTTTCTCCGTCACTGGTTAATGCCCATCATCATTATCAGTCAATCAATTCCCACCTTTGCTCTAGCCCCTTTACTCGTATTATGGTTTGGTTTCGGAATAAGTTCAAAAGTTGTAATGACCGTTATAATGATTTTTTTTCCCATAACTTCATCCTTTTTTGACGGCCTAAACAGAACACCTCAAGGATATCTTGATTTAAGCAAAACCATGAATACATCTGCCTTACGACAACTTTTATTTGTACGTATTCCTGCTGCTTTACCCGCTTTTTCGTCAGGTTTGAAAATCGCAGCAGCTATCGCTCCCATTGGTGCGGTCATTGGAGAATGGGTCGGCGCGTCTTCCGGTTTGGGATATTTAATGCAAAACGCCAACAACCGTTTTCAAACAGATTTGATGTTTGCCGCTCTTTTGATATTATCATTCATGACAATGAGTTTGTGGGGAATCGTTACAATATTCACCCAAAAACTCTTTTATTGGTATAATTAAATTTATAAAGATTAAAACAATATTTTATTTTAATCCTAAATAATTTTTCCAAAAGTGTTTAGTAATTAAACCGTTAAATGATTTTTTCCATTTAAATTTTAATATATATTGCTTTTTATATAATTCAATTATTGTAAGAAACAATTCATTACACAGATTAAAAAAACGTTTTGAATCAATTTCACAAGTTATACCCATATTAGAAATTTTTTCATAATAAATTACTTTAGGGCACCTAAAAATAGCACTTATTCTAAAGCTATGTAACGGTTCTAAGACCCATCCATGATCAAGAGGAGTTTCAGCTTTATACATTAATTTTAAAGGTAACAAATGTCCATTTAATGTTAAAATTATAAATAATTTTCTTATAAATGAATACTTTATAAAACGATTATAATCTTTCATATCCATCTGATCTTGACGGATATTTAATAATTTACTTTTTTGTTTTTTTACAAGATCCTGATGAAAAATTTCAGGATCTAAATTTTTTATAAACTCTGGCCCTTTCATTGCGTCCTTTATGCCAGCCAATAAATATTCTGCACGTTCATATCTATAGGTTAAAAGACATTTAAATATATTTAATGCTTCTTTAAATATAGGTGGTTTTCCATATACAAAATTAACAATTAATCCATTACGAATATGATAATACCATCTCCAATTAACTTCTTTTTTTGTAAACTCCTCATGCCAAACTGCAATTCCTGTTAATGTTACGATATCGACTTTTCCTTGTAAAACAAGTCCTTGCTGAACATCATCCCAACCTACAAAAAATGGAGCAGGTAAAAAATTTTCAATAATTTTTTTTGGATAAACTACAAACCACCAACCATAAAAAGTACTATATTCTAATTTATCATAAAATATTACACCAGAAGATGTTGTCAAATCCAAATTAGGTTTTACACTACTAAAATCAAAACCTTTGACTTGTGCTCCAATTTCATGTAAACGTCCTCGATCACCATAGTTCATCATTCCACCAGGAATAATGCTTTTATCATCTAAAAAACTTGCAAGATGAAAAGCTCTGCAAATTACTTCAGGCTCAATTAATACATCATCATCGCAAAATAATACATGAGTAAAATTAGATTGACTATCTAAAACTTCTAATATACCTCTAGCAAATCCTCCTGCTCCCCCGAAATTACGATTTTTTATTATATTTACATTTTCATACTCTATATCATCAAAACTATTAGAATTAGCATTATCAATAATAAAAATTGAAACTTTATTATCGAGTTCATCATATGTAGAATTTTTAATTATCTCTAAATTTCTTTTTACATAAATTTCTCTATTAAAAGTAGGCATTATTAAAGCCATACGTACATTATTTGTTGGTTTTTGTGTAGTAAAATAAAAAACTTTAGATATTGAAAAAGATTCGCTTAAAATTGTTATCTCTGGAAAAATAATTCCTGTTTTCCCCGATAGTTTTTTTAAATCTATTGTCAAATCAATTTTTTGGTTTTGACCTTTAATTGCTGTTTGCATAACATAAAATGGAGGCTCATAACCATTATCATGCCATATGGTAACAATTCCTTCACCTGAAAATTGAATTGAAATTACAATTTCTTTTATATCCGGTTTATTCATCCATGTTGTAAGTGAAAACGCACCAAAAAATGTGTTAAATGCTATATGTTCATCAATCTTGAATTCAACATTCCTTTTTTGAAAAATTAATTCATTAGGTTGTAAAAACCATAACTCTGGATAACGAGTCCTTATATATAATCCTAAAGGTGCTATTCCTGATGGTATAACAACTTTTTGTAACAATGATAAATCTTTCATAAAAAATCCCAATGATATATAACGTTGATAGATATAAAATACATTAATAATGTTCTATCATTTATTATTGTGAAAATTCAATTATTCCATAATATATTTTCGAATCATCTGACCTTCGGAACAAACTTCCTTAAAGGAACGAATTATGACACTTTCAAATAAACCTGCTTTTGCATAAGGATCACTGATGGCAAATCCCTCGGCAGCTGCACGATCTTCTACATTCAAAATAATGAGTGAGCCACAACTTTTTCCCTCATTATCCAATAAGGGACCAGCAATTTTTATTTGTTTTTCATAAGTTTTAAGATACGCCAGATGTTGAGAGCGAACAGCCATTCTCATTTCTAGAGACGAAGGTTTGTCATTACACATTATTACAAATAACATTTGTTCTCCCATCACTACTTTACAAATCATAAATAAAAAAACATATTATGACCAAGAATGGATAAGCTTGCCAGTTTTTTAAATATAAAATATCCTCTTATTTTCCATAAACCCTGATTATTTTTCAATGACTGATTCAAGAACTCTATCAAAACCAAGAAGTAATCGATTTTTTTCAATCAATCGATTGGCAAATCCGAAAATTTTTTTTCAGTTTACGACAAAACTGCAGCCCTGGATCAACGGGTTTGCTTTGCTTTTCATCGTCATTGGAATAATATGGGGCCTTTTTATCTCCCCAGCAGATTGGCAGCAAGGGGATAGCGTAAGAATTATGTATATTCATGTTCCCATGGCCATGCTTGCCAGTGCCGGTTATATTTTACTTGCTTTTTGCGGTTTTTCATCCCTAGTCTGGAAACATCCCTTAGCCGATCTAGCGGCCAAAGAAATTGGACCTGTTGGAGCTATTGTAACTGCCCTATGTTTAATAACGGGGTCCATTTGGGGAAAACCCATGTGGGGCACTTGGTGGGTTTGGGATGCACGATTAACATCAGTTCTGATATTGTTTTTTCTCTATTTAGGACATATCACTTTATGTCATGCCTTTGATGAACCTCAAAAGGGTTATAAGGCAGCTTCCATTCTTGCCCTTGCAGGCGTTTTTGATCTCCCTATAATCAAATTCAGTGTTCAATGGTGGAACACATTACATCAGCCAAATACATTCAGTTTAACCCATGCCTCTTCAATCACTCTTTCCATTGCTACCCCATTGATTTTCTGTTCGCTGGGTTTTTCCCTTGGATTTATAGGTATACTATTTACACGAATTCGAACCGCCATTCTTGAAAACCAGATCCATCGCCTACTTATCAATTCACAATCTTTGTCAATGCAATGATCATGTCGCATCTCCCCTACTTGATTTCCGCTTATGGAATTACCCTGTTAACTGTTTTGGCTCTATGGCTTACCACTTATAGACGGTTTCACCAGGCAAAAAATAAACTGGACATTATGAAAAAACTTAATCATGAAACGTAAAACTCAACGTCTATGGATAATCCTAACTTGCATGATGGGCTTCGCGATTGCAATCACATTGATTTTATCAGCTTTTTCAAGTAACTTGGTCTATTTCAAAGTTCCTTCCCAACTCATAAACCAATCCATATCTAATTCTACCACAATACGATTGGGAGGAATGGTTGTTGCCAACTCCCTTCATCATCAGAATGACCATCACACACCAATGGCTATATTTGATATTACAGATGGAAAAGCCGCTATTCATGTAAAATATAGAGGCATTTTACCTGATCTATTTCGAGAGGGACAAAGCGTTATTGCCATTGGTTACTTAAATCCTCAAGGAATATTCATCGCCACTGAAGTATTGGCCAAACATGATGAAACTTACATGCCTAAAGAAATCGCCGACGCTTTGCGCAAAAATGGCAAGTGGGATCCGCGTTTTGGTCCACCACCCGATCCAGACAGCTGGAACCACATGATAAAACCCCAATAAGCAATGGAATGACAAATGTTTTCAATTCTTCTAAGTCCCGAACTTGGTCATTTTGCATTGGCACTTGCCTGCTGTTTGGCGGGGGCTCAATTTGTTCTGCCATTACTAGGAAACAAAAAATATAATTTTCATTTAATGAATCTAGCGTCCCCCCTGGCATGGGGACAGTTTTTCACTCTGTTGATAACATTTATTTGTTTGGTTACAGCAGCATTGAATAATGACTTTTCTGTGCAAAATATCTTACAGAATAGTGCAAGTGACAAACCCATTCTTTATAAAGTAACAGGCATATGGGGAAATCACGAAGGCTCAATTCTCTTGTGGGCATTTATACTTTCCTTTTTCGGGGTTCTTTTTTCAAGTTTCAGTCATCATCTTCCATTTTCATTGAGAATAAAAATCATTGCCATTCTTGGCGGATGCGCAGCTGGTTTTGAACTTTTTTGCCTGATTACATCAAATCCTTTCCTGCGAATCTGGCCTGCCCCGATGGAAGGTCAAGGAATGAACCCGCTACTTCAGGACCCGGGATTGGCGTTTCATCCCCCAATTCTTTATACTGGCTATGTAGGTTTTTCAATTCCATTCGCCTTTGCTGTTGCCGCATTGATGGAAAAACGAGTTGATGCAGCCTGGGGACGATGGATTAGACCCTGGGTTATTACTGCATGGGTTTTTCTTACCGCTGGTATAGCAATTGGATCATGGTGGTCCTACTATGTTCTTGGATGGGGAGGCTACTGGTTTTGGGATCCTGTCGAAAATGCCGCATTAATTCCATGGTTGACGGGAACCGCCTTATTACACTCAGCCTTGATCGTTGAAAAACGTGAAGCCCTGAAAGCATGGACGATTTTTCTTTCCATTATAACTTTTTCTCTTGCATTATGTGGAACTTTTCTGGTCCGTTCTGGCATATTAAATTCCGTACACGCATTTGCATCAGATCCAACCCGTGGAATTTTCATTCTTGTATTACTAACAATTATTTGTGGAGGTGCTTTGGTTCTGTTTGCGTGGCAGGCTCCACTTCTTTTATTCACGGCATTATTTGCGCCTTTATCTCGAGAAGGCTCAATCATTCTCAATAATATATTATTCTGCTCCCTGGCTGCCATTATTTTGGTTGGCACCCTCTACCCTCCTGTTTTACAAATGATTGATGGAGAGACTATTTCCGTTGGAAAACCATTTTTTGACAAAACCTTTATCCCTCCGGCACTCATTGCTATTTTTTTTATGGCATTTGCACCTTGGTTGGCATTTAAAAAAGCAAAAATAAAAAATTTGCTTCGTCCTTTATCCATTATGGGAATTATTACGATCATTATTGTCATCGTAAGTTTTATTTATTTACATCGTTTCTTGCCAGCGATTGCGACAGGGGTTTCATTCTGGGTAATCATGGGTGCCCTCACAGATTTCAGCGGTAAATTATCTTTATTTCATACCTCTTTCAAAAATAATATCAGCCGGATGAAAAATTTACCCAGATCCTTTTATGCTGCCTATATAGCTCATATTGGCGTTGCTGTTACCTTATTGGGGATTGTGGGAATGGCCTATAGTCAACAAAAAATTGTTGAGGTACCTATTGGGACAACCCTGCATCTGGCGGGTTATGAATGGACCCTGGAATCTGTACAGAAAAGAAATGGACCCAACTATCAATCCGAGGAAGCGGTTCTTAAAATCAGTAGACATAATAAAACAATATGCTGGATGTTTCCTGCCCGACATTTTTTTCCTCGCCAGCAACAGGTCATAACAGATGTAGCCATTCATACCAATTTTATCGCTGATTTGTACGCTGTTCTTGGAGATAACAGGAACAATCATGACAAAGCTAGCGTCTATGTCCTGAGATTACACTTCAACCCCTTGGCACCCTGGATCTGGATCGGTGGTTTCATTATGATATTAGGAGGTATCATCACCCTTATTGATCTTTGCGCCAATAAGAACAATAAAAAATTTTCCATGCAAAATATGGAACAATCATCATGAAATCCATTACCCGACGACGATTGATATGGGGATTACCACTGGGTGCAACCGTTCTTGCAGGTGGAGGGTTTGCCACGATGCTATCCAGTTTAAAAAAAGGAAAATTCGATCCACATAAAATAGAACTTCCCAATTTGAACAAACCTATTCCGGATTTCAAACTCAAGCCAATATTATCCTACAAAAATTTTGACAGTCTATTGTTAAAGCAACAGCACAAACCCGTATTAATCAATTTTTTTGCTTCATGGTGTCTACCCTGTATCAGTGAGATGCCAATTTTGAATCAGCTTTCCACCAGGCTTTCCATATGGGGCATAGCTTATAAAGACAAAAATAATACGATAGACCAGTTTCTAAACCGTCATGAAAATCCATATCAATATCTAGGACAGGATGATGAGGGGATGATTGGGATCAATTGGGGAATTTCAGGTGTTCCTGAAAGTTTTCTTATTATCCCGGGGGGAATTATACGTTGGCATTATGCCAAACCTTTGGATAAAACTGCTGTTTCATCCCTGCTTTCGCTTGTAGGGACTTGATCAATGCGATTAGTTATCATTCTTGTCCTGATAATCATTAACTTTTTTTCTATTCCCACCTATGGTCTCGACAGCCCTGATGAAATATTGCCAAACCAACGGCAGGAAAAAAAAGCCGAAGAAATTGGTTCGCAATTACGCTGTCTTGTTTGCCAGAATGAATCCATAGAAGACAGTAATGCCGAACTGGCAAGGGATCTAAGAAAAGTCGTTCGCCAACATGTTCAGGCTGGTGAAACCGATGATCAAATCATCCAATGGATGGTTGACCGTTACGGCAATTTCGTGCGGTTAAGTCCTCCCTTTAATCTTGCAACCGCGTTATTGTGGTTTATGCCTTTACTTGCCCTTTTGACAGGGTGTCTAATAGCTCTCATAAATTTCAGGAAAAAAGGATTGAAGCCATCTCCCTTAAATAAAGATGAAGAAAAACGTCTTGAAAAATTGATGAAAGAACCTTGATCCATGTTATGGATAATGATGATTTTAATCAGTCTTATCAGTTTGATACCCTGTTTTATAAGTCTGTACCGAAAAAAATATCCTTCAATAGCGAACAATCCTTCAATAGCTTTTTACCAGTTACAACTTAAAGAACTGGAAAGTGAATTGCGGCAGGAATTGATTTTACCAGAAGAATATCATCAGGCAAAACTTGAAATTCAACGTCGGCTTTTAAATTCTGACGATCAAAGTGAAAAAAATAATTCCATATCTTGTGATCCGGCAACCAATGGTCATTTTTTTATTCTGTGCGGCTTGATTTGCATTCCCCTGACCGCCATAGGTCTCTATTTGCTTAATGGTGTACCTGCCTTGCCATCTCAACCCTTATGGACAAGAATAGCTGAACAGCAAAAACAGAATAAAGATCTCGCACCTTATGTAAAACAATTGAAAGAAAAAATTGTCACGCTTGCTTATAATGATCCGAAACGGATAGAAGGTTACCTCTTACTGGGTCGGATTGAAGCTGAACAAGGTCAGTTAGACAATGCTATTCAAGCCTGGAAAACAGCTCTTGACCAACGTTTTGACCCTTACCTGGCCGCGCAAATTGCCGAACTGATAATTCAAAAAAATGGTCATATGACCGAAGAATCATTCACTCTTTTTCAACAGGCCCTACAACGCGCACCTTCAGATACACCGTGGCGAAATATGGCTGAACAGAGAGTCATGGAATATCAGAAAAACAATCCTTAATTCTGTTTGGATTGATAATCCCTGAAAGCATTATATAAAAAAACAATATTTGTCGCGGTAAGATGTAAAACATATTCCGCCATATAAATTGATGGCGATGGAGATTGAGACGAACTGCCGTGACCACCAAAATGATTTCGCAATTCTGGCACCCCTGTTTTGAGAGTCATGATATAACTGTCGATTGTTTTTTCCATCCCAACAGGAAACAATCCATTTTTGTGTATAATTTTTATAAGGTCACTGGCCCGGTTGTTTGGATCATATTCCCATTCACATTCATTGCAAATTGATTTCAACAAAGATTCAAAAGCACGATTACATGCGACAATACAATCCTTGATATATTGATTCCGGTAATGTTTATGTGCATTACTATAATCTTCATTAACCTTTTCAAAAGCCTGATTATGGATAATCTCTAATGCAGGTTTAACGATTTCCTTATGAACATATTGATGATCAATACGGATTATTTCATCATTTTCATACTGATACCCTACGCTTGCATAAAGAAAACGTTTATTTAATTCCTCAATCAACTTAATTAAGATTTCATCGTTAATGAACTTGTAATAACCATTAAGTTTTGAAAGAATTGATATCCTTATTCGAATTACACATTCAATTAGGTCTAAAACATGCTCATAATTATCATTATTGACAATATAAGATTCGAATCGATCAATAAAACTTGGTGAATAAGGGTCTAAAAATTTTTTTCCCCATTCCCTTGATACAATTTCATAAACAAAAATCCATAGCGATTTATTATCTTTTGAATAATATTCATGTTTGATTTCTAATAAATTCTTTAAAATGAAAAAAATCTGTGTTTTTAATTCTTTAGAAAAACAGTCATAAACATAGACATCATTTTTGATAGCTTTTTCAGCTTTTATACGATTTGAATATAGATTTATGATTACCATTTTTAAAAACTTCTTTTTATGGAATTAAAATATTTTTTACATTGTATTCAATGAAAAAGCGGTTTGACGTTTCTTTTCTGGCGGAGGGTTGGGCTGACAGGAGATAAGGTAGATGCCAAACACAAAAATTGTATTACTGATGCTGTTCAATAATAATGTTTCCTGAAAACGCTGATCCGCGATGATTCCTAGATAGATTGAATAGATTGCAAATGGAATCGAGATAATTCTTATGCCTGCCAGCATCATACGAAACGGATTGAGAAATCCTACCCGAATAATGGATTGCATACGATAAATGGATAGATAAAATAACACGCCAAGACACCATGCCATTACATTAAAAAGCACAGAAAAAACACTCATTTCAAAATAAAGAACAAGTAGGATCAGGGAACCGGCTGAAAAAACCAGCGATCCGAGCTGTAAACTCATTCCAATTTTCAATGCTGACCATTTTTCTGGCAGACGGTCAGCAATTGGTTGGAAAAAACGATCCAGTAACCATAGATCAAGAGCGAGAATTCGATCAGAAATGGGGGGTTTATTATTTGAAAACATGAAACTTTTATCCAGCAACTTTTAAAAAAGTTATAGCATTATATCAAGCTTAATCAAACAATATACATTTCCAAAAATTATATTTTAACCTTCACAAAAAGAACCCGCTTTAATTAAAAAGCGGGTTAAAGGATATCAAGAAACAAACATACAAAATTAGGGTTGGATCGCGTTTTGCCTATGTTCTTTCAACATAATCAAAATCCGTTGAATACATCGACCACAGTCGGGTTTTGAACCACAAGATTTATAGACTTTGCTTGGACAGTCTGCACCATCCTTAATGGCATTTCCTATATCCTTGTCGGTTAATGCACGACATGAACAAATATACATCGCCAAGGCCCCATCACAACTAGGTTGTTAATAATGATTATAATAACCATTCTTAATAACTATGTCTACAATTTTTTTATTACGTATATAAACTTTTTTTGATTATGGATTTATTTCTTTTTTTATTTACAAAAAAAACATATAATTAATGAAATAATCACAAAGATTATTTAAATAAAATGCAAGTAATTTAAACATACAGCAACTAGGATTTCATTAATGATCAAAGATAAAAAAGTAATTGAATATTTGAATATTCAACTTACAAATGAATTAACAGCCATCAATCAATATTATCTTCACTACAAAACCCTGTGTCATTGGGGGGTCACCATTCTTGGCAAAAAAGAATACCAGGAATCCATTGAGGAAATGAAACATGCAGATTCGCTGATTGAACGTATTCTCATGCTTGACGGATTGCCCAATATGCAAAGACTAAACACCGTACAGATTGGTCAGTCAGTTGAAGAGATCCTCCATGCTGATCGCCAGATGGAGATGAAGGCTTGCAAAGATTTACGCGAGGCAGTTTCCTATTGTGAACAGATACAGGATTACGTGACTCGTCATATTTTTGTTTCAATTTTGGATTCTGAAGAAAAACATATTGACTTCATTGACAAACAATTTGATCTGATCAAACAAATTTCTATAGGTCGATACATCACTTTAAATTCCGATCACGCAACGGAACAAGAATCGTAATTCAAATTTTATTCAATATGGATATCTTATTAAAGTAAGATGTTACTATCTTACTTTTTAAGAAAATTACGAATTATCCTTTTTCATACAAATCAAGTTAATATATCCAATCTTACAATAGATTGTCTTTGACAGATCCTCTGTAATTAAGCAAGATTAGCTTTTACAAATTAAACAACCCTGTTTTAAATATTTTATATAGACAAGACCCGAACAGGAAATCAAAGACATGAGATCAATCCTACCCCCTTTGACACTAAGCTTGACTTTGCTTGCAACCACCCCTTTTAGCGGGTTTCTTCATCCTGCCTATTCTGTTCCCACCAATCATATTTTATCAAAAAATATATCTTCTTCAAAACAGCAGGTAATTCGCGCCACTTTGAAAAATGGATTACGGGTGATTATCATTAAAAATAATTTGGCCCCTGTTGTTACGGCGCAAGTCAACTATCTTGCCGGCTCCAACCAAACGCCAAAGGGATTCCCGGGAACTGCACACGCATTGGAACATATGATGTTTCGTGGAAGCAAAGGTCTAGACAAGGATCAGCTGGCAATTATCGGGGCACAATTGGGCGGAAGCTATAATGCCTTTACAACAGAACACGTCACACAGTATTATTACACAGCTCCTGCCGAAGATTTAGATGTTATCCTGAAAATTGAAGCTTTACGAATGAATGGATTAAGCTTAAATGCCGCGGATTGGGACAAGGAACGTGGAGCGATTGAACAAGAAGTTTCAAGGGATTTGTCCAATCCAATTTATAAATATGTTTCTGAATTACAAAAGATTTTATTCAAGGACACCCCATATGAACATGATGCTTTGGGAACCCGTCCATCTTTTGATAAAACAACCGTTCAGGATTTACGTGAATTTTATGAAACTTACTACACACCCAATAATGCAATCCTTGTTATCTCAGGCGATATTGATCCCCAAAAAACCCTGGCAACTGTCAAACAAAATTTTTCTTCCCTACCTCGCAAAAATCTACCCAAACAAACCTCTTTCAAATTAAAGCCAATAAAAGCCAAAACATTACATTTTCCAACGGATCTCCCAGCTGGACTTATAACAATGGCATGGCGTATGCCTGGGGAAAAATCCAGTGATTATGCCGCCGCGACCATTCTGAGTGACGTTATTTCAAGCCAGCGGGAAAAGTTATATGGTTTAGTGCCACAGGGAAAGGCCCTGTCAGCTGATTTTGAATATATTCCCAAAGGCAATACGGGCTTTGGCGTGGCTATTGCAGCATTTCCAAAAAACAGGAATTATCAATCCCTTTTGAACGAGGTTCAGACAATCCTTAGATATTTTCATGAAAATGGTGTTCCGGCCGAACTTGTTGAAGCGGCAAAACGCAAGGAGATTGCATCCCTCAAATTCTCTGCCAACAGTATCACGGGATTGGCCAGCAGCTGGTCAAATGCCTTGGCTTTTCAGGAATTAAATAGTCCTGATGATATGATTGCCGCTCTTAATGCAGTCACTCCAGAAAAAGTTAACCAATTAGCAAAAAGGATTTTAAAACCGGAAGAAGCGATCACGGCGATTCTCACACCTGAGGATTCCGGAAATCCTCTATCGAAAAAAGGTTATGGAGGTGCTGAATCCTTTGCCTCAATTCCTGATAGACCTGTCCCCTTACCTGAATGGGCTGATAAGGCACTGAAAAAACTTAATATACCCAAGGCATCCCCTTTACCTACAGATATAACCCTGAAAAATGGTATTCGTTTGATTGTTCAGCCAATCAATGTCAGTGATACCATAAGTGTATTCGGTGCCATTCGACAGAACTCAAGTCTGCAAGAGGAAAAAGATAAGGAAGGTATTTCAGACATTACAGATGAGATGTTCAAGTATGGGACCAAGACTTATGATCGTCTGGCTTTTCGCAAACAGATTGATGACATCGCTGCCGATATCAATACAGGAAGCGAATTTTCATTATCTGTTCTTACGCCCTATTTTGACCGTGGTATGCAGTTATTGGCTGATAGCGAGTTAAATCCTTCTTTCAAACAAGAAAACCTAGATATCGTCAAATCACAAACAGCGCAGTCCCTAAAAGGATTATACCAGTCCCCAGGTTATCATTTTGACAGATCCGTTGCAAAAGCGGTTAATCCCATTAATGACCCAAGTTTACGTCAGCCAGTCCCTGAAAAAGTTATGAAATTAACCTTAAATGATTTGGAAAATTTCTATCAGCAATCCTTTCGTCCAGACCTTGCAACAATTGTTGTGGCAGGCAACATAACGCCTGAAAAAGCGAAGGCAACCGTTGAAAAATATTTCGGGTCATGGAAGGCGAAAGGTGTCAGGCCCAATCTTGATTTGCCTCAACGTCCAAATAGCAAGACCTCCTACATTCATGTTCCCGATAAAAGCGCAGTGCAAAGCAGCGTCGCATTGGTTGAATCCATCCCGCTGAACGTTTACCATCCGGATCATTATGCCCTGAACCTTGGCAATGAAATATTAAGTGGCGGATTTGCAGGACGGTTTTACAAGGACTTGCGGGTTAGGACAGGATATGTCTATAACGTAAACAGCTCTTTTGACTGGTCCCGCACACGTGCGGGATATAACATCAGTTTTGGTGCGGATCCTGACAAGGTTGATCTCGCCCGCAAGGCAGCCCTGAAAGACTTGCAGGCCATGCAGACGCAACCCGTCAGCGAACATGAACTGCAACTGGCCAAGGCGTCATTGCTGAGGAGCATCCCATTGCAACGTTCCAGCATTGACAAACTCGCGTCACAATATTTGACCTTCAGCGAATTGGGATTGCCCCTGGACACACCGCAAAGATCAGCCCAAATCTATTATCGGATGAGTGCCGGCGATATTCGGAAAGCCTTTAAAACATGGATCAGAATTGATGACCTCGCCCAGATTACCAAAGGGCCAATTAACCAGAAATAAAATTATATATTATTGTTATTTATTATAAGGCAGATTTAAAATTTTTGCCTTTTTAATTTATTATTCCTGAGATTTTTGAGGTTTATTTATAAATTTTTGAATTTCTTTTATCAGCAATTCAAAATTTACAATTTTAACGGTTCTAAGAGAATTATCACTATCATAATCTTTTATATATTCTGTAAGTTTTTCCACAACTTCTTGCCAAAAAGGTTCTTCTTTAAAAAGAATCTCAATATTATAAGAAAGAAAACTATTATACCGTAAATGTACCGCTTTATAAAAAGCATATATCGTGGAATTTTTACAATTTTTCATAGCCTTGACAAATTCTTCAACATAATCATTGTTGATAAAAATTTCTTTTTGCAGATTTTCATCATTATAGAAAATTATATCATCAAAACCCTTATTTTCCTCCCCCCTTAACATCTGAATGATTTTTTGTAATTTTTCATTTGCTTCATCTTTGGACAATTCAGTAATACATATTTTTTTGAACTTTCTAAAATTGTCCAGTATTTCAGAAAAAACAGGATTATGACGCGATAAAAAATCATAATTTTTTGGATTATAAAGTGAATCACAATCTACATCATTTCCATATTTTATTATCCATGCCTTGCAATATTTCCTGATATAATTAACTGCGAGCCACTTAATTGAATTTATATCTTCCTTAATCAATTTCTTTTCATTAAAATAAATAATTAATCCTAAATAGTGAAAAAATATAGGAAAATCCAAATATTTTAACGAAAAATAATTAACCCTAAATTCATTAAGTAAATTTTGAAAATCTTTTTTATCTAATGATCTATAAAAAATTAATTTATCCAATAAATCCTTACGATTCTTATCAAAAAAACTTTTAATGTTTTTATCTATATTAGTAAAATCTGATCTAAATAGAATATTAACCCATACATGCATTTCAAATATAGTAACTTGTATTGAATTAATTGAAAGAAAAAATCTTTTTATATAATTATTATAAAAAAATCTTCTTTTATTTATAATTTCCAGAAGTTTATAATTTTTAGCATAAATTTCTTCTAATTCTGGTGGATCATTATTAAAAGAATAGCTCAAATTAACTGATATTTTATTTATATCTTTCATGATTTTTTCAGATAAATCATTGCCCGTTATTTTCCACTCAATAATTATTAATTTTAAAATGAAAAAATTTTCAATTAACATATTAATAAAATTTCTTTTTATTTCATTCTTTACTCTTTCTTCACCCTTTAATTCATTATCCTTTTCCAGAGGATAATAATCGTCTTTGATATTATGTAACAAATATCCACAATCATCTATGGCCTGTTTAAGCCCCCTTAAATTTGGTGTGGCAATCTGACCATCTTTATAAATCCGTTTAATAAATTTATGATGTTGTGCGATAAGCTTTTTGTATTTGTTGGGTTCCGTGCCATCCTCGCCAGTAAATAAAAAATAATCCACTACAGCTTCAAAATTGGAATGAATTTTGAAAGTTTTCCCAATGACTTTTTCTTTAAATTCTTTATATAAATCGGATTTTTTCAGAATTTCAGGATCTACAGCCTGTTTATTGCGATCAACTATTTTACCCTGATTTACATTATCAGGTTGCCTGTTACTGTCTTTGTTACTTTTTTCGTTATCCTCAATCTCAGAAATTTCAGATTGTTCAATAAAAAAGCTTTTCCTCATTCGCTATAAGGATAACTTTCATTTTTTCAACCTCTACAACTTGATTGATCCAGCCCAGCAACTCTTTTAAGGGAATATCTGATCTTTCCAAATCATCAAGAATATAAACCAGATTATGTTTTTTCACTGATGAAATAATAGATTTCAATTTTTTTTTTAAATCTGGAAAAGTTGTTAATGAAATAAATGCCTTGAGTAAGGAAAAATAAGGGTTGGCAAAATTAGAAATATTTGCATTTTTAATCAATAAGGAAGCAATATCTGATAGAATATTAAAATTACCAAAAATTGATTTAGTCAATCTACTTTCAAGCTCTTCTACAGTTTTGATACCGAATACGCTGATCTTGATAAATCGTATATTATATTTTTTTAATTTTTCATTTCTTGATAATACTTTATTTAATCGATCAGGTTCGAATGCAAGATAATGATCAAATTTTATACCAACGGATACCAACTTTCGAAAGATAAATACCAAATATATTATAAACCAATTTCGTTTTTTTTTCGGTAATTCACTTTCATTTAAAATGATTTTGCTATTTTGTAATTTATCAGCCCCTGAATATGCATCGATATAATATGTTTTACCGATGCCCCATTTACCAGTTAACAATACAGCAAATTCTGGCTCTTTTTTATCAAAAACATAATAATCCAAATACTCCGTGATATGTTGATTATCACCACCTAAAATGTCAGAAGATTTATCCACAATATATCTCATTCATAATATTACTTATTTTGATTTTGTAATATTTTAACCTGAAATTTGAATGAATGAGATATTATTTCATAATCAAGTAATCACTATTGATTTATATTATGGGCAGGCTTTCCCCATGTGTTTTCCGTTGGTTTGCTATCAATACAAAACATGATAATAAGGGCTAATGACCCTATGACGGTAAAATATAGCAATAACCACCACCCCGATAGATTAATATCATGCAAACGCCTGATTGAAACCGAAATCAGGGGAATGAACGTAAATAAAAGCCAACAGAAAATAAAAAGATAAATAACCCATACAAGAATTGACAAGACTGGATGGGATGATGATCCTATATTATATACAACATAAAAAAGAACGACCGTGCTTATAACTAGAACGGTAAGAAAGATAAGCAGAAAATACCAGAATTCCTTTCTTCCAGCCCTTCCCTCTATTGTCAAATAATTTTTTATACATCTATTAAACCAATCAATGATTGTATTATTTTCTTCATTATCATATTGGTTAGATACATCAATGTTATTCTCTGACATGTTCATCTGTTTGCACCCTTTTCAATAAAGATAAATGGTGGACTTTTTGCATTCACCGAATTATCAGAAACACCTGATTATTGAATATTCTGGTCAATATTCCGGAATATCCCAATCTTTGTATTTATATTGTAATAATAAATAATTATACAAACAACCAAAATAATTCCATAATAATAGAATTAATATTTTTATAGAATTACAAACAATACTGTTAAAATTATTAACATAGATTATTTTATATTTTTTTATTTTATATTATCCAGACTGATAACAAAAATCCCTTTTCTGTAAAACTGTTAAAGAAAAGGGATGAAAATCAGTTATCTATATTTTAATTTTGCTGGAGGCCCCCATTGATTATCCTCATATTTAGTATCAATGCAAAACATGATCCAAACAGCAATTGAACCAACGGGTATGAAATGAAGAAGCAACCAAAAACCTGACAAATTAATATCATGAAGACGTCTGACCGCAACGGAAATCATGGGAATAAACATTACAATGCTAAATACACTCCACAAGAATATTGATAGATATAGACAGACCTCAAACATTAGTATTCCATCGAATGAAGTATCCGTTTGAACAATGGTAGCAGAAAATAACAGGCCAATTATGAGTAGTCCAATAAAAAAAACGGCCCAGTAACAAATTTGAAACGACCAAAATTCTGTTCTTCTGGCCCTTCCTTCAAAATTAACATAATTTCTGATGCATTTATTAAACCATCCTATGATCGTATAGTTTTTTTCTTTTTCAAGTTGTTGTTCATATTGGGTCCGTGATTGAATTTTATTCATAAAATGAACATTTTTGTCATCAATTAATATAAAAACTGCAACAGCCCTACCGAATTGATTGACTTGAAAATCAACACAGTTCCCTTTTTGAGGGGCGATATTTTCCTTCCATTCATCGCCACTAAATTCGTAACGCTGCCCATCATCGCCTGAGATATACCCTGTATTAGTCTGTATGATAAAATTGAGTATAAATCCCCGCATATTTAAAATTTTTTTCCTGTATTAAATCAATGATATCAAATAATTTTTCTAAAATATAATCTAGTCTAGAAATCCATCATTTTTCAAAATTTCCATAACGGTATGAATACGGTTATTATAAAGATGATCCCGCAGAGTGCGTGCCTGTGCTTTTTTAGCCGTTTCCAATAATAAATCTGGATCATTCAAATATTTATCAAGTTGTTGTTGAAAATCATAACGTGTTGAAAAAACCGGGACCTCATCCCGTTCATAAAAATCATGAATTGCATAATTATCTTCATGAAAAAGCTGCATAGCACCTGCAGCAGATGCCTCGAACGTTCTTGGTCCAGGGTTTGAAGGCATAATCATATACCGTTTATTTTCAAAATGAAGGCTACGACCCAAATTAAGAACAATTTTCGAGCGCTGATATAACTCAATTAACTGATCTTTCTCTATCCTGGCATCTGAAAAGCCAATCCCGAATTCACCCCAACCCGGGCCGATAATTTTTACTTTTAGATTTGTCAGGGCTGGTTTTATGCTGCGCATGACATCCTTGCGGCTACCAAATGCAACACCACAAAACATGACATCAACCGTTTTTTCAATGGTTTCGTCAATGGGACGGTAATGCAACTTTTCACAAGCTGCCAAAGGTAAAAAATGGGTATGTGGATGATTATAAAAATTCGTCCCCCAACGATCACAGGAAAATATTACATCGAAATCGTCAATAATTCTGTAATTGGCATCTTGTTCATATGGATCTTCTGTCGCCCAAAAAATGGTGATCGCACCGAATTTTTTTGCCCTGTGACATACTTCTCCAAAATAGGTGCTTTCCGGCAAATATGATCCAATTGAAAAAACAATCTTAGGTTTTATATACTCAATTGCAGCCGCGGCTCCTGCAATATTCGTGGAAATTACATTACCTTCACCAAAAACACTTTCCCAACCTGATATAATGGCTTCACGGATCTGCGCATTGGCCTGCGATTCATAACGTCCACCACTGCATACCATTACTTTTTCATTTTTAGTTTTTTGAAATTTATTTTTTGATTTTATAGCCATATGAACCTTTTAACACCTGTGTAAAATAACTTTTGATAAAATTGACTGCAACTGCTCCTTAAACCGTTCACGATTGCATTCGCGAGCAATACGATCAAGGGCATTTTGACGCAGCTGATTCCATAATTCCTCCGTCTGGTACAACCTAATAATTTGCGAGGCAAAAAATTCCGGATTATCCGTGGAGGCTGCAAGAATATCCCTCTCATCTTGCCATCCCAGTTGTTCCACCAATAAATTTGACGCCACGATAGGAATTCCATAGGATGCAGCTTCATGTAACTTATAGGGAATGCCACCCGCAAATCTCGTTGGTGCGATATAGACACGATGATCATCATATAAACTGGACAAATCTGGCACCATTCCCAAAAAATCTATATCAGGATAATTAATCAAGACGGATATATCAACAGAGGGATTTACATAGCCTGCAATTGAAAAAGTAAAATCCGATCCCATTTTATCAATCAAAATCGGCATCACAGAAGTTATAAACCATTTCAAACTGTCATAATTAGGTGCCTGATCATCATGCAAAGCACCAACAAAAAGAATATTTTTGCGCTCTTTCCATTCCTTTTGTGATTTGCGTATGTTGATACTATGTCCGAGAATATCGACATTGTTAAATCCTGCCTGTCGAATATAATTTGCATCAATTTCATTAACGGCTACAATTTCTTGACAATGTTTTGCACAGGATAACTCCTCCTCCAGAGCCTGTTGAAAATTTTCGTCTATTTCCTTTTCCAATAGCTTTGCCTGCAATCGTGTCCGGGGTGTCGCAACAACCTCTGTATCAAGGATTATTTCCTGGGGTAAATAACGGCTAGCTTCACCCATCATGGGCAATATTCTATCTAAATTATGGGTTCTTCCTATCCAGACCAAATCATAATATCCCGCCCTTTCCTTAAAGAAATCACGAAGATGTTCAACTGTATGATTGAACAACACCTCAACCGTATCAGGCATGCTTGAATAAATCTGATAAACATGGGGATAAAAGTAATTTATAGGATAAACCGTCACTTCATACCCTAATTCAGACATTTGAAAGATAATGTCATTTGAACGAATATACCCAGACCCCAGATGTTTTAAAGGAACCCTATCCTCAATGAATAAAATTCTTTTATTTATATTTCGTCTCTGTCGCGCAATTAAAACATTATCACTATGCCGGGGAGATTGAAACCTTAAAAAATCCGCATGTTCTCTGGCAAATAATCGATGGTTTCGCTTTATCAAACCACTTGAAATAATCGGATTGCTTGAACAATACTCCATATGTTCAACAACTGCATTAGGATCATATACAATACGATATCCCGCCTTTATCATCCGAACACAGAAATCCGTATCCTCAAAGTAGGCTGGATAATAAATAGGGGAAAATCCATTCAATTCCTTCAGTACTTTTGATTTTACTGCCAACATCGCCGCTGAACAGTAATCAACATCCCGAACAAAATTCGCCTCGGGAATCAATGGGTCTTTTCCTCTCAAATACCCTGTCGTTGTTCCATCCCGCCAAATAATCTGACCTGCCTCTTGAAGCAATCCATCTGGATGAATTATTTTACCTCCGACTGCACCAATATTATCTGCTGAAGTCAACCGTTTACAAAGTACATCAATTGTTCCCGGCAATAAATTAATGTCATTATTCAAAAAGATAACAATCGGGGCATCAACGTCTTCCATCAATATGTTACATGCTTTACCAAAGCCAAAATTATAGGGAAAACGGTTTACGGAAGCACCGATTAAACAACCTTGGATAAATTTACTGTCATCTATTGAGTGATTATCACCCAAGAGTAATTGTATATTTCCATTAAAATTAGAACGAAGGGATGCCAACGCGGTCAATGTTACCGTCAGATTATTGTGCATCAACATAATTACACAGATATCCGCCTGACCCTTATAGGAGAAATCAAGCTTTTCATGAACAACCGATGGTAAAACAAGTCTTGATTTTTTTTTAAAATATGTTCTGCTTTCCTTTGTTTCATTAGTTAAACGATAATGAGAATCATCAGGTTGCTTATTTATCCACTGATCAAGTTTTTGTTCAAATACATAAGCAGCAAAAGCATCCCTGAATATACCCGTTTCAACCTTATCACGAATATCCCCTGATAGATAATATTCGTGCAGACTAATATCGGTCCTTGGAGAACGAAGTTCTAACGCACCATAATGTATGAAATGATCATAGCCGTTTCTAAAACTTGCTGTTGATTCAATGGCTTGATTTATATCCTTATAATGATCTAGGTAAAATTCTTCTTCAAACCATGGAGATGGATTAAATAGTTTTGGAGTTTCATTCAAACAATAATGATGTAAAGCACAAAGATATTCACCATCAGCAATTTTTTGTTTTACATCAGGATATTTTTCTAAATACCATGATGTGTCAAAATAAAGAGAGACATTTGTATTTTTTTCAACATCACTAAGATAATAAAGAAAATTTCTATAAGGATTTTGACTGCGCTTTACATCTTCACGTTCATAACATGCCTGTTGATAGATTGAAGGATCGAATAACAAGGATCCTGTACGACGTAATCCATCCCCTTTTTTCAGATAATGATCATATGCATTAATATATTGGGAATCATTAATAACTTCATGAATAAAATCAGCGTTATTTTTTAAATAATAATGTGTTGAAAAAAGCCAGTGAGGATCATGTGTCAAATAACCCTGATTACAATAATGCTCAAAACCTGATTTAAACGCTCCACGATCAATATTTTTTCTTAATTCAGGATATCGTTGTAAATACCATTCCTCATCAAAGTAGGGATTGGGAGAATGACCTAAAATTGAACCTACCTGATTATAATAAATTTCCACATCATCCAAACCACAATTTTTCATTCTTTCACTTAGGTCAGGATAGGTTTTTATATACCATTCCCCATCAAATTTAGCCCATAATGCTTGATCAACTGCATCCTTGTCATTTTCTATATTTTTTTGAATTGGCAAACTATCAGATTGTGACGAAACAGGTAAATCCTTATTCTTCCCCCCATAATTTGTTCCGCTAGCTAGCAATCGAATATAGGCATTTGGATAAAGTCCCTTTTGAATATCCTGTTTAACAGCTTTATCCGCAGCATATTGCTGTAAATTTATTTCTTCACAGGGATCCCACAAAAGCTGTATTCCCTCGTAAATAAAATGAGCATATCCATTTCTATATTTTTTGAACGCTTGAACATTCTCAAGCTGGCTTTTATATTTTTGATCATAAAAGGATTCATCAAACCAGGCATTTGGATTGAAATTGAAAGCTTGATTGTTTACTAGATAATGATGAATATAATTGTTGAATGTTCCTTCTGAAATTGCCTTTGTTATTTCTGGATAATTCTGCGCATACCATTCTGGATCAAAATACCAGGATACCTGTATTTTACTATCAATTTCATCCAAATATTTTAGATAATGTTGATAAGGCGATAACCCTTCCTTAATGGCCTGTTGATATTTTCCAATGAAAAAATTACTGTTAAAAAAAAGACTGCCACTATTTCCCTCAATATCTCCCACTTTCAGAAAATGATCATATCCATTAACAAATCCATTCCTTTCCAAATTCTCATTTGTCAAATGTGGATTTACTTTTTTGTAATATTTTTCAGAAAATAACCAATGCGGATCATGGGTATGATATCCCTCCTTGCAATAATGTTGAAAACCACTAGTAAATTGATGGCAATCAACCATTAGTTTTACATCAGGATATTTCTGTAAATACCATTCCTCATCAAAATAAGGATTGGGGGAATGACCTTCAAAACAACCAAATGTTTTATAATACTCTTCAACACTATCAACTTCCAGTGCCTTCATTTTTGAAGTTACATGATCATATTTGTGAACATACCATTTTTCATCAAAAGCCTGCCATATTGGCATATAATCTGAAGAGGCTATTTCCTTTTCAATATTAGAAATATTATCCTCGATAACTGGAAACCCTTTTTCATTTTTTCGCGTAGATATGGCGTCTGAAACATCCCCAGATTCAACGGTCTCTTGATTCTTTACTGATTTTTGTATATCAAAACTATTTTCGATTTTGTCTTTATCGTTTGAATATTTTTTTTGGATTTCCATGAATTTATCTAAAAGATGCAAATCGTGTTGAGCCACCCAATATTCAAATATATTCAGATATAGATTGTCTTTTGCAATTTTTTCAAATATCTCATCAGAAAATTGATTATAATCAAAATCCTTCAATGGTTTTCGTTTTTCCTTGCATCCACATACAATAAAATGTTCATAACCATTTCGAAAAAGTCCATGACCATCCATCAAAATCGAAGGAGATAAATCCTGATAGTTTTCAAGATAAAATTGTTCGGAAAATTGTTCCAAAGGCGAGAATAATGTTGGTGTTGGATTGGATAGATAATGATGGAGAAGATTCAAGTATTGATAATTGGTGGTTTTTAATGTTTCCTTTGAATATGTATTTCCATACCATTTTGGATCAAAAAACCATGAAAGTCTGAATTTATCGAAATCATCCGTATCATTTGTTAAAACATATTGATATGGACCATATTCTGTAATTTCGTCTAAATTCTCTTTTTGGGATAAATACAAACAGGGATTGAAAAAAAAACTTCCTGTAAGGCAGGATTTATCTCCAACCCGTAAATAATGATCATAACCATTAATATAAGGTTTTCCCTCGCCAATCAGGTCATTTATTTCTGGATTATGCTTTTTATAAAATGTTTCTGAAAATAACCAATGTGGTGAATGATCTTTAAAGCCAATTTTACAGTAATGATCAAATCCAGAAGTGTATTTCCCTTTTTTTATAAGCTCCTTTACATCATAATATTTTGTCAAATACCATTTTTCATCAAAATACGGATTGGGCGAATTTCCAACTTTATACCCATTAGTTGAATGATAAGCAAAAACATCGCCTTGATATATATCCTGTATCAGTAACGAAAAACTTTTATACCGATTACGATACCATTCTAAGTCGAAAACCATCCATTTGGGTTGTTTTTCTTCACTATCATACACGATTTACCACCTTATATTTTAATTAAAATAGCTACTTAAATAATTATACTTATCGCTAGTTAAAATTTATTTGAAATTATTTTTATTAATTAAAATCACTCCCTAAATAATTTTCTTTTCAAAAAATCCGTATATTGATCAATTGTATCTTCATTTATTATATCATCCATAATATTACTGACCTGGTTATTTTTAAAATTCACAGAAATATTCACTGGAACAACCAAAAATTCATTATGAATGAGATTAATCAGAAAAATTTGAAATTTTCCTTCTAATTTTAGAGAATATCCTTTCTGTAAATCCAATTGTATGTAAAAGCCATTGTTTAATGGAACATTTTGAAAAACTGAAATTGTTTCATGACGAATAAATCTTGATGTGGCAACAAAAAAACAGTTTTTAAAAGATTCATTAACAAAGGCAAGATATATCTGCCCTGCCTTACTTGTTGTTCGATCAAAAGCCCATCCAGAAATTTTAAGCAAATTCCCTGCTTTTTCATTTTCCGGATTAACATCCGTAGATAAATTTTGAATATAATATTCTAGTTTACCTAAATTTTTATGAAACAATCTATTTTCAGAAATATCACTTAATTTTATTCCACGCATAATACCATCTTTTTCAGTAATACGCAGAAAATCATCTAATATAACCTGATTATCATGAAATTCATTATAGATTTTAACAACTTTTCCGGCATTAACCTTTATTTCGTAACCAGCCAGTTGAAATGCCGCTATTCCATTGACAACATTAATCAAGCCAATTCTGAAACGGCCCTCACACCATTTTCCTCTCAATGCTGATTTACACGAAAATCCATTTCGTACAGGAGCATTAACAAAATTAGATGCCACATCCTCCCGACTTTCTCGATCGCATTTTAAGAAAATTGTCAAATCACTATCCTGATGAATCAAAACCGTATACAAATTTCCTGCATTGGACATATCAGGATAAATAAACCATCCACGAATATGGAATTCATCTGCCTCTTTAAATTTGCTGTCATCATCGACATTAAGAATATGATAACAGATATCATCAATATAAAAATGTGCTCCCTGTACAACTGCCCAATCTTCAATTTCCTGTGGAAGCTCGATATAAAGACTGCTACTTGTGGGCGCATCAAAAATATGACGAGGTGGTGCCTGCTCTTTCCAAGATGCATGTGGAATATAATGAAGCCGCCCTATATCCCATCGCAACCCGCTGTTACCCAACATATTTATAGGAACGACTTCATCGTAAATTTGCAATAATTTTTCAGCATATTCTTTTGAATTAACCCATAAATCAGGTGAAATGTTATTGATAAGCTTCTGACGCAATATTTCATCGGAACGTATCAGTTCCAATCGATCAATAACCAGATTCACATCCCCGATGGGAACCGTAAATCCATTAATTCCATCCTGCACACGATCTTTTAACGCACCAACATCTGTCACAATGGGAATTAACCCATTCTGCCAAACTTCAGAAAGCGATATACAATATGTTTCGGGCCATATTGACAATATCAGGGCTACATCTGCTACCTGCAATGCCGAAACTTCACCCAATCCATATGAACCATGCAATATAATATTATCAAGTTTCAAATCTTTTAGGACAGATTCATAGTTAGGCTGCATATATCCAAAAATATGAAATTCATACAAATTTGGATTGGCAGTCTGTAATATGGATAAAATTGTATCTGCACCCTTTGAACGGATAAAATTACCAACAGTCGCAACTTTCAGTTTTCTGCCTTCCAAGGGTTTGAACTCTTTTTTTATCAAAGGTATTGTTGTGTCTGGCGAAGGGATACCAAGAATATAATTTTTTTTACTTTCCACAACAGGATAAATATATTTTGCCACATCAAACGAATGTTGTGTTCCATATAAAAATGCATCAATGGATTTCATGACTTTTCCAACAAATGCACGTCGTGTCTGTTGCACACCAAAATCCAGCTTTTCAGAAATTTTAAGGCAAACATCACAAGTTCCAACATCTTTATTTTCTTCAATACGACAGTAACGTTGTTCGTAATTCAAAAGATTATAATGAGAACAAACCGCCAGAAAATCATGAAAAGAAAAAACCGTTCCAATACCGCAAGCCTTGGCTATAATCGGTAAAGAAAGAGTGTGATGGCCTAAATGCTGAATGTGGACCACATCAAATCCATATTGATTAATTATATTCGAAAAGGCAGTTTCTTCCCCGGCATCATTCATGGAATCCAACCAGCCCACATCTGGCATGTCAAACCGTTCCAATTCTTGACCATTGGAATCTGTTAGCGTACATGCACCTCTTCGACGAAGCCAATAATAAAATTCCACATCTTTTACTAGTCCAAAAGAAATAATCTGCTGATATACTTCAATGCCACCCCATACTTGTTCACGAATAGTGGAATGCGTGACAAATAAGACCTTCAATTTTTTTTTAAACTGAGATTCAACAATAATTTTTTTCTTTTTTTTCTTTAGAGAAAAATCCGCCTGAGTCACATCTTCAATAACTTTCAGACGATTTTGATACAAATGTGATTTCATTACAGATTGCTGGGAGGAAATCGCCATTTTCTTTCTGATATTCTTTTTTTCAATCACCTCTGCGATCTGTTTAATGATTTCTTCAGTATTATGGGCAATAGCAACGCCATTAATCTCTTTTAAATATTTCTCATTCATACCTGCTGGCAATTCCACAATCTGTGCTGTACCAGCCAAACCCAATTCATATAGACGTGGACCAGGTGCAGTTGCCTGCCCTATATCTCCATGACTGGCATAATTGCGAAACATTGTTAAGGTAACTTTACTTGCATTGGCAAAATCAGTAAACGCTTCAATACTTACAGGTCTATGTATAACCCTTTCACTCAAATCAGCTGGCAAAGGTGGCAAATATTCATTCCCAGGGCAAATCAATTTATACCGTGCCTGGGGAAAGGCAATTATAACACGACGTAAAATATCAACACGGTTTGGCCACATTGTCCCCGCAAAACATATATCATAATCCAGCGCATCAGTTTCTTTCACTTTACGATAATGAATTTGATCACTTGCAGCCAAAGGTAAATAAAATGCTTCTGTTTGATAGGCCTTCACGCAAATAGGGTCGTTTGTAAACACATAATCAAAAATAGTCGTTACCTGAACATTGAAATCCAACATGAAGGGATCTTCAAAAGCCCAGAAAATCATGGTTTTAAAACACGGTCTAAGCCTTTTCATCAATTCATAATCAGTTCGCTGTCCATCAATACAAATAATAACTTCATGTTCTCCACTTGCTGCAACTGACAAGATATCCATATTATCAACTACAACAACATTATCTTCTCCCCATAGTTTTTTTGCTGCCCAAAAAACAGCAAGAGTTAAGTAAGAATTAGAGTTATGCGTATAATTTGTATTGTAAATGACTGCCATGATAAATACTTAATAATTCTTAATTAATTAGAAAAAGTAACAAAATCTATGATTTTAGTAAAAAATATAATTTATATACGATATACTACAAAAGATTGCGTAATCACAACCAATTTGAATTATAATTTTTTAAAATTATAAAAATTATCTTTTAACAGTTTTCATTAAAAGAATAAATTGTATCAATAAAAAAAACAGACTTTTTACAAAGCCTGTTTTTTAAAAGTTAAAAATATAAAAATCCTATTCTACATCCGGCTCGTTTTCATTCCGTCGTCGGAAAGCTGCTCCAAGAATGTCTCCCAAGGAAGCGCCACTATCTGAAGACCCATAATCAGAAATAGCCTGTTTATCCTCTTCAACTTCACGTCCTTTAATCGTTAAGGTTAAACGACGTGCATTTTTATCAATTGAAACAACCTTAGCATCTACACGGTCACCGACATTAAAACGTTCCGGACGTTGTTCCGCCTTGTCACGAGAAAGTTCGGTACGTCGTATGAATCCACTTAAAATATCATTAACACTTACATCAATACCATTTTGTTGAATACCGGTGATGGTACATGTAACAATACTGCCCTTGTTGACTTTTGCAAGTGCATCTGCAACAGAATCTTCACTTAACTGTTTGATACCCAATGAAATACGTTCTTTTTCAACATCCACATCAAGTACTTTTGCTTTAACAACGTCACCTTTTTTAAAGTGAGTAATAGCAACTTCACCAGGTTCATCCCATGAAAGATCAGACATATGAACCATACCATCAATATCGGCTGATAGACCGATAAACAGGCCGAATTCGGTGATATTGCGGATTTCACCTTCAATTTCAGAACCAACCTGATGTGTATCAGCAAACTGTTGCCAAGGATTTGGTTGAACCTGTTTCAAACCTAATGAAATACGACGTTTTGAACTGTCAACATCCAATACAACAATATCAACTTCCTGAGATGTTGATACAATTTTGCCGGGATGAACATTTTTCTTTGTCCAAGACATTTCGGAAATATGAACAAGCCCCTCGACTCCAGGTTCCAATTCAACAAAAGCGCCATAATCCGTGATGTTTGTAACGCGACCAGTAAATCGTGAGCCAACAGGATATTTTGTTGTGACATTTTCCCATGGATCAGCTTCAAGCTGTTTCATACCCAAAGAAATACGATGAGTTTCAGGATTGAAACGAATAACCTGAACACGTACCGGCTGACCAATCTGTAAAGCTTCAGCTGGATGATTGACACGTTTCCAGGCTATATCCGTGACATGCAATAATCCGTCAACACCACCCAAGTCAACAAAGGCGCCATAATCCGTGATGTTCTTTACGACACCATCCAGAATCATGCCCTCTTTTAATCCTTGTATCAACTCGCTGCGTTGTTCAGCACGTGTTTCCTCCAATACCGCACGACGAGAAACAACAATATTCCCACGGGCACGATCCATTTTCAAAATTTGGAAAGGCTGTGCTACACCAATCATGGGGTTGATATCACGGATAGGGCGAATATCAACTTGTGATCCAGGTAAGAAAGCCATTGCCCCACCTAAATCAACAGTAAATCCACCTTTGACACGACCGAAAATGGTTCCGTTTATGCGTTGGTTATTTTCAAATGCTTTTTCAAGAGCAGACCATGCCTCTTCACGACGTGCCTTTTCACGTGAAAGCAGAATTGAACCGTCACGATCTTCGTAACGTTCCACATAAAGTTCAACCATATCGCCTGGTTTAACTTCTGCCTTTACACCCGCAGGTGCGAATTCTTTTAAAGGAACACGTCCTTCACTTTTTAAACCGACATCAACGATCGCATAATCATCCGTTAAACGAACAATTTTACCTACAACAACGGAGCCTTCGAACCCAATATCTTGTCCAAGGGTTTCATCTAAAAGCGTAGCGAAATCTTCCCCACCAAAATGATCATTAGGGGTTTGTGTGGTGGCTGCAGCCATGAGTTTCTGTAATCCCAGTCACATTTAAAGACAAATATTGCCTTTTATATACAGACTTTAATTTGCGCGTTTCCAAAATAGAATGAATCTATTTATAAAAATACGACTTTTTCACGATTGAATTCATGAAACAATTTCAACGAAAAAATATTTTATTCTATTCTTTAAGAATAGAGGGGAGCATATAAGGAAGTTACTTTTTTTTCAATAATTTATTAAAGATAAATTTAAATTTCTTATCTTTTTAACAATTATTATGTCTTTTTACTTTATTAACCACTTTTTCTAGAACCTCCAGAGCTGTCAAATGATCTGTATCAATTACAATAGCATCCTCTGCAGGTTTTAACGGAGCTACTTCTCGAGACGAATCCATTTCATCCCTGGTTTTCAAATCCATCTCTATTTTGTTAATCTGCTGTTCTTTATTTTCCGCTTTTGAAGAATTCGCAAATTGCAACCAGCGTCTTTCTGCCCGTATCCTTGGTGAGGCCGTAAGATAAAATTTAAAATCAGCGGAAGGAAAAATGACCGTTCCAATATCCCGACCATCCATAACCCCGCCTCTTAACATGGCGAAATTGCGTTGAACATTTAATAAAGCGGCTCTGATTTTTGGATTGGCAGCAACCTGGCTGGCCGCTTTATCCACTTCAGGTATACGCAGATCATTTCTTAACCAATCTTTTTCTTGAAGATTTTCAGCAAAAGCCAGGACAGATTTGGAATCTGGTTTTTCACCTGCATCCAGCATTTTTCTACCAACTGCCCGATAAAGCAATCCCGTATCAAGATAAGGTAAATGAAAATAATCAGCTACTGACTTGGCCAATGTTCCCTTTCCCACTCCTGAAGGTCCATCGATTGCTATAATTATATTTTTATCCATAATGAATATTTATTAGCCTTTATATTAAGTTATAATTATATTTTATATTTGAAATCCACATCCCAGTGAATTCATCAATTCAAAATATCCAGGAAAACTGGTGCGTATAAAACGAATATCATCGATAGTTATCGTTTTTTTTGCAACTAATCCCAAGATTGAAGCACTCATTGCCAATCGATGATCCATATGGGTTTCAACTTCGCCTCCCCCTGGAATATTACCAAAGGTACCCTCAATAATCATATCATCTCCGTGAGATTCAACAGAAACACCATTTTTCCGCAACATGTTTATGATGCTATTAAACCGATCACTTTCCTTAACCCGTAATTCTGCCAATCCTCTAAAACGGCTCTCGCCTTTGGCATACGCAGCAGCAACCGATAGAATTGGAAATTCATCTATCATGGATGGGACAATTGAAGCCGGAAGATCAACACCCTTTAATGTCGTGTTTTTAACAATGATATCACCCGTTATTTCACCACCTTCCTGACGCTTATTAGATATCTGCAAATTTGCTCCCATCATTTTCAACGCTTCAATTATCCCGGTTCTCAAAGGATTAAGTCCGACATTCTCTATCAGTATTTCTGATCCGGAAATAATCAAGCCAGCTACCATCAAAAATGCAGCAGAGGATGGATCACCTGGAACATTAACATCTTTAGCTACTAGTTTTGTTGGGCCTTGCAAACAGATTTTGCGACCTTTTTCAGCTAAAGTTCTAATATCAACCTTTACCCCAAAATGATTCAACATATTTTCTGTATGATCTCTTGTTGCAATCGGTTCTTCTACAATTGTCATGCCATTGGCATTTAGACCCGCCAACAAAATGGCGGATTTTACCTGGGCAGACGCAACAGGTAACCGGTATGTAACGGGATTAGCCTTTTCCACTCCCTTGATCGCCATAGGCAAACGTCCTTCATTGCGCGTAATAAACTGGGCACCAGTCTGGCTCAAGGGTTCTATAACTCTTCTCATGGGGCGTTTTCTCAAACTGCAATCACCTGTCATAACGCTGAAAATATTATGTGTTGATAAAATCCCACTCAACAACCGCGCTGACGTTCCGGAATTTCCCATATTCAAAACATCATCGGGTTCATTCAGATATCCAACCCCCTTGCCTATAACGTGCCATTCACCGGGTGCCTTTTGATGAATAATTGCTCCCAAAGCACGCATGACCTGAGCGGTTTGCATAACATCCTCACCCTCAAGCAACCCCGTGATTTTTGTTTCTCCATTTGCCAGAGCCGATAACATTAGAGCACGATGGCTGATTGATTTGTCACCTGGAACATTCACTTTTCCTTTCAAAGGCTGTTGTAGAAAAGAAACAACAAGTGGTTGTTTTGAGTGAGTAACTGTCATAATTTTATTTTCCAATTTAACAAATAGAGTATAAAAACAAAAAAAACTTTGATTTAAATCAACAAATCGTATTTTATCATTTGACAATAAGACAATAAACTGGCATTTCGCCATATTTATGTTTTATTTTTTCGATCAGAGAACAGGATACATAAATGGTCAAGCTAGAATTGGGTATTAAAAGAACATGTTGTGCTTGTGGGACTCGTTTTTATGATTTAAACAAAATGTTACCTGTATGCCCAAAATGTGGCACTGAACAACCCATTGAACTACCTCGTCATCGTCAAATTGAAGGAAGCGGCAATCTGGACGAAGAAAAAGAAATCGATACCATTATTGATACTGATGATCTGGAAAATTCAGATGCTGATGTCGATGATGTAATTGAGGATGCTTCAGATCTTGAGGACGATGTTGATGCTATCGGCTCTGAAATAGAAGCAATTAAAAATAACGACGACGATAACGATTCTTAAAAATGATACAGGAATTCATTATGAATTCCTCTTTTCTGATTATAAATACATTAACCAGTCTTACCATTTAAATCACATTTGATATCATAACAAACTTGAATTTTAATAAATTTGTATTTAATCAATTAAAGATAAAAAAGTATTTTGCAAATTTTCTGGTATTAATAGCAGACTTTATCTATTCCAACGTTCAATTTCAACGCCGACCCCAGCTGTCTCCGGAATAATATCCAGTTTTTCAATCATGACGCGAACAACCTGAATCCTCTTATCTTTCAAGATACGGTCAGCCAAGGTCTCAGCCAACGTTTCGACCAAATGAAAATGGGTCTGAAGAACAGTGTCTTTTACATCATCAACAATATCCGCATAGGATACCGTCCGGGATAAAATATCTGGACCAACGCCTTTTTCTTCCTGAATTCCAATGGAAATATTCAATTGAATACGCTGAGTATTTTCCTGTTCAAAATCATAAACACCTATACGTGCCATCAAAATTAAGTCACGAATAAAAATACGACGTAAGGGTATGTCATAGTGCCCTGACCATACTAGGGAAAAATTCATAAATAAATCCTGTTTTACTCGTTTTTATCTGGCATTAATGTCGGTGACCACTGTAAATGTTGCCCTCCATCCAAAGCGATCATCTGTCCCGTTACAGAGGGTAAACATATCAAGCTTAGTACCGCTCGCGCCACTTCCTGTGCAGACGTGCCACGCTGCAACGGAACAGATTTGCATTGATTGGCAAATTGTTCGGCGGTTTGACGTTTATGGGCCATTGCTGGACCGGGTCCAACAGCATTGACTCGAATTGATTTATGTGCCAATGCTAGGGCCATTGTTTGTGTTAATGTCCATAATGCGGATTTGGAAACTGTATAACTGACAAAATGTGGTGTTAGAGACCATACACGTTGATCAAGCAAATTAATAACACATCCACTAGATTGCTTCGGTAATAATTTTGCAAAATCCTGAATTAACTGAAAAGGGGCCCATAAATTGGGCATTAAATGTTCTTGCCAGGATTGCAGGGTTACACTATCCCATTCATCGCGCTCAAATACACTTGCATTATTAATCAGAATACCTATTGATCCCAATTGATCTACTGCCAGTTCAATCATGCGTTTAACCTGATCAGCATCGGAAAGATCGGCTGTCAGTAAAATTACATTTCTCCCAAGCTGCCGAATTTCCTCTATCAATGTTTCAGCTTCTTGAGTGCGCTTACGGGCATGTAAAACAATATCAAATCCAAATCTTGCCAAGGTTAAAGCAATTTCACGCCCTAACCTTACGGTCGCCCCCGTAATAAAAGCAACTTTAGGGAGTGAATCAGAAACTGGGAAAAAATTAGTTGATCTCCCTTGATTGGACACAGAACTTTCCTTTATTTTGTAAAGATGCAACTTATTATCATAAACAACATGATTTTTGCAGTAAAAAATTACGAATTTGCATAACTAAGCTGGACGTCTGGCGGTCAAAGCCGCTGTCAGGGTTCCTTCATCAAGAATTTCCAGTGAGCCACCCATTGGAATGCCTTGACCAACACGGGTAATTTTTACATGCCAGGGTAACAATTGATCATATAGCCAATGCATAGTTGTTACACCCTCAACCGTAGCACCAAGTGCAAGAATAATTTCCTTGACTTCATTGCGCTTCAACCGTTTTAAAAGAGGCGCTAGATTTAAATCCTCTGGCCCTATCCCAGCCAAGGGGGATAAGGTGCCGCCCAACACCTGATAATATCCCCTGAACGCTCCGGTTTTTTCCAGTGCCCATAAATCCCCAACTGTCTCAACGATACAAATCAATTCACGATTACGATTTAAATCATTACAGATCTGGCATGGGTCACTGCTATCCAAATTACCACAGGAAGAACAGATTCTCACCATCTTGGCTGCCTGTTCTAACGCGTTTGCCAAGGGAATCATACGGGAATGTGGCTGTTTTAGTAATGACAAAACAGCACGACGCGCCGAACGTGGTCCAAAACCAGGTAATTTACCAAATAAAGAAATTAGCCGTTCAATTTCCGGACCACCCACGATACCCTCTTCTTACCAAGATAATTAACTAACAAAAAATTACCTTTATTACCCATATTCACAAGATAACTTCTGGTCAATTAGAAAGGAAATTTTAAACCTTCAGGAAGATTTATTCCCCCGGTAACTTTCTGCATTTCCTCCTGTGTTGTTTCATCAAGTCGCCTACGTGCGTCACTGTAAGCTGCAACAATAAGATCCTGCAACATTTCCATTTCAGCTGGATCAGCCAATTTGGGGTCGATTTTTATAGATTTCATGTCACCTTTTCCACCCAATGTTACAGTTACCATACCGGCCCCTGAAACACCCTCAATTGTAATGGCGGCAAGCTTTTCTTGCATCTCGGTCATCTTGCTTTGCATTTGAGAAGCTTGTTTCATAAGATTGGCAAAATTTTTCATTCAATTCTCTTTCAAAATTTAATTTTGGGACTAATTATATGTCAATTCGTCAATATCATCTATCATTGCTGATTTTTTTTCAGTTTCAAGATCTGACATACTTTGCTCATCCCTGTCTGTAAATGAATTGTGTTCTGGAAATAGACCATATTCATCAAGATGTGGATTGATAACCTTATTAACAACAGCCCCAGGAAATATACGCATAATTTCTTTTACGATTGGTTCAGATGCAACTTCGTCAAAATCGGCTTGAGCCTGTAAAGATTCCTGTTCCATCAAGGTTGGTTCACCCTTTTGCTGGGAAAGAACAATTGTCCATCGCAACCCTGAATGTTCATTCAACAATCTTGATAATTGTTGGGGCAGATTTGCGGGAGCCCTATCTTCAATTCTTATTTCAATCATTGGTGGTGCGAATTTAACCAGATGAACCGCATTACGTAAATGGGCATGCAAAATTGCAGCCTGTTGCTGCTTTACAAAAGATATAATTTCCCGCCAACTGTTCCATAAAATTCGAGGATTTTCGATCTCGGGATTTTGTTTAGGCAATGACAGGACTTCAGTTTTTGGTTGTATCAATGGATTTATGGCATAAGCTTTATCATATCCATGAAAATTGCTACCCCCTTTTGTTACAGATACCAATGACGTTGGCTTTGATGATTGCATATATGAAGATGATAATGAGGAATGATGAGAATATTGGTCTAACTTCTGTTCAGGGGAATTGGATAAATGATTGATTATTTCACCAGGAGTGGGTAAATCGGCTATAAAACATAAACGAATCAAAATCATTTCAGCTGCTGCCTTACGATTGGGAGCCATATCAACCTCCTTAATCCCTTTAAGCAGCATTTGCCATGCGCGACCCAATAGGGGTATGGAAAGTGTGGAAGCCAGATGACCACCACGATTTCGTTCAAGTTCTGATAGCTCAGAACTATTTTGCAGATTTGGCAATGATTTCATTCTTGAAATAAGATGAATTAGTTCCAGAAGATCGGATAATAACACGCCCAGGTCAATGCCGCCTGCATAAGCCTGTTCAGTCAAGCTTAGAACCTGATCAGCTTTTCCTGACATAATTGCTTCAAGTAAATCGAATATTAGGGTTTTATCCGCAAATCCCAACATGCCTGAAACAGCTTCAGCCGTAATTTCATGATCCAGTTTATCATTTTCTGGCTGATCAGGGATAGTGGCACGGCCAAGTGCAATAGCCTGATCTAACAAGGATAAACCATCCCGGACCGATCCATCAGCTGCACGCGCAATCAAATGAATAGCCTCATCAGATATGTTTACTTTTTCCCGATTTGAAATTTTTTGAAAAAATTGACTTAGCTGATCCTGCGGGACACGTCGCAGATCAAACCGTTGACAACGTGATAATACCGTTACGGGAACCTTGCGAATTTCAGTTGTCGCAAAAATGAATGTAACCTGGTCAGGTGGCTCCTCGAGTGTTTTCAACAATGCATTAAACGCATTACGCGATAACATATGAACTTCATCAATGATATAAACCTTCATCCTGGCCTGAATGGGACGGAAACGTGAACCGTCTATAATTTCCCTTACATCATCAACACCTGTATGAGAAGCTGCATCAATCTCCAATACATCAGGATGCCGATCTGCCAAAATTGCCTTGCAATTTGGACAAACACCACAGGGATCTGCCGTAGGTCCACCCTGACCATCAACCCCTATACAATTTAATGCACGCGCGATAATACGGGCGGTTGTTGTTTTGCCAACTCCTCTAACTCCCGTAAGCATAAAAGCATGAGCAACTCTACCCATTGCAAAAGCATTGCGCAGAGTCTGTACCATCGTTTCTTGACCGATCAAATCCTTGAAATCCTGAGGTCTATATTTTCGTGCCAAGACACGATAGGACTTTTCATCAGATGAGGGTTTGATCTCAGAATCATCGCTCGATAAGGATTCAAATAATCCAGCAGACTCTATATCTGGGGTGGGTAATTGCTCGTCCGGAATATCTTTCATTAACAACCATTCCAGAAAATATGATAAAATCAGGTTTTGCGAATTTTGATTATACCACTAAATTACCTGAGATTCTAATTTATTTGTCTTAAATCCAAGGAAAGCTTGAATGACCCAAACGATACTCGTGATGGCTGCTTCCTTCCGGACCTGACCGAGTTCACAAGGTGTTCGTCCACCCAAGCTTTCCAGTTTCTTTCTATTACAAATTAAAAAAAATTGGCAAGTATTTTTTTTGATTTTAAAAAAAATTATTTTTTATATGTATAATCAAAAATTAATATCCTATCGCTCCCCCGCCAGCATGACGATAATCCATCCCGCCATAATAAACAGTCTTTCCGTTTTTATCATGTCCAACAAGAATCCCTTCGGCAATTCCCCAAGTAGAGTAAAGATCCAAGGGATAGTTTTTTCTTTTTAAAATTTTCCGAACTTGACCACTTAACGCATTATGTTCAAGCTGAATTCCCTGAGGCTGCCATTGTTCATGTATACGGGGGAGATTAATCGCCTGCTGAATATTCATTTTGTAATCAATGACACCTGTTATCACAGAAAGAATAATAGTGGGAATTCTTGACCCCCCGGGACTGCCTATTACCATAAAGACCTTATTGTCTTTGGAAACTATTGTTGGTGTCATTGAAGATAAGGGCGTTTTTCCCGGGGCAATTTCATTAGCCTTACCCCCGATTATTCCATACATATTTGCTTCACCTGGCACCGTGGAGAAATCATCCATTTCGTCATTCATAATTATACCGGTATTGCCAGCAACAACCCTCGCTCCATACCAGCCATTAAGCGTATAGGTTAATGAAACCGCCATGCCATCCTTGTCAATAACAGAAAAATGCGTCGTTTCATTTCTTTCATGTGATATTACTGCTTTTCTTTCCTTCTTATTCGACGATGTTGCCTCGGTAACCTTTCCGGGAATCAAGTCGGAAGAAACAACCGCTTTTTTAAAGGTCAAGCTTTGACGTATTTTTTCTGCATAATCGGGATCATTCAGGTGTTTTACAGGATTATCAACAAATTCTGGATCCCCCAAATCTCTCCGATCTGAATAGGCCCGACGCATTGCTTCAACCTGTCTTTCCACCGCAGGAACTGTCTGAAGACCCATTTTATGTAAATCATAACCGGATAAAATATTTAACATTTCGCACAAAGCTATTCCCCCTCCACTTGGAGGCGGGGCTGTATCAATATGATAACCTCGATAAGAACAAGTTAATGGCAGCATCATTCGTGGATGATAATTTTCAAAATCTTTCAAGGACAATATTCCACCATGCTTTTTACTGGCATCAACTATTTTTTTTGCAATTGAACCATGATAGAAAACATCTTCCCCATGCTTTGAAATAGTTTGCAAGGTATCTGCCAAATCTTTTTGACGAAAGATATCCCCTTTTTTCCATGGATTTCCATCTGATTTAAGAAAAATTTTAGCTGCATTGCGATCTTTGGCAAAATCAGACAGAGAAGTCGCCATCAGATCGATATCTTCCTGCGTCAAGATATATCCATTTTGCGCAAGTTTAATAGCTGGGGCCATTAATTCCGCACGAGACTTGCTTCCCCATCGTTTACGCAACATTTCCATACCTGCCACCGTTCCGGGAATAGCAACAGCTTTCCATCCCAATATAGAAGCATTGGGAATTTTCTTTCCATTACTGTCAACAAACATTTTGGAAGTTGCTGCTTTTGGCGCCTTCTCTCGAAAATCTATAAAATAAGCCTGTCCATTTGGTAAACGAAGCGTGAGGAACCCCCCGCCCCCTAAATTTCCAGCGGCAGGATAGGTAACCGCCATTGCATAGGCAACTGCCACAGCTGCATCAGCTGCATTTCCACCATTCTTTAAAACCTCAGATCCAATTTTTGCAGCAAGATTACTTGCCGAAACAACCATTCCTTTTGACGCCACAACAGGTTCTGAAGACATGGTTTCTTGAGCAACCTCACCAAACGCTAAGGCATCAACCCCATTACCAACCTGCGCATAAACTGCCCCAGAAAAACAACCACTTGAAATGAGTAATATACCTAATGAATATTTATATTTTTTTTGTCTTATTTCTTTGATTACGCTTTTCATATCACTTCCTGAACGTGTATTATTTAATTAAAATATTTCTGAAAAAATCTATTAAAGAAATATTTTTTATATCTTGCATAAACAAACATAACACAATTTTATTTTTAATATAAAAATAGACAAAATAACACTTACAAAATATATATTAACTTTCAATATTTTATTTTAAGGTTTTTTCAATGAGTGTTATTATTGCATTTAGAACTCATATTTGGAATGATGATATCGAATATATGGCAAGACGCCTTAAAGGTTCTTTTAGCAAAGCTGATTTTGTTATTCTTGCTGATGAAAGCAGGGAGATCTTGGATGTAGGTGATTTTCCTAAAATAGGTCATACCTCTGATTTTTCTGAATTCAATATCCCGAATATTCCCGGTCAAAAAACTTTATGGTATAACGCTGATTATCCTTTATATGCCTTACGCAAAGCCTTACCTAACTATAATCATTATATAATGATTGAAAATGATGTCTTAATAAATATTAATCTAGACCCCTTAATAACATCCCTTGAAAAAAAACAGACAGATTTAATTGCCCACAACATTTTAAGCATACCGGATCATTGGGTTTTCAAAGATACGATAACACCCTATTTTAAAAATTCTAAATATTGTTTTTTACCGGTATTGGCACTATCCGCCCGGGCAATTGACCATCTTCTTATGAAAAAACAGGAGATTTCACACCTATACAATAATGATAATTCCATCATATGGCCATATTGTGAGGGATTTATTCCATCAGCTGTTTTTGAAATGGAAAACCCTATTGTGGAAGAATTGCGCAACTTCTGCAAATTACAACCATATGATTTTTGTAGTGGTTATTACTATCTTGATCCATATGTTAACATTCATGGCACGATATGCCATCCTGTCAAAGGCAAAGATTTTGTGGAACGTTGCATTACACATGATGGTATCAATCCAATTTTCAATCCACGTTCTTCATTAAGAAGAGGTCTAAAGAATCTTAAGCCCAGTGACTTTTACCAATATATTCATGATACAATAAAAAAAACAGGAAATGTAGGTTTTTATCAACAATTCAATGAAATTGCACTTCAGGAAAGGTGGATAAAAAAACCTGAGGCCGTGAACTGGGCGCTTGGCGGTAAAGCTTCACAATCATCCGTTTGTGCATTTTCAAAATTCAATGACATATACAAAGATGCTGCGGGCGCAGTTAATGGACGTATTGGTCCAGATTACAATTTTCATACTGCAACAGAATATAACCCTTGGTGGAAACTGGAATTACCCCGCACAATCAACATTAAACACATAATCATTTATAATCGTCTAAACTTTGAAGATCGTGCCTCAAAAATAAAAGTTGAAGTATCTGATGATAACGAAAACTGGATAATTGTCGCTGATTATCCTGACGGAATTATTTTTGGTGGAGCCGATGGCAACCCATTAATTATAAGAGTGAATAATATTAACGCCCAGTATGTCAAAATAAGTCTTTATGATGAAAATGTATTACATTTAAATCAAGTAGAAGTATATGACCAATAAAATTTAATTTCTCATTATCAAAAAATTAAAGCTAGCTTGTTATTATAACATAGCCAGCTTTTCAAGAATAATTTATAACTTATCTATTTGGACACTGTTTTGACAAGGCTGCAAAAACATCTGCGACAGCTACAGCACCCGGATCAGGATTTCCCGCCAAACTACCACTGTTCAAATAGGATGAACGTCCTGCATTTGCTTTCGTTGCTTTTGCCGTATTTTCAACGCCTTTTTCAGCCGCTTGAACGGCACCTTTTAAATCGTTCTGATCTTTAAGCAATATTTCCAAAGCAGGTTGTAACGCATCAATCATCGTACAATCCCCAAGATCAGCCCCACCATAATGTTTCATCTGTTTTAAGCCAAATACAAGACCCTCAACAAATGATGAACCTTCAGCAATTTTTTGACCTGTTGCAGTAAAGAAAATCGACATTAAAACACCACTGGAGCCCCCCATAACAACAGCCAGTCTTTCACCAATGACTAGACAGAGTTTTGTCAGATCGGTTAAGGGTAATTGATTGGTATTTAACAATTCGGCAATACCTCTTGCCCCTGCAGCAAATGTTGAACCTGTATCTCCATCCCCAACCTTGGCATCCAGATCATTCAATTTTCCTTCAAGATCACTCAATGTCTTTGTAACAACGGCGATAATATGTGCCACAACTGGATTATCAGAAGGTGTGAATTGCACTTTAGTTTCAACAGGATTAACAGGCATATGTACAATTTTAGTAGGTTGAACAGCCTTAAAAGATCCTGTAATTTCAACAGGTGCTGTCAAAGCGCTGACGATCTTGTCATCCAAAACCATGGCTGATAATGAAAAACCCTTCATGTCAAGCGCTGTCGTAAACCAGTCTGGTCCTACAATCCAGTCAATATTTGAAGCAAGTGCAGAATATGAAAGTTCTTTAGCCAAAATGGCCATTTCTGTAACCGAAACACCACCCAGATTATTCAACATGACGGCAAGACGATCCGAATCATTTATACAAGCCTTGATTTTTGCTGTCATGATATCCATGATTTCACGACTATTTTGAGTATTAATTGTCGTGGCGCCTGGTTCACCATGAATACCAAGACCCAGTTCAATAGATCCTTCCGGAATTCGTTTATCATCACTTTGGGACTGGGGTAAATCACACCCAGTCATGGCAACTCCCAGGCTAAAAATCTGCCTATTTGCATAATCAACAAATTTTTTAACTTCCTCAAGAGAATACCCGGTCTCGGCAGCATAACCGGCCATTTTATGGACAAAAATAGTACCAGCAATACCACGTGGCTGTTTATTGTCAGGTAAAGAAATATCATCCTTCACCATAACAACTTCTACCTTGTAGCCTAACTGTTTTGCCTTTTCAGCCGCAAGTCCAAAATTTAGACGATCTCCTGTATAATTTTTGATTACCAATAAACAGCCAGCTTCACCTGTTACTGTTGTAATGGCGGTCAATACGGCATCAACTGAAGGAGAGGCAAACAAATCGCCACATACAGCGGCTGTCAACATTCCTTTACCAACAAATCCTAAATGAGTAGGCTCATGTCCAGATCCCCCCCCCGAAATAACGGCAACTTTTTTCTTATCCCAGTCTTTACGAACCACAATTCTCATAGAAGGGTCAGTATCAAGTTTCACAAGATTATTATAGGGAGCTGTGACTAATGTACCTTCAATAGCATCATTCACTAATGAAGCACGATCATTAAAAAAGAAATTGGACATTTTATATCTTTCATTTTTGAAAGTTCAAATCACTATAAATTGACTTATAATATCTATATATAATAATTAAATAAAGACTTAATAAGACAACCATTTGTTTTATTATTTATAATTTTAATTGAACTAAACAAATTAACATCATTTATTATGCTCGATAGTCAATTTTATAATAATGCCAGTTTAATGAACGTTTTTAAAACATTAATTAAAACTTTTGGTCTTGATATATTGTTTAAATACAAGACCAAAGCATTCTTATCCTATGGTAAATATTTTAATTTATAACAATTTTATGAAATAAATAATTATTTGGTGTTCTCAAAAATAAAAAACTTGATTTAAATTAAGTTTTAACTCTATTTAGAAATTCTAAATAACTCAATATTAAAACTTTTTGAAATTCTAATCTATATTGTTTTGATGAATTTATTAGTCTTAAATTAGAATTTCAAACAAATATTCATTTTATACAACTCTTTATCAAATTTTGATTTATTAATTTCCATTTTGATAAAAATCATCAAATATAAGGAGGACAATTCCAACCTTTAGGTGAATAGGTGAATACTTCACATCCATCTTCAGTTACTCCCATCATATGTTCAAATTGCGCACTAAGAGATCGATCACGCGTTACGGCTGTCCAATCATCATCAAGAATTTTAACGTCTGCCTTACCAGCGTTTAACATAGGTTCAATAGTGAAAACCATTCCTGGTTTTAGCACAAGTCCCTGCCCCTTTTTTCCATAATGCAATACATTAGGTTCTTGATGAAAAACGCGTCCAATTCCATGACCACAAAAATCGCGTACAACAGAAAAACGCTGTGATTCTGCATATTGCTGAATGACGTAACCTATATCTCCCAAAGTGTTCCCGGGTTTAACAATATCTATTGCCCTTTTCAGACTTTCATAGGTTACATCTATCAATCGTTGTGCCAAACGTGAGGCCTTGCCAACGACATACATACGGCTACTGTCACCAAACCATCCATCAAGAATAGATGTAACATCGATATTAACAATATCTCCATTTTTTAATTTACGATCCCCAGGAATACCGTGACAAACTACATGATTGATAGATATACAACAAGATTTTGGAAAACCACGATAGTTAAGTGGTGCTGGAATGGCACCTTTATCAATTGTATAATCATGAATAATCTGGTTAAGTTCGTCTGTTGTAACACCTTCCTGAACATGAGGAGTAATCATGTCAAGTGTTTCTGCTGCCAAACGTCCCACAGCTCTTAACCCAACAAAATCCTCTTGAGTGTAAAACATCATGCGACGATCTGTCATTCCTAACTCTCCAATAAGACTTTATCAAATTACCAATAATAAATAACTTGGTATAATTTACGAACTTTTCTTATATACCTAGCTAGGATTATGATCCCTGTCCAGTCTTACTTTTTCCGATTATGTCTGGATATGGTATGATGTCTCACAGCCGCCTTTTTGATATTACGCTTAAAAATCGAATCCCGTTTTTTTGCAATTGAAGTACGTGACGAGGCCTGTGCCACTTCAACCGACTTTTTACCTCTTGTAGTACGGGCTGCACGAACAAGAATTACTTTTGGATGTTTATTATAACGTGAGTGTTTTTTCAAGGAATTTGTTCTTGCCAGATAAACCGGTCTAGCAACAGGAGCCACACCACTTTTTGCAAATCCGTCATCTAGTGCACTCATCATGTATTGATTTCGTGAACCATTACTTGGTGCACCCATAACAACACCAATCAAACGGACATTATCATGAACGGCTGATCCTACAAGATTATGCCCTGCCGCAGCTGTATAACCTGTTTTTAACCCATCCGCGCCAGCATAACCTTTTAACAGGGGATCGTGATTGGGAATTGTCCGTCCACGAAAATAAAAGTAAGGTGTTCTGAACAAAGGATAATATTGAGGAAAATCCGAAATCAAATGTTGTGCCAAAATTGCCAAATCACGTGCAGTTGTTAGTTGCCCAGGATTTGGAAGGCCAGAAGCATTATAAAAACGTGTCCGATTCATTCCCAAAACTTTGGCCTGTTGAGTCATCATTTTGGCAAAGCGTTCTTCGTCTCCACCTCCAATAAATTCGCCAAGAGCGCTAGCCGCATCATTCGCGGATTTAGTAATCAAGCCTAAAACAGCTTCCCTGACAGTAATATATGAACCTGGACGGACTCCTAATTTGGAAGGTTCCATTGAAGCTGCATGAATGGTTATAGGAATTCTCTGATCAAATCGTATGGCATTGGCATTTAAGGCACGAAATGCCATATATAAGGTCATCATTTTTGTCAAACTGGCTGGAAACCGTTTCAAATCAGCATCCTGTTCTGACAAGACTCGGCCATTAACGTCTATTACAATTGAACTGATTCTTCCTACATACTGGGCATGGGCATAATGCGCATAAAATAGTGTATAGGAATATACAGCCGTAAAAAAAACTAAGAAAAAATTCCTGGACGTTTTTCTCATAATTTTCTTAAGACTTACAGTAAAGTTTAACTGTTTCAATTTTTTTATATGATTGCAATAAGTGGACACTTTAATTTTCCAGCTTCTTTTTCATTAAACGTTTACTTGACCTTTAAAAATGATTAACTTCTTAAATTGTTTTGTTTATTTTTGGAATCAAATCCCCATGTTAAACAAAACGTTACAAGAAATTACACCACTATCTTTACGAATATATATTTGGGACTTTATATTCATATAAAAAATATACGTCTGAATTTACGCCATATTTTGCAACCATACAAGTCCAAATCAAAATCATTCAATTAAATTCTTCCTTAATTTGAACCTTAACAAAATATTTTATGAAATTTATAAAATGCACTCCAAATACATCATAATGAATCCCTTTAGTAAATCATTTTCTCTTTATTGTATGACTTCCAACCAGAACCAGCATGATTCTAGAAAGAACACAAAAACGCTGTCAAAAACAAATTTGAAGAAACCCACCCTGTATAAAGTTCTTATGCTCAATGATGATTTCACTCCCATGAATTTTGTCATTTACACATTGGAAACAATATTCAGAAAAACAACTGAAAATGCTGTTTCAATCATGTTAAAAATCCATCACAATGGAATAGGAATATGTGGTATATTCACATACGAGGTTGCTGAAACAAAAGTTATGCAGGTTATGAATCTTGCCAAACAACATCAATATCCACTGCAATGCCTATTAGAAAAAGAATAAATTTAATTAAATATGATTTGATCAAAATATTAACTGTATAAACCCTTTTCAATAACTATATTAAATAAAAGGAATATGTAGGATTTCTCTTTCGATATTTCACAGTTTGAAAGTTTAAATGATGTTATCTGATAACTTAGAACATTCCTTACGACAAGCTTTTGAGTTTGCTTTAAATTTTCAACATGAATACATGACGCTTGAACATTTGCTCTATGCATTAACAGGCGATCCCGATGCTATTGTAATTTTTGAAGCCTGTCAGATAAATCTTGAAAAATTACGTCAAGATATCTTCACATTTATTAAAAATGACCTGAATATTCTAGTAACTGAAAAAAAACCATCCCCCAAACCCACGCATGCATTTCAAAGGGTCATTCAAAACGCGTCTGTCCATCTTTCTTCAGACCCAAGTGAAAAAATTAGTGCCGTGCATGTTTTAATTGCTCTTTTTTCTGAGCAGGAAAGTCATGCGGTTTACTTTTTACAAATGCATAATTTGTCAAAATTGGACATTCTGAATTTTATCGCACATGGTATAACAAAAAATACAGAATCCACCCATTTTTTTGGATCAAATTTTTTACCTCAGAATGATATCGATAACCAGTTGAATGATCTGTTTACCTATACTGAAAAAGAAAATTCAAACTCTAAGAATACCAATCCCTTACAACTTTATTGCGTTAATCTAAACGATAAAGCCCGTCAAAACCGTATTGATCCCTTGATTGGAAGGCAATATGAAATTCGGCGTGCAATCCAAATATTGGCACGTCGAACAAAAAACAATCCGTTATTGGTTGGAAATCCTGGTGTAGGAAAAACCGCTATCATAGAAGGTCTGGCCTTACAGATTGTAAACAAGACAGCACCTGAGTTATTGCATAATTCCATAATTTATGCATTAGACATGGGAGTTTTATTGGCTGGTACACGATATAGAGGTGATTTTGAAGAACGTTTAAAATCCCTCATTCAATCCATTAAACAAGAAAAAAATGCCATTCTTTTTATTGATGAAATTCATACAATAGTCGGAGCTGGTTCCACTACAAACGGATCCATGGATGCATCAAACCTTTTAAAACCTGCACTCGCCGAAGGCAGTTTAAAATGTATCGGATCAACTACCTATAAAGAATATCGGCAATATATTGAAAAAGATCATGCCTTAGTCAGAAGATTTCAAAAAATCGATATTCCCGAACCTTCGATAGATGAAACAATCAACATCTTAAAAGGTCTTAAAAAAAATTATGAAAAATATCACAATGTTAAATACACTCATGATGCTCTTGAAACAGCAGTTACCCTATCTGCCAGATATATCCATGACCGTAAATTTCCGGATAAAGCATTAGACATAATTGATGAGGTTGGTGCAATACAGGCCATTTCCCCTGCCAAAAAACGCAAAAAAACGATTACAGTCAATGACATTGAAAAAACAGTTGCTAATATAGCCCGCATTCCTGAAAATACTGTTTCAACCAGTGATAAAAAGCTTCTCTCTCAAATTGATAATAAATTGAAAAAAGTTATTTTTGGACAGGATCAAGCAATTGAGACATTAGCTTCAGCCATAAGAATTTCCCGTGCCGGATTGCGTTCCGAAAGAAAACCAATAGGTAACTACCTCTTTGCAGGACCAACAGGCGTTGGAAAAACAGAAATCGCTCGACAACTTTCAATTCATCTTGGCATCAAGCTCATCCGATACGACATGTCTGAATATATGGAAAAACACTCTGTTTCAAGAATGATTGGTGCACCACCCGGTTATATCGGTTTTGATCAGGGCGGATTGTTGACAGATATAATTGACCAGAATCCCTATGCCATTCTTCTTCTTGATGAAATTGAAAAAGCTCATCCTGATTTACATAATATTCTTTTACAGGTAATGGATCATGGTATTTTAACAGATCATAATGGTAAGGAAATTAATTTTCGAAATATTATCCTTATTATGACCACCAATACAGGGGCAACAGAATTTACTCGTTCAGCAATTGGTTTTGTAAAATATCATCAAGCTGGATATGCAAACGAGGCCATAAACGAAAAATTCTCACCAGAATTCAGAAATCGTCTCGATGCGATTATTAATTTTAGACCTTTATCAAAACCAATCGTTGCTCAAATTGTTGATAAATTCATTAATGAACTAAACACTAGATTATCAAATAAAAACATTATTATAGAAATTTCCAAATCGGCAAAGGATTGGCTGGTTGAAAATGGATATGATCCATTGTATGGAGCACGTCCTATGCATCGTATTATTCAGGACTTTATTAACAAACCCCTCTCTAATGAAATATTGTTTGGTACATTAACAAAAGGTGGCAAAGTTCATGTAGTAGTAAAAAATAATAAAATATCCCTTAATTGCTTAAAAAAAATAAGTTCAATTTCATCAAGAAAAAATGAGCTGGTTTAAATAAATTTTACTTTATCATCAAAAAAATTCAAAAAAATGATGTTTCAAAACGCATAATTCTATTATTATATTTAAAATTCTAATTGAATTAATAATATTTTATACCATTTATAATCACATAACCTGGATAAGGCCATTTTCTGCTTGCTCCCTTATGCGTCCAATCAACTCCCTGATGTTTTGGACTATCATAATAATATCGCCCGACAACTTCAGCATAGTCCTCTCTTTTTACCCAAGGCCAGGTTGGAGCTTTCATTTCATCGAGATTATTCACAATTCGAATGGATACACCTTTCCCGACATAAAGATAAAAATAGCCATGTAAGCCACTTCTGGTATAACGTGCATCACTTACTGTGATCACCTTACCACAAAGATGAACAGGAACATCCTTAAAAGTTAAATGTTCAATATTATTTTCATACTCTTGTTGAATATGTAAAAAATTTTCATTATCACATTTATCAGAAGCAGGTTGTGCCAGACTTTGAAAAGAGTAAAAAAAGAGGCTGGACAATATGAACAGCCAAGAAAAAAAACGAGTTTCAATAATCATTGAAGATTATTCCTTAGACTTATTTAGATTTTTTATTTTTTTATCTTTACCGATTTTATTATTCTTTTTGATTTTTTTTCCTACTTTATTGTCAGAAAATTTACCTCCTAATTCAGCTTTCAGTGAATTTAAAGATTCCAGAACTTCTTGACTTGGCTTGGGTTCTGGAATATGAAGTTTTTCCAATTCATCAATCATGATTTCCGCGACAACCAAACGTGCAAACCATTTGTTGTTGGCAGGAATCACAAACCAGGGGGCGTTTGGTGCCGCTGTCTGCACAATAACCTCTTGATATGCACCTTGATATTCTTCCCAAAATTGACGCTCTTTTGGATCATTGGGGGAAAATTTCCATTGTTTTTCTTTATTTTCCAAACGTGCCAATAAACGCTTGCGCTGTTCCTCTTTGGATATATTTAAAAAACATTTAACTATTCCAATACCTTGTCGATAAATATATTTTTCGAAATTACGAATATCTTCATAACGGTCAGACCAGAAATTTTTATTGTTAAGTACCCGCAACGGTAGTTTTTGATTGGCCAAAATAGAGGGATGAACCTTGGTAACAAGCACTTCCTCATAATGACTTCGATTAAAAATCGTAATCTTGCCTCTGGAAGGAACGGCCATATGAATACGCCATAAATAATCATGCATCAATTCTACAGGACCAGGCTGCTTAAATGAAGTTATCGTAATGCCCTGCGGATTTATTCCAGAAGTGACATGTTTAATCGTACCGTCCTTACCAGAAGTATCCATACCTTGCAAAGCGACCAATAAAGCTGAATGCCCATTCGCAAATAACAGCTCTTGTAAATAACTTAACCGTTTAATACGTTTCTTCAGCACTTTTTTTGCTTCTTTGGGAGATAGGGATAATCCGGCAGTATCATCCGCATTATAATCCGTTATAAGAAATTTTTTTCCATCCTCTACACGATATTTTGTTCTTAACAACTCACGTATTGATTGATCCGACATTTAAAGCTCCTTTAATGTTAACGATAAATTATTACGATATATCAATTTCCTGTTTTTACTACTGCAACCCCACCCGGCGCTTGGCAAACAGGCATAAGTTCAATTCGATTAACATTGACATGAGAGGGAAGACTTAAAATCCAACGTACCGTTTCAGCAATATCCATAGCTGTTAAGGGAATTGTACCTTTGTAAACTTCTTTACCTTTAACAGAATCTTTTAGTCTTACCTCGCTAAATTCGGTTCCCCCACAAAGACCCGGTTCAATATTTGTTACCTTCAATGCAGTGCCAACCAGATCAGTTTTAAGATTTAACATAAACTGTTTAACAAATGCCTTTGTCGCACCATAAACATTCCCACCACGATATGGATACGTACCTGCAATACTGCCCAAGGAAATAATATGTCCTCTCTTTCTTTCAAGCATTCCACTAATAACCAACTGAGTCAAATGAATTAATCCAATAATATTTGTTTGAACCATCCGATCCCAATCCTTTAAATCAATATTGGGAATTGGCTCCACGCCAAGTGCCAATCCTGCATTATTGACCAAAACATCAATATTCTGAAATTTGGCTGGTAAACTACCCAATTGACGCAAAAACAATTCTGTTTTGGTCATATCCATTTCAAGTGGAAAAATTTTTCCAGGATGTTTGCTTGATAGGGATTCCAGTTTATTCATCCTACGTGCCGCTGCAACAACCTGATAATCCTCCTGCACCAATACTTCGGCTATTGCCATTCCAAATCCAGCCGATGCACCTGTGACCAGTACCGTTCCTCTCATGATTTTCATTCCCCTAACTATTAAAAAACTAAGTAAATTATAATAATTACATCACCGCAATTATAAATTATTTTTTTGAAACGGACCATTAAAAGCTGTTCATTTACATTTCATTAAATCTGATAGTATAGTTTAATTTGAATCATCTCATTTTAAATAAATTATTATATTTGGTTTCTTTGAAAAATGACACATTCTTTCCTTGATCTTACCAAAGGATTGGCAGGCTGTTTTCTAATGTCAAGTCCTTTTACAACCTCACCCGCATTTGCACAGACGGTTGTTTTTATTTGTGCATATTCTCCGAAGGAAGGTACAATGGGCATTGTCATTAACCGTCATATTGCCAAACCAACTCCAAAAGAATTGCTAAATCAGCTTGGAATTAAAACGATGCCAACATCAAATAATTTTTCCATTACAGCGGGTGGTCCAATTGAAAATGCCCATGGTCTGGTTCTGCACACAAATGACTGGAAAGGTAAGGAATCAGTCTATGTAACAAAACAAATCAAATTGAGTACAAGCCTGGATATCTTACGTGATTTATCAGAAGGGCATGGTCCTTCAAAAGCGTTACTAGCCCTTGGTCATGCCAATTGGTCACCAGGACAGCTGGAAGAGGAACTTAATAATAATCTTTGGTATGTTGCCCCCTGTCAGGAAAGCATTTTATACAATAAAAATTTCAAGAATAAATGGTCAGACTGCTATAAATCCATTCTAACAAATCCAAGAAAAATATCTTTATATTCCGGAGAAGCGTGATTTAGTTTGATACATAAAAAAATAACTCAAATATTTAATCGTTTCCGTTTCCTGAATAGCCAGCTCAACATTAACAAAGCATGTTATGATTTTTTTTCTAATATGACAAAACAAATTTGATTATTTAATGATACATTTGTTAGCTCTTACAGTTTGTTATTGAATGAAATAAAAACATACAATAAACAGATTTTTATCTTTACGTTTTTCTATATACAAATATAGAAAAACGATATGTAATTTTACCAAATTATTTACAGATTTTTTATTTATTTCAAGTAGTAGATAGACATTTTACACAAAAATTTTATTCGTTTATTGAACATAAATTCCAAACTAAAATAATTTTAAAAATATCCAAAATAGAACTGCAGATAACATAATTGAAACAGGCAAGGTTAAAATCCACGCCATTGCCATATTACGTATTGTTCTCCATTGAATACCATCACCATTGGCCAATGCAGTTCCTGCCACCGCAGAAGTCACGACATGAGTGGTGCTAATAGGCATATGAAACTGATTTCCCATTTGTATCATTGTCATCGCGACAGTTTCAGCAACCGCACCTTGACCATAGCTCATTTCATTTTTACCAATTTTCCTGCCTACTGTAACAACCACTCTTTTCCATCCAACCATTGTTCCCAAACCTAGGGCAATTGCAATTACAGCCTTGACCCACGGAGGAATGAATTGTATTGCCGTGACAATCTCTTTCTCGAATTTTTCAAATAAATCCTTTTGAGAAGATGTCAAGGGAGATACCTTGGTAAAATGCACCAGATTCTGTTCAACCAAATACAAATCGTTTCTTAAATTGGCCTGATATTCAACAGGGACTTGCTTAAAAGTTTCCTTGTTATTTACATCATGCTGGATAGATTGCAACATCATACGAATAGCAGGAATAGTTTCGGGAAAAATTTTACTGGACTGAATTGTTTTTGTCAGAATTTGACGACTTTGATCAATTGTAGGTAAATTAGGATTATTATTATATTTCATGAGAACTTGATCAATAACTACCGCTTTATTCATGAAATTCTCGACTTGTTTTGATGAAACCGCATTATTCAACGCATATGCGGTTGGTACGGTTCCTATCAAAATAAGCATGATTAATCCCATACCTTTTTGCCCATCATTTGAACCATGACTAAAGCTTACACCGGTACATGTAAGAATCAATAATAAACGGATCGGCCAAGGAGGTGTCTTTCCTGCTTCAGGTACTTTGTAAAAAGAGGTGATGGGCAAAAAATTCTTCAACAGAAACATTCCCAGTAATGCAATCGTAAATCCTGCCAAAGGACTGAATACAAGGGCTTTGAAAACCTGTAAAGCCTGTCCCCAGTCAACACCACTTGCCCTGTTATTTCCCATAAGCAACTGATTCATTAGACCAACGCCCAAAATCGAACCAATTAAAGTATGAGATGAAGAATTCGGAATCCCGAAAAACCAGGTTACCAGATTCCAGATCACTGCAGCCAGAAGTAATGCAAAAACCATTGAAAATCCAGCTTCACTTCCAACCTTGAGAACTAATTCAACAGGTAAAAGAGAAACTATTGTAAAAGCAACAGCGCCGCTTGAACACAAAACACCCAGGAAATTCCATAAACCTGACCAGACAACAGCTACAATTGGCGGCAAGGAATTGCTGTAAATTACAGTTGCAACAGCATTGGCCGTGTCATGAAAACCATTTATGAATTCAAAACCCAAAGCAATAACAAGAGCCAGAGCCAATAATACAAATGCCAGAAAAGATGGATTAGTAACGCCTATTATGTCTTCACGCAAATGAAGGATAATATAGATTATGCTACCCAATAAAACTAAGATAAAAGCGATCTTGTTGAAACGTGAATTATTAGGTAGGATCATATTCAAGGCTTTTTTCACTATAGACAAAATCCGTTTCTTGCATCATCAAATTGATCATAAAATTAACTTTATTTCAGAAACGCTACAATTTAGTTGGATAGAATTGTTTACGGATAGATTAATTGTTTACAATGGCCTGACCCCTTTATCATAGGTCTTCATATAGTCATCCAAACCTTAATTTATAATGTTTTCATATTTATCATCATCAACCTTTTTTTACAAAAGAAAAATATGCTTCTCAAGATATGAGATTTATATCTTTCACATTTATGAATAAAAAATCATATCCGTCATCGCAAAGATACACCCCGAACAATTAAGAACTATTTTCTTACGTGTTTTTTCTGTTTTCTCTTTATTTTTACAAATTATTTGTTTAAATAAATATGAGGCTTTTTATCAGATAAATTTCTTCAGTTGAAACTCTATTTACTCTCTACTATCCATGAATGACAATTTGATAAATTCGGAAGTTCCCTCTTATTTTCCAATAACTTTGCGTATAGATGGAACGCGAATAGTGATAATTGGCGGGGGTAAAATTGCGGCACGTAAAATCAGGCTTTTATTAAGAAAAAATGTACAAATTGAAGTTTATGCGCAAACCTTTAATAAAGAATTGCAAACCTATGAAAAAGAAAAACTGATTAAATTTTGTTCCCCTTTACTAAACGAAAATGATTTTATTCAAAATGCGAAAGACGCTACCTTAATTTTTATCACGACTGACGATCATGAATATAATACTCTTATTTCCCTATGGGCAAAAAAATTAAATATTCCTGTCTGCACCGTTGATAATGCGGAATTATCTACCTTTATCACCCCTTCGATTATTGATCGTGATCCTGTACAGATCGCCATCTCCACAGGAGGTTCCGCTCCTGTATTGGGACGGCGAATACGTCAAAAAATTGAACCTCTACTCGGACAAGTCATCGGTCCATTAGCTTCATTCATCGGAAAACACAGGAATTGGGCCAAGGAAATATTATCAACCCATCAAGAACGACAACGGTTATGGGAAAGATTCATTGATGGCTATGGCACTTCCCTTATTAGCCAACAAAAAGAAAAACAAGCATTTGATTTTCTCAAAAATATTGCAAAAGAACCTTTTTTGAAGAAAGGTGAGGTATGGCTGGTTGGGGCAGGACCGGGTGATCCGGATTTACTAACCATAAAAGCACTTCATCACCTGCAAAATGCTGATATCATTTTATATGATAATTTATTATCACCCAAAATCCTAGATTACATACGTCGTGATGCATTATTATTTTTTGTAGGAAAACAAAAAAATCACCATACTTTAAAACAAGAAGAAATAAATGATTCACTAATCAAATATGCACGACAAGGCAAACGAGTTTTACGATTGAAAGGTGGTGATCCTTTTATATTTGGCCGCGGTGGGGAAGAGGCCGAGGCATTAATGCATGCTGGAATTCCATTTAAAATTATACCCGGCATCTCCGCTTCTAATGGTTGTGCGGCATATGCCGGAATTCCCCTAACACATCGTGAATGTGCACAGGCCTGCTTATTTTTAACCGGTCATACCAAGAAAACAGATCAACTTAACCTACCGTGGGAGAACATGATATTTAAAGACCAAACCTTGGTCATTTATATGGGACTTTCTTCTTTACCTCTTTTATGTAAAACACTTATTGATAAAGGATTGGAACAAACATGGCCTGCTGCTGCGATTGAAAAAGGAACCTTTCACGATCAGCAGGTAATTATCGGAAATTTAAAAACCTTACCTGATTTGGTTATGCAAAAAAAAATAGGTAGTCCCGTTTTAATAATAATCGGTCAAGTCATTCATCACAGAGTTACATAAAACACATTCAGTTTGCAAAAGCATCATTCAAGGGAATGGAACATGTTTCAGAAACTTTCTTACGCCATCGATCAACATTGACGCCATAGGTAATCCCCTTGATAATCGATAGCGAGTGAAGCATACTGTAAAGTGAAAAGTCGTTCCAAGATAGCTGCCGTTTCAAATCCAACAAAGGATAATTTTTCATTAAGGGTTCCAGACAGTCAATCGCCTTTTGAGTTCTCTGGATCAAGCTCGGATCAGCCAGATCAGAAACAAATCCCCCGCCAGAGGGGTCCTTTTTTTTACGGTAATATTTCTTTGCTTCTTCTGTGGAAAATTCAGGAAACGGTGCATTTACCCAACGAGGATAGGTCAAGCGATAAATAAAACGTTGAACATGACTGATCCATTCCATAATTTCTTCATTATCATGCAACGTAATCTTTGGCTTATCTATGGTTGTATCAATATAGTTAATAATATCACGACTTTCCGGCATAAAGCGATTTTGCTGATATTCCAATATAGGCAACTGTTTGCGCCCTACCATTTGCATGGGACCATGAATGTCATCATATAGTAAATATGATATTTCGACGGGATAATTTTTCAAAACAAAAATCATTTTTGTCATGACACAAAAAGGACAATGTTCGTAAATATAAAGTTTCATAGCAATTAAACAACACCCCTCAAATTATCAACCCTGCAAATTATCAAAATTTAAATTAATATATTAAATCCCTTTTACTTTAATTAAAAATTATATTTGAGATTAAAATTACAAGGTCTTGTTGAATAATTTTACTATCATAACTTATAATTAAAAACTAAAATTATCATTTAGGAAATAAAAATGTTAATTCGAAAACAATTTCTTCTTCTTTTATCCATGTGTTATTTAATACCATTATATCATGCTTCTGCTAATCTTGGTAAAAATCAACTATCCATATGGCCTAAAGCAGAAAAAGGATATCAAAGAATCGTAATTCAACTACCACCCCTTTCAAATGAATACAATGCACGTGTTGAATTGATTCCCCAGAAAAAAATTAAATCAGACTGTAACACGGTCATAATCCACGGTCATATGACAACACAAACAATTCAAGGATGGGGATATGATTTTTACAGATTAGACAAAATCAGCAAACCAGCTTCTACCCTGATGGCCTGTCCACAGAACATTGAACAAGAGAAGCAGGTTTCAATTACGACCAATTTAACCTTTATAAACTACAATAGCAAACTACCCCTCGTTGTTTATGTTCCGGACGATATAACTCTTGCTTATCGGATTTGGACATCTTCTTCAATGCATCAAGCTAGAAATAAATAAATTTGCGGCATAACTTCATAGAGACAACAAAGATAAGATTGAAACAAACTTTTTTGCTTCATCTACCTCAGCAAAACTGAATATTTATTTAAATAACTTCCTATTGATTTATAAGATTTATATTCATTGGTCATACTGTCATATGTTATACAAACAAATTTGGATCTATCGATGAGTATATGTTTCAGGCTATAGAATCGTATGGTTATTCAACTATTTTTCACTTTGAACCTGATAAAATTACTTATAAGATATATATCTCGAAAATAGCTTTATTAATTTTCAGGTCCAGATTGTTTTTCAAGGCATCAGGCTGATGCAAATAAACCGTTTCAAAACTTATTTGATCTCCTTTTGTTACAGGAATCGCATTAGAAAAAGTTAACTTTGGACTGGCACAAATTGTATTCATCACATCATTGATATAAGGAATCAGGGGAAATTCAATTTGATTAACAGGTTGAAACAGAATTGTTTTTCCGGTTTTAACAATTTTTAAAACCAATTGATCGCCACCATGAAAAGAGATTGGTCCTGACAAATCCATATTTTCTTCCTTGAATATGAATGAGCCATTTATTTGTAACAAGCCCGTTGCGGGAATTTGCCATAATTCATTTTTATTTTGCCATTCATTTGAAATGTTTTGAACAGGGGATATTTTATCCAGTTTAAGTTTAGTCCATGAATTTTCTATTTTCTTTGAATATGGTATGATTGAATCTTTGGATGACAACCTTATATAATGGTGATTATTTGCAGAAAAAGATTTTTCTGACGGAACAGGTTTAACAGTCCGATTTGAAATATTTGTGACCGAGGGTCTTATCTCTACAATTTTATCATCATCCAATAATGATAAATTGGAAGAAACTACAGTTAAATCCGGTTTTCCCGATATGTTATTTTTTACCAAGACTTTATCATTAACAATATTCCATTCCCCAGAATTTTTCGGTTTATCCTTGATGGAGCAAAGTAAAACTGGTGAAGAATAACCTGGATAATCATGGCATAATATTAATGTGCCTATTGGAACATAATTTGGCAGTTCTTTAATGGAAAAGAATGCGAGTTGCAAAAAATCTGCTGAAAGATGTTTAGTCGAAACAACCCCATTACAACCAAGATAAATATTTTTAGGTTTTATTCCTGCTGTTCCAATATAAAGACTTTGTCCGGCAATCATTCCTTCTGTAACGACAGAAATCCCTTTTCCTATAGGATTCCCAGATATAAATGCATCTGTATGAATGGACTTGACATCAATATTCTCATTACACAATGAATTCCTTTTAATATCAAGTCTTGATGATTTTTCAATTTGCGATAGACAAGATTTGTCAGAAAGGTTATATTCAATTGAAACCGGCTTAACGACCCCCTGCATTGTAAAAATCTTGAACCATTTTGAATTAATTTTAGGGTCATATTGCCAGAGATTAAATGTTTTAAGATTTAATAATAAATCACCTTCAATCCAGGATAATCCAAATTCCTGTTTATAATTTTGATCTGGATCGCTGTTAATAACCCATAATTCAGGTTTTCTTAAACCGTGCCTTTGATTATAAACTGTTTTATTTTGACCAATAACATCCAGTAAAACCGTAAAAATTTGCTCTAATCCTGTATCAGTAATGATTTTAAATGCAATCGTCGATTTCGTATTTATTTTTCCTCCGGAAATATTGACTGAAAATTTACGTTTTGAAATCAAGAATTCATTCAGATTTATCGTAGGATCTCCACATTCAAATTCTATCGTATTAATGAATGATTGTGGATGCAGGGCGTAAGATAGATCAATTAAACAGATCATGTCACAATTTTCAGTTATCTGTATAAAATCTGTTTTATATCCCTTTTGCAAAACAGGTAAAATTGTCATCTTCCACTGTGAGAAATAAGGCATCATGAATCGTTTACAGCCTTTTTTGAACACACTTAAAACCATTTAACCTGTACCTTGTCTCTTTATAGAGCTATAGAGCATATTAATAATAATATTTTTAATTAATAGAAAAATAGTATATTGAATATGGGTAGGGTAGTAACCTGGATCAATCAATATAATTAAATTATATAAAATTAATTCTGATATAATGAATATTTTACCTAGACCCCTCTTTCAGTTTTTAATTATCCCCATAGGATTAAGTCTGATTTTACTTTCCCCTTCTTATGCAAAAACTGAGAAAGATAAACCGATGAATGATATAGATCGTGTTATCAAACCTGAAAAAAAACAGATTCTTGTACTAACTACCGGAGGAACCATCGCAGGATCAGCAACAACAGACAAGCTCGAATATAAAGCAGGCAACACCAAAGGAGAAGATCTTATCGCTTCCATACCTGCTTTACAAAACATGGCAAAAATTCATGTTGTTCCTGTGGCGCAAATCGGTTCTCAGGATATGTCTGATACAATTTTGTTAAAATTGGCCAAAAAAGTTCAGGCTGCTGAAAATGATCCTTCGATATCAGGAATTATCATTACCCATGGCACTGATACCATGGAAGAAACCGCTTTTTTTCTTGATAAACTTATAAATTCGAAAAAACCAATTATTTTGACGGGTGCAATGCGCCCGACCAATTTTATCAGTTCAGATGGTGCATCCAATCTTGTCAATGCTGTTAAATTGGCTACACGCCCTGAGGCTTATCACCAACCTGTCATGATAGTAATGAATGACATGATTTATGATGCACATTCTGTTCAAAAAAGCCATACAACCAGCCTTCAAACTTTTCAATCCCCCAATACAGGGCCAATCGGCATTATCAATAATGATCATGTATATTTTTACCGTACGTCCAATAATGCAAGGAAACATATTTACGCCATACCTAAGAAAGCCCCTTTTCCGCGTGTTGAAATTATTTATTCTCATATCCAGACGGATGGAGATCTTATTCATGATGCGGTCAAAAGAGGTGCAAAAGGCATAATCCTTGCTGGCGTTGGCGATGGAAATACATCAACCCAGGCGATACAAGCATTGAAAGAGGTCGCCAGCAAGGGTGTTATTGTTGTTCGATCCAGCAGAACGGGAAGCGGATTTGTCAATCGTAATGTTGAAGTTAATGATGATGCCAACAAATTTATAGCCGCAGCTGATTTAAACCCGCAAAAAGCCAGAATTTTGTTACAACTTATCTTGGCAAACAAGATTAATGGATTAGATACTATTCAACAACTTTTTTATGAAATGAACTGAGTTAAAATAAATGCCATTATTATTATAAATATGGCATCCTAATTTTCACAATTTGATTCGTAAGCTTTAATTTTTTTTACAAGCTTGAAATCAGAACAAGATTACGTTTATCCTAAACCTTCATTTAGAATAATTTTTATTAAAACCCAAATGTGGAGTTTTAGATTGATAAAATTTTTATCGTATACAATCCTGTCTCTAATAATCTCTTTGACTGTTTTATCGAATTTGGCATATGCAAGATCTGTAAATACAAAATCCAGTGTTAAAATCGGTCCATTAAATAAATCGTCTAGAATTTTACCACAAATAGAAATTTTCGAAAGCCATGTCGGCATAAGCAAAAATTATGTCATAGCCTTAGATCCCATCCATCCTGGAGCAACTTTAATAGCCTACAATTCTCCTACCTGTCAGGCAAATACCCATGGAAATACGAAACTCAACCATCATGATCCATCAAAACTAGAATTCACTGCCAAAGAAGATCCCTATTGCAAAATATCTATGCAAATTACAAAAAACCATCAATTGAAAATACTTAGTGAGACAATTCCTTGTAGTACATGGCATGGGGATTTTTGCTCTTTTGAAACATTGCCAATAGTAAACCGTATTTATCCGATAACGATTAAAGAGAATATTTCTTCAAGCAAATCCGAAGAAAAGGGTCAACCCAAATGAAATCCTTATCCTTGATATCAAAAATAAAATATGCATATACAATTATCTGCATTATTTTATCTTTACCCACAATGGCAATGAATCCATCTCATTCCTCACAATCCATTACAGAACAAACTGTCGAAAAGGACACCGTTAATCTGATCCTCTATGAAAACAGAACTCAGGGTAATTATGCGGCTGTAGGTTATATGCCATACTATCCCGCTTATGGCATGATTCATTATAACACTCCAAGCTGCAAAATTGAGATTACGGGTTTTGTTGATCCTTTTGCACTCAAGAAAAATAAATTAATTATCAGCTATAAGAAATGCAGGATATCTTTTGACCAGGATGGACAATCCCTAAAAAATCCACATGAAACTGAAGCATGTATGATTTATCATGTCAAGGAATGTAATTTTAAGGCGCTTTCTAATTTAAGAAAAATTAATTTTCAATCCAATACAGAATAATTAACAAAATATCATACACAATCTCACGAAATTGCGTATGATTGAATGCAACTACAAAACAATATTATAGTTTTTTAACCATTTATGACCAATTCTATCAGCAGCCATAATAGCGGCATAAACCTGATCTTCAGAAACTTCGAAAGGCATGTTGTGTATAGTGTCATCTTTTGCACAACTTGCCTTTGCCACTTTCATTATTTTTCCCTTAAGATCATCATTATCCTGTATACCAATTTGGTCAAGAGTAACCGGTAAACCTATTTGTACACAAAAATCAAGAACGGTTTCCAATTCTTCCTGTTTCGCATTTTCAAGTACAAGCTGAGCTAAAGTGCCGAATGCAACTTTTTCACCGTGTAACATGGAATGACATTCTTCAAGAACGGTTAATCCATTATGGATTGCATGTGCCCCTGCCAAGCCAGAACTTTCAAATCCGATGCCACTTAAATACGTATTCGCCTCGATAATGTTGTCGACAGCTTTTATAGCAACTCCAGCCTCGACAGCCGCTTTCGCCTTCAACCCTTCTTCCAACAAGGTTTCATAACATAACCTGGCCAAATTCAAGGCTGCCAATGTTGATTGCCCCCCTGCCATGGAGACAGCTCTTGCTTCATAACAGGCTCTGGCTTCAAAATAGGTAGATAATGCATCTCCCATTCCTGAAATCAATAAACGAAGGGGTGCATTGGCAACAATTGTGCTATCCATAATTACCATATCAGGATTGGAAGGATACATCAAATATTCCTCAAAAGCGCCATCTTCGGTATAAATTACAGATAAAGCGCTGGTTGGCGCATCATTCGATGCAGCTGTCGGCACAATTATAACCGGAACCTTATTATAAAACGCAATGGCTTTCGCTGTATCAAGGGCTTTCCCGCCACCAACACCGACAACCCCTTTGCAACCGTGTCTCTTTAGAATTTCACCTAAACGATTAATCTCTTTTTTACAACACTCTCCCCTAAAAATTTCAAAATATGCCTGCACCGAGGAAATCTGGAAACTTTTTTCCAATGTGGCTTGTGTCAAATTCATTACAAAACTATCAGCGACAACCAAATAACTATTGGCCAGCATCAAGGCATATTTACCAACTTTTTCAAGTGCACCAGCACCTTGGATATATTTTGACGGAGATTGAATAATCGTTAACATCACAAATCCTCTGATTATGTGTTCCTATTTTCAAATATTCACAACCATGGAATATACTAAATAGTTTAATACCAACTTAATTATACATAATAAGGATAGTTTATTTTACAAATAATTTAAATATAATTGAGCATGCAAACATTATAAAAACACATGCTGACAATCTATCTATCCTGAACTTATAGATTTGATAAAAGGCCTGTATCCCGGAATGTGAAAAAACCAATCCTACAAAAAGAAACCAGATCAGGCTTTCAAGCGTTATCATAATAAAAATAAAAAAAAACATTGGAAGGATTTGACCCAAAATGAATAATTGAAAAAATACTTGAAAAATAAAGTAAAGCTTTCGGGTTGGTTAAATTGGTAAGCAATCCGGTAAAAAAATATGAATGACCAATGCCGTGCTTTGCCGGCAATGGTAAATCAACCGATCTGTAAATCTGAAATGCCAGATAAAATAAATAAACTAACCCGCCAAATAAAACTAATTCTCGTAAAAAAGGGTAATATTGAAAAATAAGGTGCAATCCCAACAACGAGAACAAAGCCCAGATAATTGCCCCCAATGTTGTACCCGTTACAACTTGAATGACAGTTTTTTTATTGCCTGTTAACCTTGTTCTTGAATTTAATAGAAAATCAGAGCCCGGTACTACCAATACACATAAGTGTATGAAAAATATGCTGATAAAAAGCATAATACAATAAAATTCTCATTAACTATTCAAAAAGGTCAGAAACAGTATTCCATATTAAATTCAATTCTTGTCTTCAAAATATAAAAAATATTACTTAACCCTTGGACGAACAGGTTTAGGCAAGGGAAATTTATTTTCCTTGATATCATTGGATAACGCTGGAAAAGGATCAATCCCGGTTTTGTAAATGAAAAAAGCTATACTCATGCGATAACATACAGGCCTATGTGAATTTTTACAAAAATAAACCCCAGCCTTTTCTAAGGATGGAATATAAACCGCTTTCCAGACTGCATAAGGAACCCATACTCCGTCATAACCGATTCTTTTGACCGGTTCCTGAAAATAAGAACCCGTTATAACATATAACTGATCATAGGATATTGCCATTTTCCTTACATTATGTTCAATCCAGTTCCATTTTCCACTATTCAGCTGCTTTGTCTGAGGTACAATATTACTGGAGATAAAAGTCTGTAACTGAGATTGATAATCAGGCATATCTCCACTAGGCGTCATATGACCACGATCAAAACCTGATCCTCTGTAATCCCTGACAACAGGATCACGATTATCAAATTTACCATATCTTTTCATATTCTTACTGGCCATTACCTGATTTTTTGTCAAAAATTCAGCTGAATAAATATTCCCCAAAGTTATATCTGAAAAAGAAGCGGCATAATCTTTGAAGCAGACTGTTTTTATCGGCCATTCAATAACTGGCGGTTTTCCATATAAAAACTTATTTTGACATGGAATTTGCGCTTGAACACAAATTCCAAATCCCAATAAAATAAAAAGTAAAACCAATAACTTTTTTTTCACAATTACTCTTCAATCTTTATCTAGTCCATTAAAAAAATAATGATTGATACATAATTACTGCGAACCTATTGCACAATATAAAGACAATTTTTTCTGATTAAATTTAATCTCTTGAACCATATTTAAAAATTATAAAATTTGGTTTTTTAAAATTATCAATTTTTTGTCATGTAAAGACCATAACAGCTTTAAAACACTAATTACGATAATTTTATTATATTAACTTAAAAATATGATTTAAAAATAACGATATATATTTGTTGAAATGACAAATTTTTCTGATAGAAATTCAAATAATAAATTCCGAGAAAAATCAATAATGGAAATTTTCAGTTTCTATAAATTATTTTTGAAATAAAAAAACATATAATCTTTTGAATTTATTACGAACTATATTTAGTTGGAATATTTAAAATAAAAACCAAGTTATGACGATAATATCTTATTCTCAAGCATTTATACATTTAATAACAATATATGAACTAATTTCATATAATTTCTTTTGTACGCTACAGAAAATATAATGATTATTTGATTAAAAAATTAATCTATATTAAGTAAGATTTAACTTAATGAATTATTAATTGGAGCGGGCGATGGGATTCGAACCCACGACCCCAACCTTGGCAAGGTTGTGCTCTACCCCTGAGCTACGCCCGCTCTGAAGAGCGTAAAAGCCTTTTATGATATTTCTATTAAAGATGCAAGCGGAAAAAACAAAAATTAAAAATTATTTTTATTTCCTGTCTCTCATCCACTATAATATATACAAAAACCAATTCTAATATCTAGAAATTGTTAAACATATGAGAATCAAATTTTTCATTTAAATGAAACAGGATATGATTTATGGCGCTTTTTAACTCCCCGTCCCAACCTGCAAAAGGTCAACTTTTGACTGAACATGGAACAGCCATTTCATCGGCTTCTTCTTCCAAAACGAGTATTATTGAAGGTAATCAAAATAACTTTGTTCAGGAAGTCATTGAAGCCAGCCAAAAAATTCCTGTTTTAGTTGATTTTTGGGCGAATTGGTGCAACCCTTGCAAACAACTTACACCATTATTGGAAAAAATTGCAAATGCCACTCAAGGACGCGTGAAACTTGTAAAAATCGACATAGACGCAAATCAAGCCCTTGTCCAACAGTTGATGCAGATCGGCCTTCCCATTCAGTCTATCCCTCTGGTTGCTGCTTTTTGGCAGGGGCAAATAGTCGATTTATTTCAAGGGGTGCAAGCTGAAAATGCAATTCAACAATTTGTCAGTCAATTATTAAAAACCGCTGGCAGTGCAATGCCCAGCGCGGATTTAATTGAACAGGGACAAACATTGTTGCATGACAAAAAATTCGATGAGGCAATGGGTGTTTTTTCCCAAGCCCTTGAACTGGAACCTGAAAAACCGGAAGCATGGGGCGGGTTGATACGATCAATTCTTGCCAGTGCAGGACCAGAAGCGGCACAGGAAAGTCTTGAACAAGTTCCGGAATCCATACAGGATCATGCCGAAATTATAGGTGCGAAATCTGCCATTGAGCTTACTCTGGAAGGTAAAAAAAACACTGGGGAAACACAGGCATTAATGGATAAAATCAAATCGGATCCAGATAATTATCAGGCACGCTATGAACTGGCTACCGCTTTAAATGGTGCCGGAAAAAGAAATGAAGCCGCACATGAATTGCTTGAAATTATGAAAAGAGACAAAAGCTGGAATGATGAAGCTGCAAAAAAACAATTGTTACGTTTTTTTGAATCTTGGGGATTTGACGATCCAGCCACGTTACAGGGGCGTCGTCAATTATCAACCTTATTATTTTCTTAAGCCCGATTGCCAATAGAATTTATCTAATTCATTAAAGGATAAACAAATGTCTCAAAATACCCCTCCCATTGATCCAAAACTGCTTTCAATCCTTGTCTGTCCTGTGACAAAAGGCCCTCTTATTTATGATCGTGAAGCTGATGAACTGATCAGTTGCAATGCAGGTCTGGCTTATCCAATTAGGGATGGCATACCAATAATGCTTGCCAATGAAGCAAGAACATTAAGCGATGATGAAATCTCAAACTATAAGAAACCAAAATAATATCATTAAAAGCATTTCATGAGGAAAAGATATCATGACCTCTGCAAAAATCATTACAAAGCGCCTTTAATGTAAATTGAATGATGGAAGGGCAAGATTTTTTAGCCTCTTCCAGCAGTGGATTTAACAAGGAATTAAAATCAACATGAATATCACAGGCATTCCGCAATTTTTTATGTTTGCCGTTGGCCTGTCTTACAGACTGAATTTTAAAAAAATAAAATATTTCTTTTAAAGCATGTTCCAAGGCTTTTTCGGTATTGGGATGTAATTTTTGACCATAAGCCTCCATTGCTCTTGCCACAAAAATACTATCACTTTGCAAACGTCGCAAAATTGGAAATAACTGCACAAGCACAGGATCCGTTTCTTCCAAAACACAGGTAGGCCGTTCTTTACGTGCTTCATCTATATCACTGGCCAATTCGCGAAGTTCTGTAATGATTTCATCATTTTTGGCTTCAACAGCATCCCATGAAATTCCTTCAATCAATACAGCGTGTAATAATTTATATAATTTACTAAAAGCTTCCTTGGCATGTAAAAAGGCATGATATCTAGCCTGAGGTCTCAATATACAATAACTAACCAATAAAGAGGCCAATACACCTACAACAATTGAAAAGATACGATCAAAAGGTCTTTCAAAAATCCCTCCGGGTGAAGGGAATAGAAAAACGACTGCAAGTGTCACAACTCCAAGCCTCATGGTGGGACGCCATGAAACGAACATAACCATCGGAATCATTACGATTGTAAATACTATAATCGGTGACCAGCCACAATAAATCTGCAAGGCAATGGCTATGATCCCTGCAATTCCACCAATCAGAGAACCAATAATTTGATCACGACTGGTCTGAAGGGTTTGAGCGATACGACTTTGCGTCACGATAACAGCTGTAATTAATGCCCAATAAGGTTCGTTCAATTTACATAGATGTGCAAGTAGGCTTGCTGTTGCTACAGATAATAATAACCGAACACTTTGAATAACAGCGGGATATAAATTCAGCCTTTTAATTCCAAACCTCATTTATACCTTGCTCGATTAACCGTAAATCCTGGAATTCATGATCAGAATTATCGTTTATGATCGCTTTTGTTTCTTTCGGAAACGAACGGGACTGCAACCCAATGCATAACAGAACCGCTTTGAACCAGCAAAAGCATTGAAGTGGGATTTCTGTTTTCTTTTTTTACACTTGTGATTGCCTGTTGAAGCATATCAACATCATTTACAGTTTTAGTATTTGTTCCCACAATTACATCTCCAGGCTTTAAACGCTGCATCAAATTTTTCTCTTTATGATGTACGGCGGTCACTACAACGCCCTGCTGTTTTTCTGCCAGATTATATTTCTGTCTTAGTAAATTCGTTATCGTACTGACCGTAATATTCAGATCTTTAATTACTAATACCCTTGCCTTTTCATCCTGAATATCACTCTCCTTACTTTCCTCATTTTCTTCAAGATTTTGTATCTCTATGGGTAAATCAACAACTTTTCCCCGTCTTATAACTGTTAAATTAATTTGTGAATGAATGGGAGCGGCAGCAACCATCCTTGGCATTGTGTGGGCTGTAACAACCTGGCTATTTATTTTTTCTATGATATCGCCAGATTTTAATCCAGCTTTATCAGCAGGGCTACCCTTCTCAATTTTTACAACCAAGGCTCCCTGAAACGGTTTTACATTCAGGCTACTCGCTATACTTTCATTAATTTCCTGGATACGAACACCAATCCATCCACGAGTCACCTTGCCGTTTACACGAAGCTGATTGATAATATCCCTTGCCTCATTGGCAGGTATGGCGAAAGCAATGCCTATTGACCCTCCAGAAGGTGAAAAAATAGCTGTATTAATGCCTATGACCTCTCCTTTGATGTTAAATAAGGGACCTCCGGAATTTCCCTTGTTGATTGGGGCATCTGTCTGAATAAAATCGTCATATGGCCCCTGTTCTATATCCCTTCCCCTTGATGAAATAATACCGAATGTCACGGTTCCAGATAATCCATATGGGTTACCAATCGCCAAAACCCAGTCACCTATCCTTGAATAATCACTATTGCCAAAATGCGCAATGGTTAATGGTTCTTTCACATTAATCTTAAGTAAGGCAATATCTGTTCTTTCGTCATATCCCTTCAATACCGCTTTAACCGTCCGATTATCCTGTAAAGTTATCAAAATCTGGTCGGCATCTTTAATAACATGATAATTTGTTACGATAAGGCCTGATGAATCAATAATGAAACCAGAACCCAACGCCTGAAGATGATCCATACCGTCATCGGGACCACTCTTGCCATTCATATAGTTTTGAAAGAATTTTTCGAAAGGGGAATCTGGATCAGAAGCGGTATCCTCCGTATTGTCATCATCTTCATCGTCATGCTGCCCCGGTTTAAGAACTCGACTGGTTGAGATATTAACCACCGTCGGCAATAATTTTTCGGCAACATTTGCAAAACTACCAGAAGAACATCGAGAACTAAATTTATCTGGCCAAGTTAAACGACCTATAAAAGGTAAGTTAACAGAAGGTTGAGCTTGCAACCGATGAGTTGAAACCAAACCGAATATCCCCATGGTAAGGATCAAACAACGTGTCAAATCCCCTTGAAAAAGATTTTTTGACATACTTATTCTTTATTCATTAAAAATAATAACAGCATTATTACAGGTTACTTCATGCGCAAACTTATCTCTTTTCTAAAAACATGCAGAGATCAAATAACTGAATTAATTTAACCATAAAATTCATTAAAATAAATATAAATCTATCTAAAATCATGATTTTATGGTTACACTGTTTTAAAATTCTAACATCTTAGACATGAATTCATGATAAGCTTATTTCTGAATAAATCCTGATTTTTGAAATTATTGAACTTTTTCATCTGAAATAATATTATTGGGATCTTAGATTGATAGTTCTTAATCGTTGTCTTTTTTTATCAAGATATAAAGACAGGAGATAAAGAATATATATTGCGATACAATTTATACCTAGCTGCAAAAATACTGATTGTCCCCAGCTAGCGAACATCAAACGCCCCCATAGATCAAAAACCGTACTCAAGGAAAAAACCTCCAGCGAGTGTCGACCATATAAGGCCAAAAGCTGCCCAATTTTATTTTCGGAAAATTGTTTGGTCCATTTTGAAGATTGAACAAGGTAAAATATTGCGATAACGTCCATTAATCGCAATGGTGAAAGATAAGCCTTTGCAGGAGTATGCAGTTCTATCAATCTCAAATCGAGTAATCCCCAATATCCCCATGGAAACGCTTCTAAGAAAGAAAAGATTAAATAAGCGATAGCAAGTCCCTGTAACCATACAAAATATGGAAAATCACCTTCATGCTTACCTGCAAGAATAGAACCATAAATCCCAAGCGTAAATAAAAACTGCCACGCTAAAGGGTTAAAAAACCAACCATCAGGATCAAGCCAGTTAGGAAAATTGAACCATGGATCAAGATTAACCCAACCCCATAGCAAAAAACTTATTCCCAACGCCAACCACCAACGATATTTCATGATTAAATAAAGGATGGGAAAAAAGGCGAGTAAAATGATATAGAGTGGCAAAATATTTAGATTGCTTGGCAATGCGTCCAGAAGTAACAACCGCCAGAATACTCTTAAGATACTGTGACCATGCGCCAATTCAGGCTCTAAAAAATCAACTGGCAATATCCATATCCGACGCCACTGATAGATGCTGAATAATGTAATTAATACCAAGCCTATCTGAAAAAGATAAATTTTCCAGCAACGTGCAAAAATTTTTTTGCAAATTTTCCAAAACCCGTCAAGCGGAATCCTTCTTCCATATGCAAGCCAAGAAGCATATCCAGCTAATAATACGAAAATTTCTGCTGCATCGGCAAACCCTACATTCCGCATGGTAAAACGATTTAGAAGATTTTCAGGAATATGGTCAATATACATCATGATCAGCGCCAATCCACGCAAAGCATCGATACGATGATCCCTTTTTGATTTTTTTTGCTGTTTGATCAGAACTTTATTCCTTAACGATTCTTTCCAATTAATTCTACATTTTCTTTCTAAATAAAATGAAGAAAATTAGTTTCAGAGCTTCATTACAACTTTACAAATCTGTTATATACTTTTTAAAATAAACTTGATAATTACATTTTTTAATGATTGTTTCTTCAAGGTTTTACATGAATAACCCTATTTCAATTAACCGGCAAAAAGTCAAAGAGGCTTTGAAAGATTTTACGCTTCCATGGTCTCCCCATATTCGGCTGCTAGACACTGATTTGATTGAAACGCTTCATATTGAAAACCAAAAAATACATATAACGTTAAAAGTCCCCAATGTCGATCCCGCTCAAGTGGAACCATTACGGGCAAAAATCGAACACCATTTAAGTCAGCTTAAAGATGTGGAACAAGCCCGTGTTTTTATGAATGCCATTTCTTCCGGCTTACATGATCCAACCATATCAAAACGCTTGGTATTCCCACCCAAACAAACCGGTCATACCAAATCAGATACAACTTCAATAAAAGCAAATAATATAAAAAATGCCAAACCCATTGAAACTCTCAATTCGGTTAAATGTGTCATTGCAATCGCTTCGGGAAAAGGGGGTGTTGGAAAATCCTCAACAACTGTCAATCTTGCGATTGCCTTGTCTCAAAAAGGATTAAAGGTTGGCATCATGGACGCTGATATCTATGGCCCTTCTATTCCACATATGCTTGATCTAAATGGCAAGGTAGAAATAAGAGACCACAAACTGATCCCAATGACGGCATGGGGTATTTCAGCAATTTCCATTGGCATGCTGGTTCCCACGAATCAGGCGGTTATATGGCGGGGACCCATGGTAATGGGGGCGGTCAAACAACTGTTGTCAGACGTAAAATGGGGAGAGTTGGATATCATGTTGATTGATATGCCTCCTGGGACGGGTGATGTTCAAATTACCCTTGGCCAATCCATTAAATTAGATGGTGCGATAATGGTTTCCACACCTCAGGATATTGCTTTATTGGATGCCAAAAGAGGTATTTCTCTTTTTCAGAAAACGCGAACCCCTATATTGGGTATCATTGAAAATATGTCTTATTTTCTTTGCCCTCGTTGTCAGGAAAAAACCTATATATTTGGACAGGATGGTGTTAAAAAAGAAGCTAAAGCTTTGAATATCCCTTTTTTGGGGGAAATACCTATTTTACCTGCGATCCGTACGGCATCAGATGAGGGAATTCCCATAACCGTTCAACAACCTGATGGCCCAGAAAGTCAAGCCTACCATGCTATTGCAGATTTAATTTATCCCGCCATTTGTAAAACAGGACTTGCAAATAGCAAAAATTCGTAAAAACCCTGTCACCCCGAATCTATTTCTCTAAAGAAGATCCAGGACCTGCCAAAACATAACAAACCTTATTTTTTGGCATATACCGACATAAAGGTCCCTGCTTTCCGTTTTTTCCTAAAATTCCAAATTCAAAAATCAATCCCAAAACCAAAACGAAAGTACAGGCAATATACCAAGGGCGTAAAGTGGCAAATTCGATTTTTTGATTTGGATCTAGAGGTTTAATATTAGAATCAAGATTTGAAGGTTGGGTAAAAAAACTTTCTCCCATAGATTCAGATGATGAATGGACGGATTTACCAGGTAATTCATACTCATATTCATCGACAGGAAGATTCTTTTTATCTTTATAATCCATAATGAAATTTTCAACTACTTTCATATTTATAATCAAATATTTAGCATAGTTCATTTTTTCTTTGTATAAAAAGTCTCATGTAGATACTGATTATCCGCATCCAGATTACGTCCAAAAGGAAGAAACCACATCGCTGCAACAATGCCGATAAATAAAATGATAATACCAGCAACATATAAAAGTTTTTCCATTTTCAATCTTTCCAAGAGATTTTATATACACATTAACTCTAGGATTTGTAATGATCCAGAATCTGCATCATTTCTGTCCATTCACGTTTGCTTAATCCACTGTCAGCTTGATCAACAGATTGTCCATTTAACAACTTGCCAATAACATTCATCATGGTCGAGGAAAATGTTACAGCCCCTTTGCGATAATCTTCAAATGCCTCACAAGCCAGAGGAACCCATGCCCGAACCGTTTTCAGCATTACTTCGGCATAAACACGGATTTCATATTGTGCATGCGAGTCAATTCTTAGCTGCAAGAAATGAAATAAATTATGTAAGTTAACCTTCCAGTACCATTGACTATAACTGTTCAAGGTCAAGTTCATTCTGGCAAGCTCACGAGCCAGCCCAAAACCATTTTCTTCAGGAGTACGAAGCATTTTTTCATAATCATCATAGCATTTTTGCGCATCATTACGTAAAAGCGATAGAACTGCCTCTGATTGGTCAGCAGAAAGAACTTCTCCACGACCTTGATGATTAACCTTGCTTTGCATTGCCAATACGCGAGGTTCGGGAATATAGAATTCTCTATCCATTATTGAATATCGGGCCGAATATTCATTTACGCTGGCCGTACGATGACGAATCCATTGTCGTGCTACAAAAATTGGCAATTTAACATGAAACTTAATTTCACACATTTCAAAAGGGGTTGTGTGATAATGACGCATTAAATATCGAATCAAACCACGGTCTTCCGATACTTTTTTTGTACCGGTTCCATATGAAACTCGGGCTGCCTGAACAATTGCAGAATCATTACCCATATAATCGACAACCCTGACAAATCCATGATCCAGTACAGGAAAAGCTTGATAAAGCATTTCTTCCAAACCTGGCGAAATTGGCCGTTTTGTATAAAGTTGCTGACTTGACTGCGCTTTAATATCTGCCTGTTGTTCTTCTGTAAGTGCCATAATAATCTATTTACTCATTTTAAGTACGACTAAGAAATTATTTATAAACCAGTATAAAACTATTTTCCTAAAATATATGATTTTAATGGTTTTTAACAGTCATGATTTGCATATTCCCCTCGTTAGCTATTTAAAAAAAATGCGGCTTTAAATTCAAACCCGATAAACAGGACAGATCAATGTGGACAAAATTTTTTCCGAAATATATAGCAGGCTTCATTAGTAAAAAATGACTGATTATCATCATATGAAAAATCAACCGTAATTGAATGATAGCCTGTTTTATATAAAAAATTGGCTATACTTCCCAAAATAATTCTTGTACCGTTTCCCATACCCTCTGTTCTCAAATAGTTAATATGAATTTGATACCCTGACTTTTCCGATACTCTGGTCTTGTAAAAATAATCTATCCCGCTTAGCTGATGGGATAAAGATTTAATCCGCCAATTTTCAGCATTTATTCTGCCAATATCAAAGTTCACATGAACCCTGTTTAAAACGGTTTTCTATATTGAAGTTTCCCAGAAACCGTTATTTGAAATCCCTATTTTCTTAACATTTAAATGACTACCATCTTCAAGCATCACATTTATATTCTCGAAAATGACCGTTTGGAAAACTTTAAGGACAAACGCCTTGGAATATGAATAATGCCCTTTTTTCCTGCAATCCGTGTCAGCGCATTATGCGTGTATTCTAATATGAACGGAGCCTCCCCATAACGTATATTATATAAATTCAGTCCTATAATAAATAAAAAGCAAAACAAATAGAGAGAAAAATACTTTTTTCAATTTATTCATTTTGCACATCTTGAAAATATAATTTATGTAAGTTTATTCAATCCAGCCGAATAAATTCATGAATTTATTTTATAAAATCCATTATTAATGCTTAGAATCACTATGAACCTTAATATTCAAATGATCAATTATCTGACTAGCATTATATGAAGTTAGATCTAAAAATGAATAAGGTTTATCCGGATTAACCTCAATTGTAAGCTCATGATCCGGATGATGAATAACATCAATGACAGCATTTCCAGCTTGTTTAGACAATTCCGGAAAATCTCTATCGGGTTTCTGTAAATCCTCAATCCATTCTTGCTTAATCTGATCAACGGATTCATTCTTTTCACGGCTTTTAAGATCAGCCAAATGTTGTATTAATCCATCATCACGAAAATGCATTGTAAAGGATACAATCTTATAATCATTTATCATTGCCATTTCATTATTTGCTGATGGTTTTTCCGGACCTTTTACACGAGCATTAATTTTTACATTCCCAATATTTTTTGCACCAATCTGGAACGGTTCAAGATTCCATTCTTGCAGATCATAATGATACTGCGCGGACAAATTCCCGAACAGATTTAGTTGATCATAACCATATTGTTTTAAAGCGTACAGTCTTGGATCACTATCGGTTTGTAATTGTAAGTTATCGAATTTATTACCTCTAAACAAACGGTTTTTTCCATCTTTTTCTGTCGAAATTTGCATGTCACCAAGCTGGTATCGTGCAGCATCAATTTTTAATTCGACATTTTTAATATGAAAAAGTTTAGGTTCGTCACTTGCAAATTCAAATGTTTTTCCATTTTCAATATTTTGGAAAAATTTAGCAAAACTCAAATCCTTAATCTGAAGTGATTGAATATTGAAATAATTGTCCCGATTGTTAACTTTATCATAATAACGGAAATCATTCAAAGTTTGGTCGGATTTTCGATCTAATCCATAATTTTTGATTTGATATTGAGCTATTGCTATCTTTTCCGATCCAGAAGATAATTTCATTGTAATATTCTTCAGATTTAACAAATCAAATTTTGCCTTTGAAAAATAAACACTCTTGATTTTTCCAGATGCATCGATGTCAAGCAAATCCTTTCTGGGAACAAAATTGTTTAAATCAATATGATCAACGTGAATCTGCCCGTTATTCATCATCAAGTCACTATCAATTTTTGTCTCAAAATTATCAATTGTAGCGCTCATCAATCCATTACGTGAACCAGATTTGATATTCAATTTATCCATTGTATATAATTGCCCAGACTGGCCTTTGATCTTCACTTTTTCCAAAATGGCACTACGTGTGAATACATTGGTTACACTGCGATCATAAACAATAGAAGAACCCGGAAAGGATTGCTCCAACATTTTAATTCCCGCATCAAGACGATTGTGTAGCTGATGCTGAAGATAGATATATCCACCTCCAAGACTTGAACCTAGTACAAGAATGACTGCGGTTGTTCCAAAGATTACTGATTTTTTCATCGCTTATTTCCTGTTAAGATTATTACGGAAAATTATAAAGAAATAATAAGTAAAAACAATTGGAAATTAATTACGGTTACCCAGAAATTTAATTTGGATCAAAAAAAATTAATTTCCCCTTTTTTTATTAGTGAAATATTATTATATTAAAATTGTTGGTTTACCCAACTATGGCAATAAACGGTATATGAAATAGGCGTAGTGGACCCGGGGGCGGTACCCGGCGTCTCCACCATAAAGCTTATGGGGACGAAACAGGATCGACACGCGTAGTAAAGATATATTTTTTGCTCGGTATTGTACCACCGTTATCGGACTGTTTTTTACAAATGCCAACGATAATTTCGAGGCACACGCTATCGCGGCCTAATAAGCCAATGTGACAAGCGCGGCTTGAAGGGTGCCGGGCAACAGAAACCCTTCACTTTAGATTATTGATTTTATAGTTAAAGTTTAGACAATGACCAATTCAGATAATTCAGGTTCTAACGAAAACCCTCCTTCCCTTTTACCATATAATGAATGGATTGAAGCTGCCTATCGTGAGGTCATGTTAAAAGCTCTGGAATCAGTTGCAAAAAATGGACTACCTGGGAGTCATAATTTCTATATCCAGTTTAAAACCGACTATCCTGATGTGATTATTCCACCCCAACTTAAAGAAAAATATCCAGAAGAAATGACGATTGTTTTACAACATCAATTTTGGGATCTGAAAATCAACAGAATTAAACAGCAAATGTCTGTTGGTCTTTCATTTGGCGGGGTTGGGAGTATATTGGTTATTCCGTTCGGATCTGTTATTGGGTTTGCAGATCCGTTTGTTAATCTAGCATTTAATTTTCAGCCTATTCCCTCTAGTCTAACCGTGATTCAATCTGAAGAAAAGACACCTGTTCAAACACTCCGTACAGTTACAAATAATATGGAAGAATTAAAAGATGCTAAACCTTCTAAGGAAAGTAACGCATCGAAAGAGAAATCACAGGTTATAAGTTTAGATGCTTTTAGAAAAAAAACCGATTAAATTTTATAATATAATATCAAATGATAAATAGTTTAACAAAACCAAAAGTTTAATTGGCAATAAACCGTATTGTGCTATAAAAAATATTAATCATTTTTTTAATAGTTAAAATATAACTTTTGTTAAAGATAGATTAATTACAACATAAAGCGATTTATGAGACTAATAGATTATCCAGATTATAAAAAATATCATAGTTTATTAGACTATTAATCCTACTATCATGCTTCGTAGTTTCTAATATAATTTAAATATTTAAACTATATTCCTTCACAATAACAAATAAACTGCAAGTCTTTATATTCATTATAAATTTATTATTATATAGAATTTTATTGTATAATATTCATTGACTCCGAATCATTTTAATATAAAAAAATTATTTTTAATCTATAAATATTTTAAACATGTTAATAATCATAAAGAATTTTTGGAATATTTTATTAATAGCCTTAATGGGTTTATTTATTTTTATTCTATTCTTTCATATCAACCAAATCCCTTTTGCCAGTTCTGATGAGAGCCGACACGGCGTCAGTGCTTTGGAAATGATCTACAATCATAATTATATTATAAACAGTTGGGCTGGCCAACCCGACATGTGGAATTTAAAACCTATTTTAAGTTTTCTGCCAACTTGTCTAATGATTTTACTTTTTGGCAAATCAATTCTAGCAATCCGTCTTTTTTCTCTTTTATGTGCAATATTTTTATGTAATCTTGTCTGTTATTATACAATTAAAAAATATAATATTTACACAGCCATTCTTTTTATTTCACTTCTATTTACAACCTCACTTTTAATTCGTAACCATGCTTTCAGAAGCGGCGACATTGATTCATTTTTTATCCTTTGTCAAATTACCGCAACATTATCATTAGCAACAAAGTATGATCATTTTCATATTACTCTGGCCGCTTTTTTTTCATCGTTAGCTTTTCTAGCAAAAAGTTGGCATGCTCTTTTCCTGGGCTTACCCTTTTTAATTTCCTATGGTTATCTAATTAAAAGCCATCGGTTCAATATAAAAGCTATTTTATATCCTGTCATTTGTTTTAGTTTGCCCATATTAATATGGCTTGGCATACGTTATCAATATGATGGTTTTGCTTTTATCAAAGAAATGGTGCGTTATGATTTAATAAAACGCTCTTCCCATATGATTGAAAATCATATTCATGGCTGGAATTATTTTATAAAAATTTTATTCAATAATTTTGGCCTCATTTTTTTAACATTTATATTTTCCATATTTTATAGTTACAAATATAGGAAAAAACATTTTTTAACTTATGATATCATCATTTATTTATCAGCCATTTTGAGTAGTCTGCTGATTTACAGTATGGCTAAAACAAAACTTTACCATTATGGCTATACGCATATTATATTAATCTGTCTGGTCACAAGTATTTTGATTGGTCGAGACATTAATAAATATACCCGATATTTTATTATTATTCTAAGTTTTATAGCAGTTATTTTTGCATTTACCAATCTACATAAAATCTCTTCAATACATTTGCCAGACTATTATTATCAACTACAAAAAAATGCCTATCCAAAATATAATACCTTATATGTACCACAACATATAGAACAGAATGAACGTTTAGCCATCATGGTATTTGGCAATTTCAATTATGATAAAATCAAATATGGAAAACCCATATCAAAAGCACTGGTTTTTTATCGGGATCAAGGCAATGACAATTCCGATATCAATCGATGTCATCCCATAACTGAAAAAGTAACAGAATTAAAAAATAAACATGATCAGAACGAAATATCTTTATTTTCTTGTAAAAATTTATAAATTAACATTTTAACGCTCATTCAAACCCTATATTTTCTAACGAAATAATTGATTATGAATAAAACCCCGCTTTTTATAATGATGACTGAATAATTATGTTTTTATTAACAAGAAAAAATTTTTTTATTATTCTATTGTTTGTACTTCTTGCAGTTTTCTATTGCACCCTTTTCTATCATATAAATCTTACCCATTTCGATAGCTGGGACGAAAGCCGTCATGCAGTCAGTTCAATTGAAATGAATATCAATAAAAACTGGATTATCAACACATGGATGAATAAAACTGATATGTGGAATTTAAAGCCCATACTCAGCTTTTTACCAACTTGTATTATCATTTCTTTATTTGGAAAATCCATTTTAACATTACGATTATTTTCAATAGTCTCAACAATACTGCTTTGCAGTATTGTCTGTTATTACACATATAAAAAATATAATATAATCAGCTCCATTCTTTTTTTATCCCTAATATTTACTGCATCCCTGATAATCAAAACCCACGGTTTCCGTTCTGGAGACGCGGATGCTTTTTATATATTTTGCCAAGTTATGGTTGTAATTGCCCTAGCAAGTAAAAATGATACCCGACATATTACACTTGCGGCTTTTTTTTCTGCCTTGGCTTTTTTAACAAAAAGCTGGCATGCTCTTTTTATGGCTATTCCCTATTTTATTGCTTACGGTTATTTATTCAAAAACAAACAGCTTTCAATAAAATCATTTACCTTTCCCATAATCATTTTTTTTTCACCTATTTTAATCTGGCTAGCATTACGTTATCCCTATGACAAGTTCGATTTTATCAAGGAAATGTACCGCTATGACCTCATAGCCAGAGCCTCTGACCGTATTACAGGTCATTACCATTCCATCTGGTATTTTTTTAATCAGCTTGTGGATCATTTTAGTCTGATCACCATAATTTTCATTTTCGCCTTGATTTATTCTTTTTCATTTAGAAAATGGAAAATGTTTTCATATGATATTTTAATTATTCTTTCTGCAATCCTGTCAAGTTTTCTGATCTTCAGTCTCGCCAAAACAAGACTCGCCCATTACAGTTATACCCATATAATTTTGATCTGTATCATCAGTGCCATTTTGATTGGGCGTGATGTTAATTATTATACAAAATTACTAACCTTATTATTAGCAATCATTGCATTAATCTATAATATGAGTACCTTGCATCAATTTTCGAAAAATAAGTTACCTGCCTATTATGGCAAATTACAAAAAAACGCTTTTCCTCTAACCAGCGCCATTTTCACGCCACATGAGATAACACAGGCGGAAAGATTATCCTTTATGGTTATGGGTAATTTTAATAATGATACGATTAAACAAGGGAAACCAGTAAAGAATTCATTGGCTTATTATCGCGTTGGAGCAAAAGATAATCCCGATGTGACAGGATGCCGTATTTTAACTGAAGAAAAAACATTAAATGATATACGTTATGAAGACGATACAGTTCGTTTGTACACTTGCCAAGAGAACCAATAGTTCTTATCTCTTGATCTTTCTAACTGATATATACATTTAATAAATGTATATTCTCAACATTTTTTAATGGCCCAACCATAATAATCCATGACTGATCTTACTGCAGATTTTGATTTCAAGCTTCCTGAACATTGCATTGCCCAGCATCCGGCCCGTCCCAGAGAGGCTGCCAAACTTCTTTACATTCCATCAAAATCGGGAAAATTTCAGGATAAAACAATACGGGATTTACCCTGTTATTTTCAAAAGGGTGATATCTTGATTGCCAATGATACAAAGGTCATTCCCGCCAAATTATTCGCACAAAGGGGTATGGCTCACATTGGGATTACACTTGATCGACCGATGGGAGATGGTACTTGGCATGTATTGATCAAAAACAGTAAACGTTTAAAGGAACAAGACCGCCTTGATTTTCCAGATAAAAAATGTTTTGCCACAGTGGTAAAACTTGAAACAGGTGGTAGTGCGTTTATCCGTTTTAATCTTGAGGGTAATGAATTTGATAAATGGCTTAATACATCTGGTCAATTGGCGCTACCTCCCTATATTCGTCGTCCCTATGGACCAACTGAAAGGGATGAGCTGGATTATTACACAATATTTTCACAAAATCCTGGTGCAGTTGCCGCTCCTACAGCCGGATTGCATTTTACAGAAGAATTATTAACCCAGCTTGATCATAAAGGTGTTGAACGGCTGGCCCTTACTCTACATGTGGGTGCTGGAACATTTTTACCAGTGCGAAGTGAAAACATCAATGATCACCATATGCATGCAGAATATGGCGTGCTCAGTCCAGAAAACGCTGAACGATTGAATCAAGCTAAAGTTGAAAAAAGACGTATTATCGCGGTGGGAACAACAACCTTGCGATTATTGGAAAGTGCAATTGATCGACAAGGAATATTTCACCCTTTTCAACAGGAAACATCCATTTTTATACGTCCAGGTCATCAATTCAGATCCATCGATATTTTGATGACTAATTTTCATTTACCCAGATCCACATTATTTATGCTGGTTTGCGCTTTTGGTGGAACAGAAAAAATGCGTCAAGCCTATGAACATGCTATTCGAAACAATTATCGTTTTTATTCTTACGGGGATGCATGTATTATCGAAAAAGAATTTTTATAATAAACAAAGTATTTTAATTTCTTGAGTTATAACAACCCTGTCATTTTAAATAAATGAAACATTTTCAGGTTTCATACAAGATAAATTATCATAGGGATTTTTCTGGGAGAAATTAAGAAACTGATTCTGTTTTTTTTGAATAGAACCAACAACAGCCATATCTTCTGCAATACTTTGATTTATTACTGAATGAATATTAACTATATTAAATACCTATCTCTAAATATAATATTTATCAATTATAATGTTAAAATATATTCAGGTTTTTAAAAACTTGTAAGAATATCAAAGAATATAATCATTTTATTAATGATCACTATCCCCCAGATTATGATAAATTTTCAATATCCATGATAATTAGATAATTTTTTAATCTTCCTTTTCATAGAATAAATTTATATAACATCAATAAATTGACCTTTTTTAATTTGACACACCAATCATGACATCGTTAAAATTCCATTGGACACAACAAGCTCAAGATCATAAAGCCCGTGCGGGAATATTACATACCGCTCATGGCGACGTAATCACACCAACCTTCATGCCTGTAGGAACAGTGGGAACAGTCAAAGCCATGACCATGGATGCTGTCCGTTCAACCGGAGCGGGAATAGTATTGGGAAACACCTATCATCTGATGCTTCGTCCAGGGGCGGAACTGATTCATGAACTGGGTGGATTACACAAATTTATGGATTGGTCTGGACCTATTTTAACGGATTCTGGCGGGTTTCAGGTGATGTCTCTGGGGGCCTTACGTAAACTGAACGAGGAAGGTGTTACCTTTCGTTCTCATATTGACGGATCCACATATAAATTGACACCAGAATCCTCGACGGATATTCAATATCTGCTTGATGCCACCATAACCATGTGTTTTGATGAATGTCCTGCACTTCCAGCCAGTCATGATACCATTGCCAGCTCAATGCGTATGTCGATGCGTTGGGCGGAACGGTCAAGAAAACGCTTCAAGACAAGACCTGGTTATGCTCAATTCGGCATTGTTCAGGGAGGTATTGAACCCGATTTAAGGATTGAAAGCGCGGAGGCATTAAACAAAATAGGATTTGAAGGTTATGCAATTGGCGGACTTGCTGTTGGTGAACCCCAAGAACAAATGTTTGAAACCCTTGATGTGACTGTTCCCTATCTTCCATCAGACAAACCTCGTTATCTAATGGGTGTGGGAACACCACAGGATATGTTGGGATCAGTTATGCGGGGGATTGACATGTTCGATTGTGTCATGCCAACAAGAGCAGGAAGAACCGGTCGTGCCTATACAAGCCGTGGAACACTTAATATGAAAAACGCCTGTCACATTCATGATCGGCGACCTATTGATCCAGAATGTGATTGCCTCGCCTGTTCAAAACACAGTCGTGCCTATATCCATCATCTTTTCCGCAGCAAGGAAATCCTTGGAGCAATGTTGCTAACCTGGCATAATCTTGCCTATTACCAAAGACTAATGCGAACTATACATCAGGCTATCTTGGATCAAAATTTAGAAGAAAAAGCGACAGAATTGCATAATGACTGGAATAAAGGCGATTGGAAACTGGATGAATGGAATTGATTATAACTTCAATAATATAAACTAAAAATATTGCTTAAAGCTTTGTCTTGATACCCCTTGAAGACAAAATTATTGTTTAGATGAAGCACATTCCAAAATAGGTTCAATAATATCCCGCTCCATTTCTTTATAAAGTTTAGTATCAGGAGTAATAAGGGGACACATCGTATCTCTCATAAAGGTAATGTGATCATTTCCACATCTGCTCAAATTTAATAATTTCTTCAACCCGATATAAATTTGACCCGAAGCACTTTTTAAATCATCCTCTGCATGTTTACGTGATACACTGTTTTTTATGACCTTTTCTTTACCGGCTAAAGCTTCGGACAATAATTCGATTTTATTATGTTTCTCTAACAATTTTGTAATCAATTCATCATCCCAGAGATAATTTTCTATAGCACGACGACCACTTATGAAAATTTCTTCTTTCTGAAATTCTTTAACTTCTTCATCACTGTAATCATCACGGTCAATTAAACGTAGCACTTTACTTTGTTGCTCCAAAACCGAAGAAAGCATTCTAAATTCCCGGCTCTTTTTTTTCAGATCATTGCATGCCCCTCCCGAGATAAAAGTTATATGAGGATACTGGTTTTGGAAAATCCAAGTATAAATTTTCGCATCAAAATTAAAACGTTTTTTACCCTCTAAACTCCCTTCACACATGACAATAATTTCGGGAGCCAATTTTGTTTCCAAACCATCCAAAGCAACCGACATGAATTTCTGCCATACCACCCGATCAATCGGCGAAGGCCTTAACGTAACCGCTTGATCAAAATCATGCTGGTCAAAATCAAGAAAAGCGACACTGCCTGGATTTTTAAGGGAAAGTTCTTTAGCCTTCATCATGACACCAAGTGAATGTGTCGCAATCCACAATTGTCCTTCACCTTCAATAAGCTTATACATCTCTTCAATCACTTTACCCTGTAAATTGGTATGAATATGCACTTCAGGCTCGTCAATAAGAAATAAAGCATCCTGATAATCATCAAGATTAATAATTAGGTCTAAAAGCAAATCAAAGGCGGCTTTTTCCCCACTGGACAGGTTTTTATAATTATAATGATCTATAATTCCTTTTTTGAAGTAAAAGGTACCCTCTTCTAATGGTGCTTTAATATTATTTAATATCAAATCACTAAATACATTTTGCACTGATTGTTGAAGTTTACCAATTAATTCTCCTCTTAATTTTTTGATTGTTTTATTATCATTTTCTTCCGCATAAACACCGCTCATTGTTAGATGAATTAACTTTGTATAATTTAATGCTACTTTTTCATCATTTGAAATAAAAGAGATAGGGCGTCTTGTAGTAATATCTTTTTTCGATATTGAATTAACGTTTATAGATGATTGATTACGATAAGCGGTTCTATAATATAAACTCTTAGATGATTCTTTTAAACGTTGATTATAAGTTTCGTAATCAATATCTACACTTAAGTCATCATCTTTATTATAATATTCACTGTCATCTGGGAAAGGAAAAGTCCCATAATCAACATTTGCTTTATGATACATTAGGTTATTTTTTGATATACTCCAAGAGGTGAATAAATTAGCATTAAATGCCTCAAACACTGATGATTTCCCACAACCATTCGGCCCTACCAAAACAACCATTTTGGCAGTTTCTGGAATCCCCTCAATTTTCAATTCAGTAAAACGCTTGAAATTCCTGATTTGAACGTTTTTAATTTTCATTATCAAATACCTTAATATAAATATTTCAAATAAATAAACTATTTTATTAAAATTTAAAATGATAAATAAGTGAAACGTTTTATTTAAAAATTATCTTTTTGCAAATAAAAAAACCAGCAATCATTATATCATGCTGGCTTTTTTGTTCATTGGAAAGAAAACAAAGAAACGGTTAGCTTATAAATTTCAACAACTGTCAATCTTGGATATAAAATAATCCATAACCTGATTGTTTTCTGTCAATTCGGGATGAAAAGAACAAACTAGAATATTGCACTGTTCCGCCATAACGATTTTTTTATCATATACCGCCAGGACATTTACATTTTCACCAACTGAAGCAATATAAGGGGCGCGAATAAAAACGGAAGGAATATTTTTTCCTATATTCCCTATATCCAAATCAACTTCAAAACTGTCAATCTGACGACCGAAACCATTACGTGTTACGGCAATATCGATCAAATTTAAAGGTTTTAATTTCTCTCCACCATCTGTAATAGAGGAACCACACAAAATTAAGCCTGCACAAGTACCAAAAACCGGATTTTTTCTTGCAAAATCACGTATTGGTTCATAAAGTCCAACTTCTTGTATCAAACGGCTAATTGCTGTTGATTCACCACCAGGTATAATCAATCCCTTTACCAGTTTAAGGTCTTCTGCTGTTTTGATCTCAATTCCCAAAGCACCCAATCCCTGCAACTGGGCAATATGCTCACTCACTGCTCCTTGTAACGCAAGAACCCCAATTTTTTTATGCATTATAATTCATATATACCTTTTTAATCAACATTATAAAAATTCCTATAAAGGGGAAATTCAAATTTCCCCCTTCCCAAAACCTAGTGGGACCGTTCTTGCATTCGTTCATCCACTGATAATTTGCTCATTTCAATACCCTTCATTGGCACACCCAACCCCTTGGATAATTCGGCAATCAATCTGTAATCTTCATAATGAGTTGTGGCCTGAACAATTGCACGGGCAAATTTTTCGGGATTTTCTGATTTGAATATACCGGATCCAACAAAAACGCCATCAGCACCCAATGACATCATCAAGGCCGCATCCGCAGGTGTTGCCACACCACCCGCAGCAAAATTTACAACAGGTAATTTGCCAAGTTGTTTAACCTGTTTAACCAATTCATAAGGTGCGCCAAGATCACGTGCATATACCATCAATTCATCGTCTTTCAATCCCATTACATGATGAATTTGTGACTGAACCTTGCGCATATGACGTACAGCTTCAACAATATTACCTGTGCCCGGTTCCCCCTTGGTCCTTAACATAGAGGCACCCTCTCCGATACGGCGCAACGCTTCACCTAGATCACGGCATCCACACACAAAAGGCACTGTATATTCACTTTTCAGCAAATGATATTCATCATCTGCAGGTGTAAGAACCTCGCTTTCATCAATATAATCAACACCCATCGCTTCAAGTACGCGAGCTTCGGCAATGTGACCAATCCGGGCTTTTGCCATTACAGGAATAGTCACCGCTTTCATAACAGCCTCGACAATAGTTGGATCAGCCATACGAGCCACCCCTCCAGCAGCACGGATATCAGAGGGAACCCGCTCCAGAGCCATCACGGCAACTGCACCCGCTGCTTCTGCTACCTTTGCCTGTTCAGCATTCACAACATCCATAATGACCCCACCCTTTTGCATTTGGGCCATACCACGTTTTACTCTTTCAGATCCTACTTTTTTATTCATTAATATATTCTCCGGTTTAAATTAAGATTATCATGCATAAACATTCAGGGAATTAAAACATCCAATTGGTATGATTCAAACTCATCCAATTTATATGTAATCTTTAAATTTATAAGCTCACTTGAAAAGTGCCATGACTAATAACCAATGCCTGATCAACTGGAATTATAAATTTGACAAAAAGTTTCCCGTTTGTAGAAGGGATAATAGAAAGATCGTTCGATGCCTTTACAATAAATACAATCGGCAATTTTGAAAGGGATATATTTATAATCAAAAACCTAGCTTGATAATATCCAGTAATGGAAATAATTCTACATTTCTTATAAAAAAATAATATAGTAAAAAAAATATTGATATTATATCATGACTCTGTATTCAGGGTTTGATCATCATGTGGACTTTGTCTTCCTCTTCCAATAAACCGTTATATCAGCAACTTATTCATCTTATTCAGCAAGCCATTATCAATGGTGCCCTGGGTCCTGGTGAACGATTGCCTTCTGAAAGGCAGTTGAGCCATCTCCTGAACATCAATCGTTCAACTGTTATCCGTGCATTGAACGAATTGACAGATCGAAAATTATTAATTCGAAAAATAGGCAGTGGATCGTATGTAAATCCGCTCAAACATGAAATAAATCTTTATCCATCAATGAATTGGTATCCTGTCAAATCGGTATATACCCAATACCAGCGAGATCCCTATCAGATTCATATACAAGAATTACGTAAAAAGGCCCAGGAAAAGCGTATCAACCTTATTGATATGGCAACTGGTGATCTTGCGCCTTCCCTTTTACCAAAAATTGATCCTACCGATTTACCCTGGCAACATGTTCTATCGTTAGAACAAGATGATGAAACTACACTTCTAGGTCTTTATTCCTTTCGCCAGGCCGTTCAATATCATATGAAAAAACGTATAGGTATATCAGTTGACCTATCCGAAATTCTAATTACAACTGGAACTCAGCAAGCCCTTTTTTTATTGACTCAAACCTTGTTAGAGCCAGGCGATCATATTGCGATAGAAACCCCTTCCTCTTTTTTCCGACTTCCCATTTTTCAAGCTTCCGGTTTACGTGTTCATCCTGCTGCACTGGATCAAAATGGGGTGAATCCAGAAATACTCCAGAAATTGATTCGTAAACATCCCGTAAAAATGATTTTTTTAAATCCAGTTTTTCAAAATCCAACCGGTTCAATCCTTTCATCTTTTCGTAAAAAAGAAATCCTACGACTTTGTCATGATAATCAAATTCCTCTTGTTGAAGATGATGCATATAGCCTGCTTTCGTTTGATGAGAATACTGATTGTAGATCCATCAAAATGTATGACATATACAAACAGGTTATATATCTTGGTTCTTTATCTAAATATATTGGTAAAGCAATCCGTGTTGGTTGGATTATAGCCCCTCATCCCATTATCCATCAGCTTGCCAATGTTAGACGTCAAATCGAGGGTGGAATAAGTGTTTTACCCCAATTACTTGCCCAGTATTATTTAACCCATCAAATGGATAATCATTTCGATTTTTTACAGAAAAAACTTTCGAAAAAAGCAAAGAATCTATGTCATTGGTTGGATCAAAATTACCAATCTCTGTTCCAATTTCAACCTCCAAAAGGTGGACTTTATCTCTATTCAAAATGTCGTCCAGACAAAAACAAGGAATTGTCCACCCTTTTACAGGAATGGTTAAAACAAAAAATAATTATTGCAAAGGGTGAAGAGTTTGGAGGGTCTCAAGGAGAGATACGATTTAATTTCTCTCATTTTTCTTCAAAAACAATCAAAAGATTAAAAAATTCATTGTGAAAAGGCAATATCAATTCTAACCTATTTATACAAATCAAGTAATTTTATAAGGAAATAAACATGTTATTCAGTCACATCTGCGTCGGCACCAACAATATAGAAAAAGCAAAGAAATTCTATGATGCTATTTTCAAGGTTATGAATCTTTCCGATTCAGGATTTGATAAAAAGGGGCGCCCTTTTTATGCGAAGGATGGTCAAAAACTGATTATTTGCAAGCCAATCAACGGACAGGCTGCAACTTATTCCAATGGTGGAACTATCGGATTTCAAATGAACTCTCCCGAACAGGTCAATCAATTCCATGCCGCAGGAATAGCCAATGGTGGTGTGTCAATTGAGGACCCTCCAGGTTTACGCAAAGGAACAAATAAATATCTGGCTTATCTTCGTGATCCTGATGGAAACAAACTTTGCGCTTTTTATGAAGAATAGAATAGTTTCTTGAATGATTCAAAGTTTGTTACATATTATTTACAATCAATGTTCAATAATAATGAACATTGATCAAACATAAATCAATAATTTATTAATATTTTTTAACAAACAGTTAATATTACATTCCCATATCCCAATACATTTAAAATCAAGATATTTAAACTATATAATACATTGATCATTAATTTTTAATGGAAGCTAATCATCAATGTTCAATAACAATTTAACTTTAAAGGAATGTAAAAGATTAATAAGTCTGGTAACCAATTTAAATGTTAGAAACCGATCATTTGTAATCGCTATGATCCTTTGGTTTTTTTTGGGTTTCTTCGGGGTGCATCGTATCTATATCAACAAATTTTTTACCGGTATCCTGATGGCTTTCCTTATGGTTTTAGGATTAGTTACAAAAATATTCCTGATAGGTTATGTTTTTTGCGGAATTGTCTGGCTGTGGTGGATATATGATTTATTTATGCTCTTAATACAAACAAGCAAACCCAAAACCTTTTATCGAGCCTAACTATATTGACAGCTTTCTGAATTTATCTGCCAAAATTGCGCTGATTGCACGTCTCAAACCCAATATTCTGATTTGATGTGAGCGATACAAATATAAATGTGCAATTTTTGCAACCCACCCTCTTATTGCAATATGATGACCAAAAACACCAAAAGATTGATAACGTCCAACGCTGACAAGTGAACCATAATCTTTATAATCAAAAGGGTTGACCGAAGCAGGATCTTGAATCAGTTTTAAAAAATTACGACTTAAATAGTAGGCCTGTTGCGTAGCCACCTGCGAGGTTGGTGGTAAAGGGTTATCTTGAACAGAAGAGCAATCTCCCATTGCAAATACATAGGGAAACCCAATGGCTTGTAATCGTGGGGTCACAACAATCTGGGATCGTTTGGAATATTCGACACCATCAATTTCCTGCAATAAATTATCACCTTTTATTCCGGTTGTCCAAGCAACCTGATCTGCAGGAATTACAGCACCATTTTCAAGATATACGTGATCCTTGGTTACTTCCTTTACGCGCGCTGATAACAAAGTATTTATGCCAATTTTATTCATGGTCACTTTGACAGCATTACCAATTTCTTTCTCAAAAGTGGGTAAGATCTGATCCCCCGATTGCACAACTGTCAAATGCAAATAATCGGTAAAATCATACCCAACATACTGTGAAGACTGTTTAAGCTGATAGATAATTTCACCGCTTAACTCAACTCCAGTCGCTCCGGCCCCAACAATAACAACATGATGCTTTTCCTTCAAAATTGCAGCTTGTATTATAAAATTCCTTAAATCATTGTAAAAATCAAGGGCATGATCCAGATCATCAATTGGATAGGCATATTCTTTTACACCTTTAGTGTTAAAATCATTGGTTTTACTGCCCATCGAAATAACCAAGTAATCAAATTCAATATTCCGTTCCGGAAGTATTTCTTTATTGGTTTTGTCATATAATGCGTCTAAAGTGATTTTTCTCTGTTTCAAGTCAATTTTTGAAACATTTCCCGGATTAAAGATATAACCATCACGTTTGGCCTGTGTAAGAAAGTTAATCCCCTGTTCATTGGGTTTCGCACTTCCTGCAGCAAATGTATGCAGCATCGGTTTCCAAATATGATATTCGCTTTTATCAATTAACATTAATTCATATTGTTCAGATTTCAATAAAGAGGATAATCGGGTCACGAATTCCATTCCTGAAATTCCACCTCCTAATACAACAATACGTTTTTTCTGCATTTTTACTTGCCCCTTTACGTGATCTTAATTGAATACTTATAAAGTTTGTGATTTTAAAAAAACCGTACAATTGTTTAATTGATAAACTGAATTTTTATTTGAATTATTACTTTTCTTAAAACAACAACTTATTATTTGTTCTTTAATTATGACGTTACAATTTTTAAATAATTAGGTCAATTGCAAATAAAACTATAATCATGACCTATTTCTATATTTATTTACGTGACAATAAAAATCATGTCTCTGGATAATTTTCATTTTAAGAATGTTTTTTACACTTAAAGAAAACTTGTTTGAATATACAAACCTATTCTATAAAATAGATAATCTGAATTACAATTGATGTAGTTATATATTCATATCTTCATGCTACCTAAAAATTTTTCCAAACTTATTCAAAAAAAAGCGATTGAATTGGGATTTGACCAATGTGGCATTTGTGAAGCATCTCTTCCACCAGAAAAAGCGGCTTTGCTTAAGGAGTTTGTTTCTCTCAAGCGACATGGAACCATGCAGTGGTTGGAAGATCGTCTATATTATCGTTCCAGTCCCCACCATTTATGGCCAGAAGTGAAAACGGCAATTGTCTTGGGAGTAAATTATGGTCCCCGGGAAAATCCCCTGGAAAATCTTAAACATCCTGAATATGCAAATATATCTGTTTACGCCCGTAATCGGGACTATCATGATATAATCAAGGGATGGCTGAAACATTTAGCCCAATTTATATTAAAAGAGACAAAATATTATTCAAATAATGAACAGGTTAAGGTTTTTGTCGATACGGCACCCATCATGGAAAAACCTCTCGCGCAAAAGGCAGGTTTAGGTTGGCAGGGAAAACATACAAATCTGGTTTCCCGTCAATTTGGCAGTTGGCTTTTTTTAGGTGAGATATTGACCACCCTTCATATTCCCCCTCTACCTGCAAGCAAATCACATTGTGGTTCCTGTAAAAAATGCTTGGTTTCCTGTCCAACTCAAGCTTTTCCCGAGCCTTTTAAACTGGATGCAAAACGCTGTATTTCGTATCTCACTATAGAATATGCCGGCAGTATCCCCATCGAATTTCGTAAGGCTATGCATAATCGAATTTATGGTTGTGATGATTGTCTGGCTGTCTGTCCATGGAATAGTTTCGCTAGTCAAAGTCGTCACATCAAGTTACAGGCTCGAACCGAACTTGTTTCACCCCCACTTGCAAAATTTCTTCAATTCAATGAGGAAGATTTCAGAAGTTTTTTCACTGGATCTCCTGTAAAGCGTATTGGTCATTTACGATTTATCAGGAATATCCTGATTGCGGCAGGTAATTCAAATATAGAAAATCTTTTACCACTAATAATAAATTGGAAAAATCATGATAATGCTATTATTAAGGAAACAGCCCAATGGGCATTTGATCAATTTATGATATCCGTATAATTGCAAGCCAATCAAAAATCATGTCACGACATTATTTAAAAAAACGCAGTTTTCAAATTTCTGGCCATCGCACAAGCATCGCTCTGGAACAGGACTTTTGGAATATTTTAGATCAAATGGCGGTATCAAAAAATCTTACCCTGCTTCATTTAATTACTGAAATTGATGCAAAACGGTGTGCAAATCATCCGCTATCCTCTAGGCTAAGATTAACAGCGTTACATTTTATATTAAAAAAAATATAGTTATTTGATTTTTCCAACTTTTTTTCAATAAAAATCATTGACTGTAATTAAATAAATAGATTATCCCTCATATTACAGATAATATATGCCACGAAAACTTTTAAAATAAATTTGCCTTTTAACAAAAGAATAATAGAATGAAGCAAGTTTAATCCTACTATATTATATTAATTCAATGCCTGTTTTTGGAAAAATTTTTGGAACAATCGCCGGCTTCGCAACAAGTGGTCCTCTTGGAGCATTACTAGGTGCTGCCATTGGTCATGCTGCGGATAAAAACAAGCTGTTGAATCCACCTTTGGGAGGATGGGTTGAACAATGGAAACATAAGATCTCTCCCGATCTTGTGGGTGCCAGCACCTATATTGCTGTGCAAATGGCCTCAAATGCCGGTAAAAAAGAGCAAGTTATGGCATTATGTCTCATCATTTTATCTGCCAAGCTTGCCAAATGTGATGGTCCGGTCAACCGAAGTGAGGTTGATTATTTTAAACATCATCTTCATATTCCACCACAGCAAGAAAAGCAAATAGGTATGCTTTTTGATCGGGCCCGTTCAAGAGTTGATGATTATCCAAAATTTGCAAAAATTCTTAAACATAATTTCCAAGAGGAAAAAGGCAAACTTGAAAATGTTTTTATCCTTCTATATATGCTGGCCCGTTCTGATTTAAAAAAATCGGAACCTCTTCATCCGCTTGAAGAAAAATATTTGCGACATATCCAGCATATATTCGGTCTCTCAGAACGAGTATGGGATTATGCAGCCCAAGGAGGCAGTCCCCGTTCTGTTTCTGACGAACCTGATGCATACGTAATACTTGGGGTTGATCCTAAAACGGATACCAAAACTATCCGCAACCGTTGGCGTGAACTTGTTCGCATCTATCATCCTGACCTTATTGCAGCAAAAGGAGGAAATCCACAGGAAATTGAAAAGGCAAACCAAAAAATCGTAAAAATTAATGCTGCATGGGATTATATTAAACATAATCGTGGAATTTAATTTCAACAATTTTCTATATAATCGTTTGGATCAGATTTTTAATTTTGAGACATGAGCATAACATAAAAGATCTTTCGTTATTTGTTGTTTTATTACCACAATCAGATCTTTCATGTCTCAATTTTAATTAATACAAATTCTTTTTTCTGTTGTTTAATGATGAATCTGCTATGTTCTGAATTGTTATTGCCTAAATTGTTATGATTATTTATTTAATTCATTTAAATTGTATGATCAAAATTTAAAATTGTTATAACGAATTAAAAGTTAACAAAGGTTGCCATGAATTTCACCCTATTTTCTTTCTTTAATTTTCCAAAATCATCCGAACTGAAAAAAAAGAATTTTTTATTACCTTGCTTAACTTTTCTGGGCTGTCTTGGCATTTTTCTGAATGGATGCAGTAATCCGCCACCAAAAGATCCTGAAGCCTTGGCTGAATATAAACATAATAATGACAAATATGAGCCAACCAATCGTAAAATGTACAATTTTACAATGAAAATGGATAAATATACGTTGAAACCTGTAGCCAAAGCGTATGTATGGGCGGTGCCAAAAGTGGTCCGGAAATCACTCAGCAATATGATACGCACCATGGATGAACCCGTTGTCTTTTTCTCAGATGTCGGGGCAGGTAAATCAAGACGCGCTGGAGATGCTTTTGCCCGTTGGTGTATAAACATGGTGGCCGGAATTGGAGGATTAATAGATGTAGCCGAAATGGCTGGATATAAACATCATGACACCACCCCCGGTATGACTCTGGCCAGTTGGGGCGTAAAATCAGGTCCCTATTTATTCGTTCCCTTCATGGGACCAACCTCTCTACGTGAAGGTGGGGGATCCATCATTGCGGTTGGTCTGTCACCTTGGAATTATGTCCCAAGGGGATATGGCTTGATAACTTTTAACTGGGCATATAATATTTTAGGTGTAATAAGTTCGAGGGCTGATTATCTTGATGCGATGAATCAATTGCAACAGGATTCTTTGGATCCTTACGCAACCATACGAAGTGCCTATCAACAACAGCAAGACGCTGAAATCAAAGCACTTATCGAGGATCATAGAGCAACTGTCCCTGCATGGTATGTTAAATAATTTAGGAGCTATATTTTGAAAATTCACCCTTGTAAAATCTTTTTTCCTGCACTTGCGATTAGCGGTATTCTCCTTGCTGGGAATGTTGTTTCAAAACAAGCAATTTTCCCTCTTATAACCCAAGTTCATGCTTCAGAAGCCAACTATTCCGACAATCAGTTGAAAGAGTGGCTGCGATCCACCGGGAATGAAATGGTTGCCATTGTAAATGCAAATTATTCGAAGACTGAACAAAAAGAAAAATTTCTGCCTATTTTGAATAAATATGTTGATGTCGATGGTATCGCGAAATTCTGTCTGGGGCGTTTTTGGAGAGTCGCCACTTCAGACCAGCAACAAGAATATACCCAGCTTTTTCATCAGGTACTAGTTAATTCAATTACCAATCGGCTTGGAGAATATAAAGGGGTTTCGTTTACCATTGGCGAAATTACGTCAACAGAGGGAAACAAAAAATCCATTCAGACTACCTTGAAACGTCCAAAACAGCCAGATGTCGTCATTCAGTGGATTATTGAAATTAAAAATGGTTCCCCAATGGTTGTTGATATTATTGGTGAAAATGCGTCACTTGCCGTAACTCAAAGAGGAGATTACACATCTTTTATTGCACGCCATCAAAATGATGTATCCGCTTTGATTGCAGCTCTAAAACGCCAACTTCAAAACCACTCCTAAATTAAATTGACCATCATAAAATATTTTATGATGGCATAATAATTATTCTGCCAGTAATCATGACTAAAGAGCGTTTTTCAAATCATTTTATAAATGAACTTGAACAGCTGTTCACTTGGCGAAGGGATGTCAGGCATTTTAAACCAGATCCTATACCTGACGAAATAATGGATCAATTATTGTCTTTTGCATGTAAGGCACCTTCTGTTGGATTGAGTGAACCTTGGTATTTTATCAAAATTAACAGGCCCGAATTGCGACAGAAAATCCATAATGTTTTTAAAAAAAATAATTTACAGGCAAGCCGTGATTACAGTTCCGATAAACAAAAGCTTTACAATTCTCTAAAACTATCCGGAATGGATGACGCTCCACATCATATTGCTGTTTTTTCCGAACGCAATCCCGATCAGGGCAAAGGCCTGGGACGCAAGACAATGCCGCAAACTACCGCTTACTCAACTGTTATGGCCATATATAGCTTCTGGTTAGCTGCCAGAGCCTATGGTATAGGCGTTGGATGGGTTTCCATCATAACACCGACGGATATACATCAAATTCTTGAAATACCGGAAACCCTTGAATTTATCGCTTACCTCTGTGTTGGATATCCACAAACGATCCGGGATAAACCAGAGCTTGAAGAAAAAGGTTGGGAAAAGCGTAATTCACAAAAAAATAAATGGATTATCAAATAGCAATTCAAGATTAAGAATTTCGTGACATTTTTTACGGTTTAATTAAAAAAAACCTTTTTAACAGACACTTTTTATGCTTTGCTATAATTCATGAGTTCTTGTTAAATAAATATTGCCTTTCTATATTTACCTTAAAAAAGAAACCATCTTGATATAAAATATAACCCTAAATAACAAGGGAATTAAGTTTATGAGTCATTCTTCAAATGAAGCGTCATCCATAACAACTCAAGACAATAAATTTACCAATTACCCTATTGCCTTAAGTGTTATTTCAATCGTGTTTTTCATGTGGGGTTTCTTAACCTGTCTAAACAACATTTTGATTCCACATCTCAAAACCGTCTTTAACCTTAATTACACACAAGCGATGCTGGTGCAATTCACGTTTTTTGGAGCATATTTTTTAATGTCTGTTCCAGGAGGCAAAATTGTATCCAAACTTGGCTATAAAAAAGGAATCATTACCGGATTGATTATTGCCGCCATTGGAACATTTTTATTCTGGCCGGCAGCAACAATTGCCAATTACTACTTTTTCCTTCTTGCCCTATTTATTTTGGCAACCGGCATTACCATCCTGCAAGTTTCAGCCAATCCTTATGTCACACTTTTAGGGCCACAAAAAACAAGTTCTAGCCGCCTTAACATGGCCCAGGCCTTGAATGCCCTTGGAACAACTGTTGCTCCGTATCTTGGAAGTATCCTAATCTTAACCGGTGCCGCTTATACAATACCCAACAGGATTGCATCCGATCCACAGACCATCCAGTTGATTTCAACTCTTGAAAATAATCCAACAAATGATATAGAGGCAATTTTTGCCAAGGCTTCCAATGAAAATGTTGCATATGCTTTGAAAAACATACCTCCTTATGTATACGAAAAGCTTCCGGATGCCCTAATCCAACAAAAATTACAAAAATTTCCCCCCGAATTAATTGGAACAACACTAAACAATATACCAACTGAAAAAAAATTAAGCTTATTAAGTCATTTTACCGCTGAACAAATTGACCAAATTCCAACCGGATCCTTGGTTGAAGCTCTTGAAAGCTTTTCATCCCTGAAATTGCAACCAATTGATCAGGAAAATCTCACACAGCTCAAACAACATATTTCTGATTCAACCAATACTAAAATTGAACAGTATCGTAAAGAACAAGCTAAATCTGTTCAAACTCCTTATGCAGTGCTTGGAATAATCCTTGTTTTACTGGCTGGCTTTGTAGCAATCTTTAAATTACCTACCAGCAAAGACGACAATCAAAACCAACAGAAACAAAACTATAAACTTTCTGACGTGTTCAAACATCCTCATGCAGTCTTGGGCGCCATAGGAATCTTCTGTTATGTTGGTGCCGAAGTCGCATTGGGCAGTTTTATGATAAATTATCTGACCTTGCCAGAAATAGGCAGAATGTCTGAACAGCAAGCTGCACAATATGTTACTTTATTCTGGGGAGGCACCATGGTTGGCAGGATTGTTGGATCAGCCGTGATGGTCAAAAGTTCGCCAAGTAAAATGCTAAGTTGGTGTGCAATTATCAATCTCTGTCTTTTATTGACAACCATGTTTAGCACAGGGTACGTTGCGGTTTATTCCATCGTGGCAATTGGGTTGTTCAACTCTATAATGTTCCCAACCATATTCTCACTTGGTATTGCAGAAATGGGCCCTCTAACAGAACAGGCATCGAGTTTGCTAGTTATGGCTATTGTTGGTGGTGCAGTCGTACCTTTCATTCAGGGAATGCTAAGCGATTCCATTGGAATTCAGCATGCATTCTTTCTAACCCTGATTTGTTACGCATTTATTTTATATTACGGTGCCAAAGGTTCCAAACCAAAAAAGGTAACAGCATAATTTATTCATAAGTATAATTCTTTAAAAAATCTGAAATCTGGAATACGGATGTGCCTTTAACTGAAAAAAATTTTTTTTGTCCGTATTCTGGATTTTTCATGTCTGCATAAAAATTACAATATACATTGTATCTTTTAAAATTTTGGTCGGACTATACAGTCATTCTCTCTACGAGAATACACTGACATAGGTTAGCATCTTGTATCCATGACGCATGAATTGCTCTTCAACATTCATGCCAATACTTCCAAGAATACGACGAGAGGCTATATTTCTTTCTTTGGTAACCGCCACTATCCGTTGATACCCACGCTCATGGGCGGCCAACAACACAGCAAATGCTGCCTCACGGGCATATCCTTTCCCTTGCGCCCATCCCCATAGTGCAAATCTTAATGCATGCCCACGGTTATCATTGCGCAAGTGTATCCCTGTTATTCCCAAAAATTGACCTGTTCTATTTTGAATATGCTTGCGGACAGTATATATGCCAATCCTATGAGATCCCCAATAAAGAATATCCTCAGCCATTTCCTTTTGTACTTGCCATGAAGTTCGAACACCACCCAACATACTACTAAAGGTCAAAACATCCGTTTTTAAAGCCAAAATATCCGGCATATCCTGCCAATTTACCGGCGATAAAATCAAACGTGAAGTTCTTAAATCCAACCAGTTCACAGATATCAAAACTTACATAAAAAGCCCATCATGACAAAAATCATATGGGCTTTTTCAATTTAAATCAATAATAACCGAAATTATCGTGAAATTGGACGATATTTGATACGACTAGGTTCTGTTGCATCAGGACCCAGACGCCGTCGCTTATCCTCTTCATACGCTTCAAAATTGCCTTCAAACCATTCGACATGGCTATCCCCTTCAAATGCAAGGATATGAGTTGCAAGACGATCCAGAAACCATCGGTCATGGCTGATGACTACAGCGCAACCGGGGAATTCCTCCAAAGCCTCTTCAAGAACACGCAAAGTGTCGAGATCAAGATCATTGGTTGGTTCATCCAGCAGGATTACATTGCTTTCCTGTTTTAACATTTTGGCAAGATGAACACGGTTTCGTTCACCACCGGATAGAACACCAACCTTTTTCTGCTGATCCGAACCCTTGAAATTAAATGTTCCAACATAGGCTCTCGAAGGAATTGCCCGCTTACCCAGATAAAGGACATCCGTCCCACCGGAAATTTCTTCCCATACGGTTTTATTGGGATCCAATTCATGACGGGACTGGTCAACATATCCCAACTTTACCGTATCACCAATACGTATCTCACCTTCATCAGGTTTATCAGCACCTATAATCATTTTGAACAGGGTTGATTTACCCGCACCATTTGGACCGATTACTCCTACAATCCCTCCAGGAGGCAATTTGAAGTTCAATTTATCAATTAATAAACGGTCACCAAATCCTTTGCTGAGATTATCCGCTTCAATAACAACATTACCTAAACGGGGGCCAGGGGCAATATATATATCCGCAACACCTGTTGCCTTTTCCTGGCTTTGAGAAAGCATTTCCTCATATTTTGCAATACGGGCCTGGCTTTTCGCCTGACGTGCCTTTGGTGAGGAATTGATCCATTGCTGTTCTGCCGCCAGGGCCCGTTGACGTGCACTTTCCTCTTTTTCTTCCTGAGCCAGACGTTTGCGCTTTTGTTCAAGCCATGAAGAATAATTACCCTCGAATGGATAACCACGGCCACGCTCAATTTCCAAAATCCAGTTCGTAACGTTATCCAGGAAGTATCGATCATGGGTAATCAGAATAACGGTACCAGCATAATCCCGTAATGTCTGTTCTAACCATGCCACACTTTCCGCATCAAGATGATTTGTCGGCTCATCCAATAAAAGTATATCTGGTTTTTCCAGCAACAGACGACACAGAGCGACACGACGTCGCTCACCTCCTGATAATTTATCGACTCTTGCATCAGCTGGTGGACAACGTAACGCATCAAGGGCAATTTCAATTTGACGATCAAGTTCCCAACCATTACCGGCATCAATTTTTTCTTGCAGATCAGCCTGTTCTGCCAACAAGGCATTCATGGTGTCATCATCCATCGGCTCGGCAAATTTCATTGAAATTTCGTTAAACCGATCAACAGCCTTTTTTAAAGGGCCAAAACCTTCGGCAACATTTTCACCAACCGTTTTAGTTTCATCCAGCTGCGGTTCTTGTTCTAAATATCCAACCCTGATTCCATCAGCTGCCCAGGCTTCCCCGCCAAATTCTTTATCCTTGCCTGCCATAATGCGTAATAGAGTTGATTTACCCGCACCATTGACCCCAAGAACACCAATTTTTACCCCAGGCAGAAAAGACAAAGTTATGCCTTTAAACACTTCACGACCACCGGGATAAGCCTTTGTCAAATCTTTCATCACGTATACATATTGAGGCCCAGCCATCGTTAAGAAGCTCCTTATATCATCTATCTAGTATTAAATATTTAGGGGGAAGAACCTGAGACAATCACCGTTATCTTTTATTGCCCTCAGGCTGGATAAAAAGCGTCTGCGCCTGGCAGGACTCGAACCTGCAACCAGGCCGTTATGAGCGGTCGGCTCTAACCAATTGAGCTACAGGCGCGTTGACGCAGCTCATATTTGCCGTAAAACAATCATTTTTGCAAGCGTTTTCTTTACGTTTATCCGAAAAAACTTTGATTATTACCCATTCCATTCAATTTCATTTATCCATAATCCTGATATCATCAAAAGTTTTAAGATATATTTTTATAATTTTTCTAAAATGTTAGGATCAAGTCCAGATATAATTATCTGATCATTCATGTCTAGAAATTTAACCGTTTCAATATATTGATAAATCAACGGCAATTCGTTAGTATTTCTGTTTTAAATAATAATGGAACATGATTATGGATCTTTCTAAGATTGCACCGGGCAAAGACGTGCCTAATGATATTAATGTTGTTATTGAAATTCCCAAGGGTTCAAAAGTAAAGTATGAAGTTGACAAAGAAAGCGGTGCTGTTTTTGTTGACCGTATTGTCTTTACCCCCATGGCTTATCCTGCTGCTTATGGATTTATTCCCAACACCCTTGCAGCTGATGGTGACCCTATTGACATGCTGGTTTTGATTCCGGAAGCGGTGGTTCCAGGTTGTGTTATTCGTGCCCGTCCAATCGGTGTTTTAAAAATGGAGGATGAATCAGGCATGGATGAAAAAGTGATCTGTGTTCCACACGATAAAATTCATCCTCTATATTCGAAAATTCATGAAGTTTCCGAGCTTTCAGAAATTATCCGCCAAGAAATCGAACATTTCTTTACCCATTATAAAGATTTGGAAAAGGGTAAATGGGTTAAAATCCAAGGCTGGGACAATAAGGCAAAAGCTTGTGAATTAATTGAAACCGCAATTAAAAAATATAAAAAATAAATATATAGCTTATCAGATAAACTAGGAGCTTAAAATTTCTCCTAGTTTATTATAAAAATCATCAAAGATTAATAATGATTTTTATAATTCATCCTATTTCTTTAAATAAAAGTTGAACGTTTAAATATGCTGGTAGATCTAATTTTTACCAATCTGATTGATGACCCAAAAGATGAAAAATATCTTTACGAATTTTAATCAGTTCTTCCGTGTCTCTATGCCTTGGATAATCCATATTGAGTCGAAATTCACCTATGATATGCGCTGGACGATGTCGCATGACAATGATGCGCGTTGCCAGTAACAATGCCTCCTCAATATCATGGGTTACCATAATTGCTGTGAATTTTCTTTGTTGCCATAAATGAACCAACTCTTTTTGCATTGTAATGCGAGTCAGGCTGTCCAATTTTCCCAGTGGTTCATCCAAAATAAGAATGCCTGGATCATTAACCAGGGCTCTGGCCAACGCCACCCTTTGTGCCATGCCACCCGATAATTGTCGAGGATATGCATTTTTAAAACTATTCAACCCGATCAGTTCAAGCATCAGTTGAACGGCATGATCGTTCTTTTCCTTACGGATTTTGAAACCCAAATTTACATTATCCCAAACTGTCAACCATGGATATAGGGTCGGATCCTGAAAAACAACCACTCTTGATGGATCTGCCTCAGAAATTTCCTGTCCATTTGCCTGAATCAATCCATTCAAAGGTTGCTCAAGCCCTGCTATCATTCGTAACAATGTTGATTTACCACATCCTGATGGGCCCAGTATGACAACAAATTCCTGTGGTTCAATTGTCAGATTAATATCATCCAATACCGGTAAATCATCATTATCCAGACTATAACCATGGCTTAAATGTGTGATGTCAATCCTTTGTTTTTCTGCCATACACTCCTACCATTTAATACTTTCTTTTTGCCAACGCAGTAAACGATTCCTAATTTTAAAAAGTAGGGTCATGAAGCTTGTGCACATTACCGCCATGATGATTAAAGCCGCATACATATTTGGATAGGCAGCCCATCCCTGCGCCCATTGCATATAGAACCCGAGACCTGCTTTTACCCCCAGCATTTCCGCTACGACAAGCATATAGAAACAGGAACCCAAAGCCATGAACATCCCTACAAAAACAAAAGGTAAAGCTGCAGGAATGGCAACATGACGAATCAAGAAGGATGAGCTTGCCCCCATCGTTCGGGCAACATCATAATATCCCGGATTGACCCCTGCAATTCCTGACCATGTCAATACTGCAACAGGAAAAGCGGCGGCAAATGCCATTAACAGTTCACCCGCCAACCAACTGGATGGTATAACGGCAAAAAGTAAAGGTAAAAAAGCTACAGGTGGCAAAGGTCCAAAAAACCTCAATACAGGATGGGCCCAATAGCCAAAACGTAAAGACCATCCCATTCCTATTCCGATTAAAAAGCCAATAAGACAACCAAAAATATATCCTCCCAAAAGCAACGTTAGGGAATGTAACAGGGAATCCAGTAAGCGATACCAATCTGTTATGAATACATCCAACAATTCCTGTGGTGCACCAAAAAAAGGACGCGGCAGTAACAACCACTTTGCCTGTACAATTTCCCATCCTCCTGTAATAAGAGCCAGAGCCAGCAACCATGGTCCATAATATCTAACTTTATTAAATGGAAGCGTTACTACACAAAAAACTGCTATAATGATACATAGACAGGTAAATTCAGTTGTTCTGGGAAAATCATCAGCATTTTTGATAAAATAGGTAAGAAAAGCAGTCCCAAACCACATTATAAAAGCTGCCAATTGCGGCCAATATGCCATTTTTACTTTTTGAATCATAAAGCAAAAATGTCCTCGGTAACTTTATCGGCATACGCATTTATATCGAGAGAAAGAGGAAAAACACCTATTTGTTTTAATTGCTGTGCATAAAAAGATACATTTTGCCGGAGATTGCTGCCAATAACCTGTTGATGGGTTCCTTCTGATTCAAGAATTTCAGTTAACTGCCCAACAGTTGCCTTGGGCGCATAGGGTTTAAAAATTTCAGCCGCCTCTTCCTTATTATGATGCACCCATTGACCTGCTTCCAGAATTGCCTGAGTGAGTGCCTTGCCTACCAATGGATCTTTTCTTATCAATGACCCTCTTAAACCGACAACACAGCAGGCGATTTTTGCCCATTCACCTGACATATTGGAATCTATAGTGACAAGATGATGTTCCTGCTTAAGTAAATAAGCCAAGGGATCATCCAGTCCTGCAGCCTGGACCGCCTGACGTTTTATAGCCAAAGGTAGAATGTCAGATGGAAACTGACGCCAATTTACGTCTTTTTCAGGATCTATACCGATTTCCCTGAAACGCATGCTGAAAAAATTTTTTGCTGGTCCACCAATATCACCAACACCGATTGTCTTACCTTTCAGATCTGCCAGATTCTTTATGGAACTTGTACCAGAAGCCAATAAATGCAAACAGCCAGAATGTAACCCCGCAACAAGTTTAACATCAAATCCCTGCTGTAAAGGTTTCAACCAACGCAGGGCCATACCTGACGCACCATCAGCCTTACCTGTCGACATTGTTTCCAGCATTTGGTCGACAGATCCTGCAAAATCAATAAAATTTACATCCAGATTATATTTACTAAAAAAACCCTTGGCTTGTGCAACTGGAAAGGCAACCGTACATATTGAATCCGCACTCCAAGCAAGTGTTATTTTTCTTGCAGCCCCCTGAAGTTTTTGCATTGTTCCCAAATCAGGAAAATGACTATCCCCAGTTTGAGATTGCTCTTCAGCGAATGCCTGATTTCCACAACGACCGGCGATAAAAGCGGCACCAGAAGCCATTAGAAAAGAACGCGTAAATTTACGACGGCTGATGCGATCAAAATCCATAAGGTTTTTCCTTATTATAAATCAGAGAATTTGGCAAAAAACGTATATATCAGTATTTTTCAATAAAATACAATTTTAATATAACTTAATTTAAAAAAAATTGTAATATACAATAATTTAACGTATTTAAATTCCCTTTTACGGATATGATCTACAGCTCCTCTCCAATCATGGCAGGGGATTTACCCAGACTTAGATTTGGCGTCCGATGATTTATAAGATCATCAATTAATGTATTATAATTATTTAAATAAATATCCATTGAAAGAGATCGTTCAGCCTCTTCCCGAGAAAAATGTCTGATTTTACTTGAAAGATCATTATTTTCAAGAACCTCCAAAACATTATCAGCAAGTTTTTCTTTATCAAAAAAAGGTGTCAGAATTCCAGTTTTCTGATGAACAATAAATTCTTTGACTGGGTCAGTATCACTGGCAATAATCGGACAACCCATCGCCATCGCTTCTCGTAAAGACCACGATAAAACAAAAGGATAGGTCATATACACATGCGCATCTGACCGTTTTAAAAGTTTGCAAAAAACGGGATAAGACAAAAGCCCGGCAAAATAAATTCTAGTGGGATCCAGTTGATTACCCAACTGTTGAAGAAAATAATGTTTCCAGGTCAATTTACCGGGAAGCGCAGCACCATAACTGACTTGATCCCCACCAACTATAACGATTTTTGCGTCTGGACGTTCTTTCAAAATTTTGGGTAAGGAGCGCATAAGAATATGAAACCCTCGATAGGGTTCCAATCCACGGGCAACATAAGTGACCAATTTATCTTTGGGGTGGATGATGAAATCCTCGAATTTCATTGTATGATTATATATATCTGCATCAGGACTGCAAATCTTTAAATCAACCCCTTCTCTCAACACTGTAATTTGTCCACGCGCCCATTCAGGATAGGTTTTCCACTGAAACAACGTAGGGGTCTGTCCCCAACCTGGATTATTCGCAGAGATTAAATTAATGGTATTCTTGATTCTGACCCGTGACGGAAGCAGTTCATCAGATAAAAATTCCGGATCAAATTTAACATCCAATCCATCTGAATGATAATAGAACTCACAATATTTCAATATTGGAACATCAGGATAAATATCCTGAACATTCAACATTTCCCCCCATCCCTGATGACCAATAATGATATCAGGGACAAAACCTAGCTGTTTTAATTTTTTAAGAGTTTGGTAAACTTCCTCTCCTCTTTTAACGGCCTGATGCAATTCGTTCAAGGAAGAGTGCAATTCATTTACGGGATCAATTTTACCGTAAAAGACATTCCGAATTCCCCCAATTGTTCGCCTCGTCACTTGACTGACAAAAACAATTTCATTATCAGGCTTTCCCGCAAGATATTTTATTATATGTAAATACTGACCGGGGAAATTTTGATGTATGAATAAATATTTCACAATTTTAACGAGCTAATTCAATAATTATTAATTAAACATAATTAATTTTGGTAATCAATATTGGTTAAAATCAGCTTTCAGTTTTTTTCTGATTAGATGAAGATTTATGTTTAGCATTTTTAACCTTGATATTAGTTCTTGGTTTTATACCCTTTACATTGCTGGAACTAACATGAGTTTCAGGGACTTCCTTGCTATTTTTTCCCTTGTCATGATCAATCAAATCCAGGCTAAATGCCTCTAGAGGCGCAATGGTTTCCGATGAAAGAATGGTATCATCATCGACAGGACCTAATTTAGTTCCATCTATAAAGGTTGCTTTCACGGATAAGGTATATTTTTTCGCGGCATCACCATTCAATCTAACACGCAAACCGCACAAGGGAAGTGACATTCCTCTACTTCCACAAAATTCATTACCCTTATACCAGGGAGAAAACCACCCTTTTCCCAATACAGCCTGATATTCAATATCTTCTGGCTGTATACGATCATCTAATGACAAACCGAATCCTTCAATCCATGTTTTACTGTCTGGAATACCAATCCAATCTCCAAGTTCGACACTAACGTCACCAAGACGTTGAACATGGGCGACAACACGCATTTTGCCTTCTTTTTCAATTTCATTCTGTTGTTGAGCGACCGCACGCTTTGACTGTCTGGCTATTTTTTCATTAATACCCGAATTTTGATTGCCCAATCCATTTGTCAAATTATTTGAATTATCATTTTCAGAAGCATCATTAAGTCGAATAACCTGTAATTGAGGTGCGGGATAATTATTTGATGGATTCCGATAAACTGTTACAAGAACCAAACCCGCATCTCCCGAAATACGTACTAGAACAGCATTTTTTTCAGCGCCTAGCCACCCATCATTTTCAAAAGTCTTGATCTCAACTGTAGCGTTCTGTTTGAAGGGAGGAACAGAAATACGCAGGCCGGGCAAACCAAATTCATCAGCCGGAATTTGATTGGCAACATGATAAATACAATATAATCCAGTGTCCAAACTCATTAAATGACCATTTACGTTTAAATCAATAATTCGTTGTTGATACTGATTATTATTTGATTGATCATCAGACTTTGACATTAATATATTTCCTTTTTAAAAGATGGCTAAGTATAGCAAAGTTAAAATAACTAAATAATATTTTATTAAAACTAATAAAAAATTAATAATTTCTCAAAACAAATTTTAATTTTTATTTAATGACCAACATATTTACATTCTTTTAATAAAAAATCATTCTGTTTGGCAATAGATAAATTTAACGAAATGACATTTCCTCGTCCAGTTCGCTTAATTCTTTCAGCAATAGCACCAATATCGTAACTTATTGTCCTCAATCCAGCCCGCCAAGCAATACTTAGTGAATAACACCAGGTTTCCGGACAAATTGACGGGAAAAATGCAAGATCAGCCTCTTGTTCCCGCACCATGGAAACTGCCTCTTCCTCCTTATATTCTCCTGTTACAAATATGCGACCGGAACGCATTAGCAAATCATCATCCACGGAACGACCAACCAATACAAACTCAATCGGCAAATCACGCTTATCAGCATCTTGAAGTAAGGCAAGAATGACATCAAACCCTTTTTCCACTCCAATCGCACCTATTAAGCAAATACGGAAACGGTTTGAACTATTATCTCTAACTTTGATCTTTCCATTCAACTGGCAGGGCTTTTGAGAAAAGAATGTTAATTGTTTCATAGTGAGATCAGGACGATCGTCTTCGAGAAATTTTAACGCCAACTGTCCCAATTCTGGAAAATGTTTTGAAACACGTTTAAATGCATCATTAGAAGGCACATAAACAGCCCTTGCCTGTTTTAATTCCTTCCATGAATCATGCCACCATTTTTCCATATCAATGAAATTAGGGCTTTCTTCTTCCTTCCACAAACTATTTACACAATTTTGACAAATCTGCAAATCATTCGGATCTCCACAATAATGCATGGTTTCATTTAACAAAACGGTTCTCGGACAAAAAATCAGATAGTCATGAATATATACATCATAAGGTTTATTTATTTTAAGTAATAAATCTGTCATCAATTTATGATGTTTTTTCAAATGATGTATTTCACACGAATCTACAGAAAGAAATTGTAGAAAATTTAGACATTTTTCTAATTCATGAGGAAAATAAAAAATTAGATTGGGAAAAATCAGGTTTATTTCTTTTTCCAAATTTCTTTTTGATTTGAATTGAATTTCAATCTGACAGCCATCCCCCAATATTGTCGGTCTGATCAATACTGGAATAAAACCTTGGGAACGTAAAATATCTGTTCTTTCTTGAACCGCCCTTTCCACTCCTCCACCAAATTGATGCGTGACCAGTAAAACAAATTGATACTTCTCATGACGTTTCTTTTGAGCATCAAGCAGGATTTGAATTCTATATAGATCAATATTTCGACGGAATGGCAATAACGGATCATCACGTATGAAATCCTGTACCATTTCATCATATCCTGGATAAAGCCGATTGAGAATTTCCGTATTTCTTTTCCCTAATAGTTTTTTTGCATATGCAAATGAAACACCCCCTTTATGTCCTATAAAACAATCAGCTGCCAAAACATGTTTCCAACCCAAATGCCGTGCACGCATGCAAAAATCATTTTCCTCACCATATCCCTGGGCAAATAAATCCTCACGAAACAATCCTGTTTGCGCCAGACAGTCATGTCGGATAAACATGCAAAAACCATGTGCCGTAGGTATCTCTATTAATTGATGCTCGTTTATTTTTTTAAATATTTTTGAAAAATGAAAAATTGTTTGATTATCAGGCATCAAATTCTTCTTATCGTGATAAGGATAAGAATAAATACCCGCATCATTTGAAAAAGGAGTTACCGTTCCAATATTTTCTTCCTGATAAGCGGCCCGACAAAGCGTTTCGGTCCATTTCCCTCCTACAAAGGTATCACTATTTAACAAGATAATATCGTATCCAGGCCAAGCCTTCATACCACTGTTAACAGCAGTGGGAAAACCCTTATTTACCTTATGATTAATGCAAAAAACTTGCTGGTCATCTATGAATTTCTTTAATGAAACAACCAGTTCCTTATCAGGAGAAGCATCATTAACCAATTGAATCTTTACATTTTCCGGTACACTATTCAATACGCTCTGAAATGCATCCAATGTTATCTGTTTTCCCTTATAAACAGGTATGACAATAACTATGCCCTCTGATGATTTTTTATCTATTACTGGGTCATATCCTTTATAAACTGCTTGAACAGGAAAAAAATGAGCTACATTTGAAATTTTAATATTTTTCTTATGATATGCAGGGGTTTGCATATGGATTAAAAAAGTTTTTGCCCTGAATTCCAAGCTAGGATCCAAAGGACTACCAATTAAATGACGCAAAAACTCATCTTGAACAGAATACATTCCGGCAGAAAAATCATGGATGGGAATTCTAAAAGATTTTGCCTGTAATAAAGGTGTTTCAAGAGTAACAACCTCAATATCATCCTTGGGTTGAAATTGATGATAAATCTTTCCCTTATAATCTTTTATAGTGATCAAAGGTATTCGACTGGGCTCGGCTGGACACCAAACCCACCCGATTAATGTTTCATTCTTAACTTCTACAAACCCAATTGTTAGATTAATTGACTCCAAATCAACAGGACTGCCTACAAAAGGAACACCATCTTGTTCAATACGTAATTTTTTATATTTTTTCTGCCAGCCTGAAGGCAGGATAATTTTTGGCTGATTTGTTTTAATAAATAATTGATTATCCAAATAAATACTGACTGGATAATCATTAAATGAATCTATCCATATTTCATTTAATGAGCCCTTGATACAACAACAGCCGACAATATTTGAAACCTGTTTCAAGAGATTAATAGTCAATAACCATGTTTCCGGGGATGGACTGTAATGAGAAAGAAAATAATTCAAAATTTCAATTAATTGTTTTGAGGATTTGCGAGAAGAATAAATAACTGCTTGTGCTATCCAGCCTTCATAGAAATCATATTGCTTCAATAAAGGCTGCAATAAATCATGGGCACCCTCTAAATTACCAGTTTTTAGATTTAAAACTGCCAAATCAAAGATAATGTTCGGATTGCCTCGTGTTAAATGATGCGCTCTACACATCCATTGAAGTGCAATCTCAATTTGTCCATTTTGCTTAGCTTCTTGGGCTTTTGAATATGCAATCTGTGCATTCTTTCTTAGTTTTTCGAGCCCTTCTGCTTTTTTTCTAGCGTAAACCACTAATTGTGCTTTATTTTTTCCTGACACAACGCCTCACAATTAAGCAATTAAATATAAATTAGCTATGTGTCTTGAAATATAAACAAACCAGGAGCCACTTCCACTTGTTTATTTTTAACAGGTTTCAAATCTTGCTGATTTATTTCCTCATCTAGTGCATTCAATACCAACCCTGCTTCTTTTTCCCCATTATCTTTTGCTTTTTCAAACCAATAACGCGCTTTAGCTATATCTTTATTTCCCGCTAAACCGTCATATAAATAACGTCCCAACATCAGCTGAGCTTTTGAATGACCCAATTCAGCAGCTTTTTCAAACCATTTTTGAGCTTCCTGCCTATTTTCTCTTAAATGATTTCCACCCCCATAAATTGCACCCAATGAAAACATTCCCGATGCATCACCTTTTTCAGCAGCCTTTTTAAAAAATTCTAAAGCTTTCTGAATATGAATTTTTCCACCTTCCGTTTTCCCTTCCGACAAAAGGGAAGCCCATAATAATTGCGCTTTGACTATCCCATGCTCCGCTGAAGACTTGATCCATTTACAAGCTTCTTTAAGATTTTTTTCCCCAGCAATTCCCTGCAACAACATGCGCCCATACCAATATTGAGCTTCTGCATCTTCATCACAACAGATTTGCAACCACTTTTTTGCTTCTTTTTCTTTGTTTAAATCAACTTCAGAATTTTTATTGTTTGTCAATGCCATCGCTAATTTTAACATAATTTTCTTGTTGCCTTTTTCCGCTTGGGGACGCAAATAATTATCGACGACTTCTTCTACAGAAATATATTGAGAATTTGTAAGAGCGATTTCGGCAAGAATATCTAACGCTGGCAAATATCCTTTATCAGCAGCAAATTTATAAAGATCAATTGCCTTATCTACAGCCTTAACAACTCCTAAACCATTAAAATATAAATAACCCAAGGCAAAAGCGGCACCAACATGCTGTTTTTCTAAAAACGCAAACTGATACCATTTTATAGCCTCAGTATAATTAGGTGGTATATCCTTATTACCTGATGCCAGCATATCGGCCAATACCGAAGCAGCCTCTACATCCCCACCTACGGCAGCACGTCTTAACCAAGTTTCAGCTTCAATGAAATTCCGCTCAACCCCATTTCCTTTTCGTAAGGCAATGCCATATAATGCTTGCGCCTGTCGGATACCCAATTCCGCAGCCTGTTTATACAACTGAACAGCATATTCATGATTAATTTCAACCCCCTTTCCAGTTTCATACATAATAGCCAAGGTATAAATCGCCGTACCAAGTCCATTTTCAGCTGCAACTTGCAATAATGCAGCCGCTTTGGAAAAATCATCCTGGGTTTTGCTAATTTTTAATAAAAATAATCCTTTCCCCATATAACCTTGCGGTGAACCTTGGGAAATTGACTTATCATACCATTTTATTATTTCATCAAATTGATTTTGTTCAGATGTGATTTCTGATAAGAGGTAAGCATAGAGGGCCTGACCATCAGCAGACCCATTTTCAGCTACTTTTTGAGCCCAATAACGAGCTTTTTCATAATCGGTTTTTAAGTCATCGGAAACTTTAGCCTGTTTTAGGGTAAATATATCATGTCCCGTTACTGCATTAAGTTCGGGAAGTCCACGCATATATAATAATGCAAGCATATATTCAGCGTCATTATAGCCAGCTGATGCTGCGCTTTCAAACCATAAAGACGCTTCTTGCAGGCTAAAAGCAACTCCATGTCCATTTAAATAACATAAAGCCAGGTAATATTGAGCTTCAGGGGATTTTAAAGATGCGCCCTGTGAAAAACAATTATATGCTGAAACATATTCTTTTCTTTCATAATGTTTTTTCCCTTTATTCAAAAGTTTTTGAATTTTCTTTTTTCTGACTTTATTCAAGGGATTAAAAAAAACACGCATCATAAATTTCCCAATTCAATTTCACCTTATGTTTTACATTACTGTGGATCACGCATTCCTTCTGTTAACTTAGGTACAATACCATTCATTAAATACTGAGCCGCTGTTCTTTTACCAACATGAACATCAGCTGTAACAGTAAGTCCAGGGGTTGGATGAAAAAAATTCGGTATACTGTGCAAAGTGTATTTATTGATTTTCAATCTTACACGATAAAAAGGTTTTTCTCGAAATTGTAAAGGTGCTGCACCCCGACGATTACTCATATCCTGACCTGTATCACCAGGCTGAAAGACATCGGCACTAACATTTGTTACAACTGCTTCCGCTCCACCATATTGTGTATAGGGAAAAGTATCAAATTTTATAATCGCTTTATCACCCAACTTCATATATCCAACATCCGCATCTTGTACAGCAGCTTCAACCTCCAAACCTGTACCAACAGGTACTAGAGTCATAAACGGCATTCCAGAATTTAGTATAGAACCAACAGAACCTTTTGAAATTGATAGTACGATTGCATCCTGTTCGGCCCTCATCAAAACTTTTTTACGACGAAGTTTTGCCTTTTCATACTCTCCCTTATCTTTTGCCAATTGTCTTTGAATTAAAGTTAGATTTTTATAAACTTCACCCTTCCAACTTTCAATGTAGGCCTGTTTATCAGCTAATAAAGATGCTATTTTCTTTTGCGTGGCATTCGCTGATTGTTGTGCTGTTATTAATTTATCCTCAACATCCATTAAAGTATCTTGCGAACCCAAAGTTGATAAGCGACTTCCCACTTGTTGTTCCTGCAATTTTTTCCGCATCAAATGAATATCAGATGCAACTTGCAATCTCCCTTTCAATACAGCAGTAGTTGCGAGAAAGTTTTTAAGTTGAAACGATTGTTCGTTGATTTTCTGGTTGAAACCATCAACTTTCGCATCATACTCAAGTTTTCTTTTTATAAAACTATTCCCCTGTTCTACCGAATAAGGATTAGATGGGTCCACTGTATAGTTTTTATTAGCAGCTTCGGCCTGCAAACGGTCAAATTCAGCCTGTCCACTTTCAACTTGTAAACGTTGATTATCAATATCAGCCTGTTGAATTGTCGGATCCAAATGAGCCAAAACCTGTCCTTTCGTTACAAAATCCCCCTCTTTAACATCAATTGATTTAATAATACTCTCTTCCATTGGTTGGATTAACAAAGGTGGATCCACTGAAACCAGTCGACCTTGAGCTGAAACCACTTTGTCAAGTGGAAACACACATAACGCGATAATGGAAAAAAGCGCCAAAGCTCCAATAACCCAAGTAATATACTGGGCAGAAGCCGTTGGCGGCATATTGATAATAGCTGCAGTAGGTGAAGTAAACTCTAGTAAAGCTATCGGCATATCAGCTTGAGATTCTGTCTCGTTATCTGCTGCAGGCAAATATCCTTCTGGTATGCTTGTCTGTTCATCAGTCGATGAAACATCTTTTTTTTCTGAAGTTTTTTTTATTTTTTTTTCAGTAGTATCTGTCAATTCATTAGAAATATTAGACTTTTCATTGTTATTTTCAGAATTCACATTTCCTGGCAACTGATTTTTATGGTTATCATCCACCATTTTATGTTCCTTCCGTAATTACAGGTTTCTGGGCTTCATTCTTTTTTGAATGCTTTCTCTCATCAACATGTCGATTTTGCTGCAACCATAAAGTACGATAAATTTCGCAGGTTTCTAATAATTGTTCATGTGTTCCAATTGCCTGCATTTCACCCTGATCCATAACCAGTATTTGATCACAATTAACTAATGATGATAATCGATGTGAAACAATAACCATCGTTCTTCCCTTGGCAATTCGCTCCAAATTGGCATTAACCAACGCTTCACTTTCAGGATCAAGAGCGGATGTTGCCTCATCTAGAATCATTAGTTTTGGGTCTAGAATAACAGCTCTTGCAATTGCAAGACGTTGCCTTTGTCCTCCTGAAATATTCGTTGAACCCTCTTCGATAAAAGTGTCATATCCTGCGGGCATACGTTCGATAAATTCTTCAGCGCCAGCCATTCGTGCTGCCCAGATAACCTTTTCCATCGTCAATCCGGGACGTCCAGCGGTAATATTATCCCTAATTGTTCCACGAAACAAAAAGTTGTCCTGTAAAACAACACCAAAAGAGCGTCTTAAATGGGTAAGATTGATTTCACGCAAATCTACACCATCCAGCCTTAGAAAACCTTCATAATTTCGGCTAACGCCTTGTAAAAGACGCGTTATAGTGGATTTACCGGATCCACTTCGTCCTACCAAACCCAACATCGTACCTGCTGGAATTGAAAAATTTAAATCCTTTAACGCCCGACTACTTCCCCCAGGATATGTAAAATTAATATTTTCAAAGGATAGCGCACCAATAATCTTTGGTCTTAATCCTGTAGTCAACGCTTTTGTTTCCGTTGGATTATTTAATATTTCCCCCGCTTGAAATAATGAGGTTTCTACTTCTGTTATTACGGTCATTAATTTAGCCAACCCAACGAGAGGAGCCGCGACACGACCTCCCAGCATCATAAAAGCAACAATTGCACCAGCATCAACTCCCGCTGTTGGATTGGTTATACAAATAAAGGCACCAATAAGAATAATCCCTCGATTGATAAAAAAATCCAACGGCATAACCAATGTTTCAGGCCAATTTTGCATACGCGTTGTTGATAACCGCCATTTACAAACCTCAGCAACGATATTATCCCATTCACGACGACGTGAAGGTTCCAAAGCTAAAGTTTTAACAGTTCGTATACCCGCAACGGTTTCATACATTGCTGATCCACGTGTCATTTCCGCTTCAATACGGTTACTATAATAATATGTTAAGGGTTTAATAAAAATAACCACAATTAAACCTATTAAACCTGCTGCAACAACGGTCAGCCATGCTAAAATAACACTAATGTAAAATAAGAATGGTAAAATAACAACTAATGTAAACAAATCCAGAAAAGTTGTCATTAATCGGCCCGTGATAAAATCTCGCACCTGATATATCTGAGAAACCTTTCCGATCAAACGACCAGTCTGTTGTCGTTCAAAAAATTCCAACGGTAAAGAAAGCAAACGATTATAGGTATGAATTGAAATACGAGCATCCAAACGTGTTGCCATAACGTTGGTAATCTCTCGTCTGGCATAACTAATTAAAATTTCATAAAAACTTAAGACAATCAACAATCCACTAATCGATACCAGTGTCGCCATTGATTGAAAAGCAACCACCCGATTTACAACCTGCATCACTATAAAAGCAGGAAAAATTTGCAAAACGCTGATTATCATCGAACTTATTGAAATATCACGCAAGGAGGCACGTTCACGCAATACCATTTTGAAAAGCCATTTAAAATCGAGCTTATCTTCACTTTCAGACAGGTTTTTATTTTGCTTTACAAGAAGAATATCACCTGTCCATGCCTGCCTTAAACGGACTTCTTCAACAGGAATAGGAGGTTCACCCTCTCCCTTCAACGGATCTCTTAAAAAAACAATCCTTTTTTCAGGATTGACACCCACCATCAATCCTGCGGAACCATCCTTAAACATTAGTACTATGGGAGGTGAATTGTACAAGCGTATCAAATATCGCCATTTCAAACGCATCCCTTTAGCAATCAGCCCCTGACTATTCAACCAGCGTGCCAAGGTTGCCGGGGATGGAGAGTCTTCACCAGGCTCAGCTGCAAAATCACGTATATCAAGATCAACCCCATGATATTTTGCAGCTGCCATTGTTGCCCGTAAACGAATCATCATTGGGGAAAGCTTCTGCGTTTTCCCTTGATTATTGCTTTGCCCTGCTCCTGACTGTATGGAGCCCTTATCTGGTTGATCCACCGATCATCCTTTATCAATTAAATTAACAAAATATTTTACAAATTTTTAATAAGAACAGCTTTTTTTAATATGCAGTCTTCATTATCATAAATTCATTTGACCATTAAAATAAACAATAAAATCATTTCCTTAATTAACTATATCAATTAATGCTTTGCAATTTTTCTGCCAAAATATCATTATCATTTTAATAATTCAATTCTTTTCATGCTGAATATGCAATAAATACTATAATGAGTTTTACCCTATCATTCTTTTCACATATCTTCAAACCGGACTTGGAGTATCAAAATTAATTCAAATAATTAAAATGCGAAATGGATCTCTTATTCTTTTTTTTATTTATTTAATAAATTTCATTTTATTAAAATTATGGTAGATATTTCAATTGAGTATCCTGATTTTAATAAATAAAAAATGCTAACATCAAGGTTTTCTATGTCCAAACAAAGTCAGCTTTTGAATCAACTTCATGAACAGATTCTTTTATGTGATGGAGGAATGGGATCCATCATTCAAGCACTTGACCTCGATATTAACAAAGATTTTTGGGGAAAGGAAAACTGTACAGAAATCCTTAATTTATCTAGGCCCGATTTGATTAGGGATATTCATAAACGCTATTTTGCAGCAGGTGCAGATATGGTGGAAACAAATTCTTTCGGAGGATCTTCCATCACCCTATCCGAATTTGACCTTCAGGACCAAACAAGAGAAATCAACAAACGTGCCGCTGAAATTGCCAATGAAGCCGCAAATTCATTTGCTGATAAAAAAAATAGATATATTCTTGGATCAATCGGACCCGGGACTAGACTACCCTCCTTGGGAAATATTGATTATGATTCACTTGAAGACGCTATTACAGAGCAATGTAGAGGTTTGATTGAAGGAGGTGTTCACGCTTTTTTAATTGAAACATGCCAAGATCCACTTCAAATCAAGGCTGCTGTAAACGCAACCAAGATAGCATTAAAAGAAGCTGATATTTTTTTACCAATCTTTGTACAAGTAACCATTGAGACAACAGGCACCCTTCTTGTTGGAAGTGATATCGCTGCCGCAGCGACCGTCATTGAAGCGTTGGATGTTCAAATGATGGGAATGAATTGCGGAACAGGTCCTCGGGAAATGGCCGAGGGTATCAAATGGCTATCTCAATACTGGCCGCATTTAATTTCAATGCAACCTAACGCAGGATTGCCAGAACTCGTCAACGGTAAAACGCACTATCCACTTTCTCCAGAAGAAATGGCCGTTTGGATGTCCCGTTATATAAAAGAACAGAAAATAAATATGATCGGTGGTTGCTGTGGAACTAATCCTAATCATATTGCTGCATTTGATCAGATGCTCAAAAACGAAGCGGCTATGGGGGGATGCTTCACAGACCGACCAGCCTGTATACCCAGAAGTTCAATATGGATTCCCTCGGTTTCAAGTCTTTTTACCCCCACACCTTTAAGACAGGAAAATAGTCTGTTTTCGATTGGGGAACGCTGTAATGCCAATGGCTCTAAGAAATGGCGTGATTTACAGGATCAACAAGATTGGGATGGATGCGTTACAATCGGTCGTGAACAACTGAAAGAAGGATCAAACGCCCTGGATGTTTGTATGGCTTTTGTAGGTCATGATGAGAAAAAGGATATGAAGGAAATTATTCCTCGCCTCACGTCATCTATCAATGTTCCTCTCGTTATAGATTCTACTAGTACGGAAGTGATTGAAACTTGTCTTAAACTTCATGGTGGAAAACCCATCATTAATTCAATCAATTTTGAGGATGGTGAAGAAATAGCGGCCCATCGTTTAAAACTGGCCCGTAAATTTGGTGCCGCTGTTGTTGCATTAACCATTGATGAACAAGGAATGGCACGAACACCTGAAGACAAATTACGAATCACCCGTCGATTAGTTGATTTTGCCTGTAACAAATATGGCCTGCCTCACTCCGATTTGATGATTGACCCTCTTACCTTTACTATTGCCACCGGAGTAGAAGATGACCGTAAACTGGGTTTATGGACCTTACAAGGGATCAAAGCCATCCACGATGAATTCCCTGACATTCAAATTGTGCTCGGATTATCCAATATATCATTCGGACTTAATCCAGCCGCCAGAGCAGTTTTGAATTCTGTTTTTCTTTATCATGCCCAGAAAATGGGAATGACAGCTGCCATTGTTCATGTTTCTAAAATACGGCCCATGCACCTTTTGGACAAAGATGAAGTTAAAGTCATTGAAGATTTGATTTTTGATCGAAGAACTGATGATTATGACCCGCTCAAAAAAGTTTTAGAAATTTTTGCTGATCGTAAAGCCACACAAGTGGCAACTCGCGCTATCGCTACCACCATTGAAGAACAATTGCATAACCGAATTGTAGATGGAAATCGCAAAGGTTTGGAGGATGATTTAAAAAAGGCGATGGAAACCTATGCCCCCCTTGAAATAATCAATTCCCTTTTACTTAATGGTATGAAAACGGTAGGGGAATTATTTGGATCCGGGAAAATGCAGCTTCCTTTTGTCCTGCAATCTGCCGAAACGATGAAGGCAGCCGTATCCTTTCTTGAACCTTTTATGGAAAAGAAAAATAATGAAACCAAAGGTACGATGATCTTGGCGACAGTTAAAGGGGATGTACATGATATTGGCAAAAATCTTGTCGATATCATTTTAAGCAACAACGGTTTCAAGGTTGTCAATCTAGGCATTAAAGTACCTGTAGCAGACATGATTAAGGCAGCAAAGGAACATAATGCTGACGCGATCGGCATGTCTGGATTATTGGTCAAATCAACTGTTATCATGAAAGAAAACCTTGAAGAAATGGCGCAACAAGGCCTCAGCATACCTGTCCTACTCGGAGGAGCAGCTTTAACACGTGCCTACGTTGAAGAAGATTGTGCGAAAATCTATAAAAAAAATAACGGGATGGTTGCCTATGCCAGGGATGCCTTTGATGGTTTGACACTTATGGAACAATTAACCCATGGTGATTTAGATAATTATCTAGCTGCCCAAAAAATCAAAAATAAAAGACCCAAACGTCCCGAAAAAAAGGAAAAAACCATTGTAGCTCCTCTTTCCATGGAAGAATCATCCTTGCGAAGAAATAAAATGACTTCTCACGAACCTCCCCTCAATCCACCATTTTGGGGTGCGCGAAAGTTGGAAATCAGTTTAAAAGCTGTTTTACCCTTCCTAAACGAACGTTCTTTATATCAATTGCAGTGGGGAATGAAAAAGCAGGGAAAAACGCTGGAAGAATTCCTGCAAGATGCGAAAACAAATTTACGACCAATCCTATACAAATTGATCCAACAATGTGAACAGAAAAAAATCCTTCAACCACAAGCCGTTTATGGTTACTGGAAAGCCGCTGCGAGCGCTGAGGACCTAATCCTCTTCGATAGGGATGGGAAAACCGAATTGTGCCGATTTACCCTTCCAAGACAGCCTGGCAATCAACGCATTTGCATCACTGACTATATCCGGGATTATAATGATCCCATTCGTGACGTAATTGGCTTGCAAATTGTCACTGTAGGTCAAAAAGCTTCAGATACAGCCAGAATCTGGTTTGAAGAAAACCGTTACCAGGATTATTTATATTTGCATGGTTTATCTGTTGAAATAACCGAGGCAATGGCTGAATATACGCATCAACGAATGAGGGCAGAGCTAGGTTTCAGTAGTGAAGATGATCCTGATATGAACAAGCTGTTGATGCAAAATTACCGCGGGTCCAGATATTCGTTTGGCTATCCCGCTTGCCCTAATCTTGAGGATCAAAAATATATATTGAATCTTCTTGACGCAAAGCAGATTGGAATCTCCCTATCTGAAGAATGGCAATTGCATCCAGAGCAGTCAACGTCAGCTTTGGTAATTTTTCATCCTAAAGCAAAATATTTTATTGTATAACAATAAAAATATGAATTTTCATTGACGCAATAAACATTCACATTTAATTTAGGTGACAAAATTTAAATTAGGTTAAAAACTTTTTTAACTATGTCACTTAAAAATTTTATAATCTGCAGAACTGAAGAAGAATCTTCTTTATGCTATCTAAACCATCACCTCTATATGGTTCAGAAAAAAAACAATCACCACCCTGTTTATTTGTCCACAACTGATATGAAAACAGGATTCATCCATGATAAAAAAAACCTGTTTGATCATGTTATTATAAAACATCAATTTCCTGGAAATTACTCTTTTATTTCCCGACGATTAAACTGTTATTATTATAATATTCCCATTACAACACATCATCATCAAACATTATTTCAAACTGTACAGCTAAAAAATAAACAATGGAAGAAATTCAAGCTTCAAAAAGCACATAAAATAAAATTTGATATAAACCAATTCAACACTCTGGTTAACAAAAAAATGAACAATTCTGTTAATCTGTATTGGTGGCGCAACAAACAGTTCACAAATATAGGTGATGAACTAAATTTATATATTATTGGATATTTAAGTAAAAAAATAATATGTAGAACCAATTTAAAAAACACAGACTTAATCGGAATAGGCAGCATTTTAAACTGGGCAACACCAAGAAACAGAATTTATCCTGTATGGGGGAGCGGAACTCTTTCACCTTCCTCATTACCTACTGAATTATTCAAGATTTCTTTATTACGTGGACCATTGACCCATGAATCCTTAACTTCACATAAATGTAAATTACCTTATGGGGATCCTGGATTAATATGTGATCGTATATATAACCCCAACAAAGAAAAAAAATATGACTGGGGTCTTATTGTTCATCACAGTCAATATAAAAAGAGTTGGGTAGAGCAAATATTACAAAATACACCCAATACTCTTTTTATTGATATCACCGATCCTGATATTAACGTTTTTATTGACCAGCTAAAATCCTGCAAATATATTGCATCCAGCAGTTTACATGGACTTGTTATTGCAGACAGCTATCATATCCCAAATATTTGGTTGTGGGATAATAAATTGCATGATGGAGGAAAATGGAAATTCTTTGATTATTTCGCAGGCATACATCGTACAGAAATAAATTTTTATAACCCCGTTTTATTCAAAAATTTAAATCATATTCCATTAAGACAACTTGATTTAAGCTATTTTGATAAACTCGAAAACACCAAGAACCAAATTATTGATAGTTTTCCGTTATAAATCATTCCATAATAAAATTTAAAATTAGCAAAACGGTATTTATTAAAAAATATAATCAATTATTCAATTCACAATAATAAATAATTAATTTAAATCTTATATTTATATTCAATAACATTGTGATAAGGTTAGAATAATTTATAATTTACATAACAATAACATAGTGATGGCTTTATCACCTTTTACTATTTAAAAATTAATCCCTTATCATCCTCAACCCCAGTTTATCTTAATTTATCTAAGTGTTTTTCTAGATAAGGATAAAACTCAACATGTTTTAGCATTTTTGACCTTGTTTCATCCTTATAGGCTTGACCAAGTTTTTTCAATTCAACCCGATTTTCATGTGTTTGAGATTTATGATATTTTTTTAAAATATAATTCAATTCATCATCTTGTGAAAAATTGATATAATCATGATCCGATACTGACATATTTATATTCTCCTTTATATGGAAATAGTAATTGTTTTAATTTATGATATAAATAATGAAAAAGCAATTTTCTTCCTGAAAAATATCAAAAAAATCAATATATTATCAAAATATCCCAATTAACGAAAACCGATACCAGTAATATTTTTAAAATTTAAATCCGACAGTTTCGAGAATTAAATTGGAAAGTTTAATTTCAAGCGCGTAAAATTATGCTATATTCACCTTTTGACAAGGAATTTTTCAATTATTTATATAATTTTAATTTATAACTTTTTTTATTTAAAAAACTTTTTTCTTCTAACTTCAATAACTTAAAACTTTAAAAGAGGATATTCCTTGAATTTTGTTACTGTAATTGATCTTGCTGGTAGTGTCGCCCTGCTTTTATGGGGTGTTCATATGGTTCAAACCGGTGTGCAACGAGCGTTTGGCGCACGGTTAAATCATTTCCTGTCAACCATGTTACGAAACAGATTCCAATCTTTTATCGCAGGTGCAGGCATCACTGCAATCTTGCAATCCTCAACTGCAACGGGACTTATGATCACTGGATTTGCCGCCAATGGGGTAATCGGACTACCTTCTGCATTGGCGGTTATGCTGGGGGCAAATGTTGGAACCACCCTAATTGTCCAGCTATTATCATTTGACGTGTCCCGTATCGCACCTCTTTTTGTTTTGGTAGGCGTCATCATGTTTCGCCGGGGTCTTAATCATATCCGTGATTTTGGACGCGTCTTCATCGGATTAGGCCTGATTCTGATCTCCCTACATCAATTTCTGGTAATCCTTCATCCCTATACCAACCAACCAGCGCTTCGTACAGTATTGGGCAACATTACAGATATGCCTTTTATTACAATTTTATTATCAATGATCCTGACCTGGATTATGCATTCTTCCGTGGCGGTTGTATTGCTAATAGCGTCCTTCGCCTCTCACAATGTCATACCTGCTGAAACAGCCTTTATCATGGTTTTGGGCGCCAATATCGGTACCGCTCTCAATCCCGTGATAGAGGGAACAGGAAAAAACGTGATTGCCAAACGTTTACCTATGGGAAATTTAATAAACCGTGTTATCGGTGCGGCCATTGTCTTTATCTTTATTCATCCACTCACCCATTGGTTCACATATTACTATCCTGATATCAACCGATCTATCGCCAATTTTCACACATTATTTAATATTGCAACGGCACTTCTATTCTTGCCTTTCCTAACCCCCTACGCCAATTTACTAAAAAAAATATTTCCACGCACAAAAGAGGAAACCGTTCAGGATCCCTCAAAACCAGTCTATCTTGATAAATCCGTCATACAATCACCTATTCTTGCCCTTGGCAATGCAACCCGAGAATCATTGCGTTTATGTGATATTTTGGAAAAAATGCTGAATGGTGTTGACGATAGTTTTAAAAATCAAACGCCTCAAATTGCCAGCGCCGCACGACGTTTTGATAATACGCTAGATAAATTAACAAACTCAATACAAAGTTACGTCACCGGTTTGGATCCCGAAGCTTTGAATCAAAATGAATTGAATCAGGTGGAAAAAATCCTAACCTTCTGTACACAAATTGCCAATGCGGGTGATGTCCTAGACAGGAATGTTCTTTCAACCGTACAGAAAATGGTTAAACAAAGAATCATTTTACCAAAACCCATGATGGATCCATTGCAAAAAATGATGCGACGCATCCATAAAAATCTGCATACAACAGCAACCTTGCTGATTAATGAAGACGAGAATATTGCCCGTAAACTTGCCGAAGAGAAGGATATATTCCGTGAAATTGAAAGCAAAGTTATCGCTATCTATTATGAAAATCTTCGACAAAGCACAGACGATAAAAAAAACCAGATTCAGTATGGTTCATTCATGATTGAATTGGCCCGTGATTTAAAACGTACAAACACTCATGTTGTAGCTTCAGCCGCCTACCCTGTTCTGGATCAGAATGGAATGCTATTACCCAGCCGTCTGCAACCTGAAGAGGATACAGAAAATTACGACAATGATCCAATCAAGATTTTACAACGTGAAGATAATATATTAACCCGTGATTGAAAAACTCTAAAAAATAATTTCTATTTATGATATAGTTCAACCACCTTCATAATTGAGATCTATGATTATCAAACAATTTACAGTTATTTGTTTTTTGTAATTAAAAATTATAAAAATATTTTTTATTTACCCATTGCGGTAAATGAATTGTTTATTTACTAATACCGCTTTACAATCTTATTAAAGGGAATAAGTTAATCAAGTGCTTAATTCTATGAACTGGATTGATCTTGTTTGTCTTGGTGTAATTATCCTTGGTGCCTTATCCGGTCTTACGCGAGGGTTTACTCGTGAATGTATAGGTCTATTTGGATGGATTATTGCAGCCAGCTTGGCCAATCGCTGGTATCCCGATCTTGCCCCCAAGCTATCGCCTTACGTAAACTCTGAAAATTTGGCAAATATTGCCTCTTTTATTGTTATATTTGCCTTGACCTGTATTGTCATTAATGCGCTGGCAAATGCCGTTGTCGGTCAAAATTCTGCACGAATCTCCCTTTTGGGTCGTCTGGACAGATTACTTGGTGCAATATGTGGTGGGGTTAAGGGATATGCAGGGTTGGCCATTCTCTATCTGATTGGCGGAATAATTTTTCCTGCCGCACAATGGCCTGAACCTCTTCAAGAAAGTCAAATGGTTCCCTATATATATCAGGGAGCTGTCCTGATTAATAATCTTCTCCCAAGCTCAATGCAACGGGATGTTGTTGTCCCCCAAACAAAGACACCAAGAGTATCAATACCTGACGGAACTGGATTACATAATGGAATATCTCATCAATCCTCTTCGACAGATCAATCGCATAATGATGAGCCTTCTGCTGTTCAACCAGAGGGGGGATATTCCTCAATTGCTCCCTCACAATAATCCTGGCCATTTTTAACTCATAAAACCCTTATCTATTCATTTATTTTCGGAATTGCGATGAATAAATCTAGCGAATCAATATCCTATTCAACAATACATACATCCCCAGATCATGAAGATGATAAATTTCATGAGGAATGTGGCGTGGTAGGCGTCTGGACAACACAGGATGCCGCATCATTGACTGCATTGGGATTACATGCCTTACAACATAGAGGTCAGGAAGCGACGGGTATTGTTACTTACGATGGAAATTTTCATATTCATCGTGGTTTGGGGCTGGTCGGTGAAGTATTTGCCGATCCCCAGGTTATCGCCAAATTACCAGGTGGAATTGCGATTGGTCACAATCGCTATGCTACAACAGGTGCCACGCAGCTTCGTAATGTACAACCTTTATATGGTGATTTTGAATTTGGTGGATTTGCTGTTGCCCATAATGGAAATCTTACCAATGCACAACTCCTTAGACAATCCCTGGTACGCAGAGGATGCCTATTCCAATCCAGTACAGACAGCGAAGTCTTTATCCATTTGATTGCCATTTCCCTGTACAGCAATGTTATTGACCGCTTTATTGATGCCTTAAAACAGGTTCAGGGTGCATATTCTCTGGTGGCCCTTTCCAAGGATATGTTAATTGCCGCTCGTGATCCGTTAGGTGTTCGTCCCCTGATACTCGGCAAACTCAACCAGAATAAGGAAAAAGAATGCTGGGTTGTTGCCAGTGAAACCTGTGCACTTTCCAGCATGGGCGCGGAATTTGTCCGTGATATCGAGCCTGGTGAAGTCATCATCATTAATGATGAGTGTATCCGTTCCATTAAACCTTTTCATAATATTTCTCATCGCTTTTGCATTTTCGAATATGTTTATTTTGCCCGTCCAGATTCCATTATTGAAAATAAATCCGTATATATAGCACGTCAAAAAATTGGAGCCGAACTCGCGCTTGAAAATCCCGTTGAGGCAGATATTGTTGTTCCTGTTCCCGATTCCGGTGTGCCTGCTGCGCTCGGCTATGCAAAAGCCAGCAATATTCCATTTGAGTTAGGCATAATCCGTAGTCATTATATAGGAAGGACTTTTATTGAACCGACTGATCAAATCCGTAATCTTGGAGTAAAACTCAAACACTCCACAAACGGTTCAATTTTAAAAGACAAACGCGTCATTTTAATTGATGATTCCATCGTCCGTGGAACAACATCCAAAAAAATCGTTGAAATGGTCAGAGCTGCAGGAGCAGCCGAAGTTCATCTGCGTATTGCCTCTCCCCCCACACGGTTTTCCTGTTATTACGGAATTGATACTCCATCAAAAGAAAAACTACTGGCACACACACATGATATTGATGAAATGTGCAAATTGATTGGGGCAGATTCACTGGGATTCATTTCATGCAATGGGTTATACAAAGCTCTGGAAGAAAAGGAAAGAAATAACGAAAAGCCGCAATATTGTGATGCATGTTTTACAGGAGACTATCCTATTCAACTTACAGATCATGACATGAACCTAACACAAAATAAATAATGAAACTGTCATGTCATCCTTAGTTACTCTCCCTTTTAAAAACAAGGTGGCTTTCATTACTGGTGCAAGTCGTGGCATAGGTCAGGCTTGTGCCATAGCATTGGCCGAGGCTGGTGCACACTGCGTTCTCAGCGCAAGAACGCAGGGAGGATTAATACAGACAGATAATATAATCCGCCAAAAAGGTGGTAAGGCCACCTTATTTCCATTTGATTTGCAACCCAAAAATCCATTCGATACAACAATTGATAATATTGGCCCTTCCATTGCCCAGCAATTCCATCAACTTGATATTTTCATTCATGCAGCCTTTCATTACACGCCACTTACACCTGTTGACCAAATAACGGATCAAGACTGGTCAAAAAATATTTCCATCAATCTTACAAGCTGTATGAAACTTGTTCGAACTTTGTCCCCCTTGTTATGCGCCACACCAAATTCTCAAGCTCTTTTTCTTCAGGGGATAACGAAACCCGGTGCATTTTGGGGATCAGTCACCTCTGTTCAGGCAGCTATTCAAAATCTTATAAATTGTTGGAAAGAAGAAATAAAGGATATCTCTACAGTTCATGTTCAAACCATTACCCCTCCACCAACCAAAACCTTATTGAGGCAATCCTTTTTTCCTGCGGAAGATAAAGATAAGCTTAATTCGCCAGAAAAAACGGCAAAAATAATTCTTGCTTTTTTACTAAAAAAACAAAATCCATAACGTTAATAAGTCAAAATTAATTGATATAACCACTTTATTAAATTGATTTTTTTTATAATTTTCAATATAATAATAAACCTACTTGAAATAATGGGATATTACGAATGAAAAAAATTATATCCTGTGAAAGGAGGAAGGAAGCATGTTAAAATTTAACCGTATCATTTATGGTATCTTGTTTAGCAGTATTATCGCTTGGACAATTTATATTCTCACTATTGATTTTTATGCCCTTACCCTTTTAACCTATGGACCTCAATCTGTTACTACAGGTCCCATTCCTATAAAATTATCGCATCTTTCCTCTCTAACCTCGATAAATTTATTTACCTTGCTGATTATTACGCTATCAATTCTATTTAATAAAATTAAGTGTCAAAACCTTTTTAACTGATATCTTATTAAAATTTAATAAAATATTTTGAGATAATACCACTATACAAAATAACCGTAAAATCCTACCTTTTTTTGTTACAAAATTTTCCCCCGGATATCTATAATATTTTCATCCTTATAATAAAATTATGCATTGATGCTTCAATAGCATTCATCCAAATAAAATCTATAATTTAGCAAAACCTTAAACCCGCATATTTGCTATTTAAGTAATAGCATCAATGGCTATAAATCTTATCTAAATACACTGCCTAATCTTCAAATTATTCATCTATTTACTATGAAAAATTAAAATGTTGTTGACTCTCATAAATGGACACAAAAAATTTGAAAAAATACATTTTTAAAAAATAACATGTTTAAATTGGTAAGTTAATTTTTATAGTACAAATTTCTATATTAATAAAACATTTCATGAAACACTCAATACAAGCTTAGAGTTGTAAATTAATTAATAATTAAAGAATTGAATTGCATGTATATCTTATCTATCATTATACGGGCTGTAACTACATAATTCTTTATCACTTTTAAATAATCGTAATATAAACCGACCATTTTAAGGTTGATCTCTTTTTCCATTCATTTTACGATTATAGGCATATATTAATTTATTATACATTTTTTACATGTATATAATTTTATTATGAATTATTAACGTAAGGATAATCATGGATATCGAAAAATTTGCACTCCGTCGCTTTACCGCTAAAAGATATGATCCAACAAAAAAAATTCCTGATCATATTATAAATCAGTTAGTTGACCTTTTACGCTACACACCTACTTCAATTAATTCACAACCTTATCACTTCATTGTCGCTTCCACGGAAAATGGTATTAAGCGCGTTGCCTCATCAATGGTAAGGGAAGAATTCCTTTATAATAAACACAAGGTTGACCGTGCTTCACATACAATTGTTATTTGTTCAAAAACAGATATGGATGAAGCCTATATTCGCAAAATTATTGAACAAGAAATTAAGGATGGCCGTCATAACCCAAATTTAAACAAGGAAGAATTTATCAATCTTTATATCGGATATATGAATCTGCATAAAAAAATTCTAAAGGATCTTCCCAATTGGACAGCAAAACAAGGTTATATTGCTCTTGGAAACTTATTACTAGGTGCCTCGTTAGCAAATATAGATGCTAGTCCCATTGAAGGATTTGATGCAGATATTTTAGACAAAGAATTCCACCTAAAAGAAAAAGGATTTACAAGTATTCTTGTAATTACTTTGGGTTATCATGATAAAACTGATTATAACGCCAAACAACCTAAATCACGTTTCCCCAAAGAGGAACTCTTTACATTCTGTTAATCAGGATAACTGATTTTTAACGATTACAATATTGTGTAACAATAATAGGTTATTGATTCACCTTTTTGAACCATAAAATCGGTTTCCTATCTCTGGAAAACCGTATTATCATACCGTCATTATGCCAATATAGTGCCAATGTTGAAAAAAACAGATTGGCATCTTGTTCATATTGGCAGTATATTAAATCTGGAACTGATTTTTTAATTATCAAGGCAACAGCTGTTTCACTTAAAAGACAAACTTCTCCTCACTGTGTCGAATTATTGCCTGAAGAAGCAAAACAAGCTAAAAATGAACTTGATTTCTGTATACGTCGTTAATCATCAATGTCAGTCGCCATTCAACTGGTCTATGCTGATTGAAAAGTTTCAACTCATATTCCATGGAAAACCCATAATCAAAGATATGCATCCTATTCTTCCATCTTGACCTATATGGCTGGCAAACCACTGTTCCTTCAGCCATTTTTTCTGGTTTCTCCTGTGCCAACGAGAACGACCATCAAGGGGTAATCAAAAAAACAAATCTGGATTTTATTAATTAATTAGCAACGAAAAAATAATCGGTTTGAATGACATCGACATTCATATGGTTAATGAATATTACTTCATGCTTTTCTTTTTCTACCATCTAATCTCAGATCAGATTAATATAAAAAAACTCACTTAACCACATACATTTCCCTTTAAAGGTTTATTAAGCCTTAAGAAAGAAATTTCTACCAACATTCTTGTTTGGGCAAAAATTTCCGCTATTGATTAAGTCAAAATCGGATAAAATCTGTAAGAATCCATCTTGTTCTGCAAGAAATCGGAAAAACTAGGTTTTGCTGTTATTCACGTTTCATATGCAATCTTGACCTTGGTCTGCTGATTCCTGCCAACCAGGTTTTAAGCTTTTTTTGCAGAGAAAATAAAGCAACAAACAGACATTACAACTATTACTGTTGTTGTAATATCCTTTCCATTGAAAGCCAAAACTATTTTGGCAAGTCATACAAGCTGATACCATTGCAATTGGAAGAACAATTATGCATAATCCATACTGATCATGAATTGCAGTAGAACAGTTGAACCGTAAGATTATAACAGACCTTCAATTTTTTCGGGCAATAACTGAACCCAAATTGCAGATATTCACAATTTAATTTTTAATAAAAGCGAACTAGACATATAATTATTTGGCACGCTTTTAATATTAGCTAATGAATTAAATTTTAGAATCATTAACTATTGGATGGTTTTACCATGATGCAAGCAGTTAGTTTTTTACAGGCCATCTGGGCGGCATTTAAACTTAATCCTGTCACCCTAGCGCGATATATCTTGCTTTTACCTTTTTGAACGACTTGTACCTGTTGTTTACCTGAAAAAAGAGAAGCTCGATTTTTTGCAATACCAATAGCATTTTTCGCCTGACTTGATGAAGCAAAAGCTCCGACCTGAATTCCCCAGTTCCCTGATAATGATGACTCATTTTCTTTTTTAGTTAAATCCATACCTCTTTTACGATTATAATTTACAGTAGCCACTGCAGCTGGAAATTGGTAGGAAATGGGTCTATAATATTGTTTCCGTTCTGATCTTGATGGCAAAGCTGCCGGAGCTGATGCAACCTGAACAGGCATTGGACGCGATTGCATTGCTGGTGCCTGGGTTGATTGATATCCCCTAGCCAACCATGCTGATTTAACATCTTGACGCGTAACGACTGATGGTGCAGTTGAAGAAGCAACTGGATGAGTGTCAAAATTCTTCCATTTAACTGGATAGGTTGATACAGCAGGCTGTGAAGGCAATGGTGATGCCATAGCAACTTGTGTCGCTGCTGAGCCCGCTCCTTGTAAACTTTGCCTGTTCAAACTATCAGTTGTTGCAGAGCTTGTCCCATTAAGACTGGCCTGATTAAGCGTTTCTGTCGTCTGGCGATTTTGCCATGCATTCTGCACTGCCTGAGCTTGAGGCGATAATGCCATTCTTTGAAATCCGGCTTGCGTTGCCGCAGCATATTGAACTGCACTGACACCCATACCATTTTCATGACCCTCTACCATCAAATCAGCTTGCGATTGTCGGTTTGGTTTTATACCCTGAATTTGAGGGCCAATTGAGGCAACATACCGTCGGGTTTCCAAAGGTAATGTACGATTATGTGTTAAGAAATCATCCAATCTGCCAGGCCCCCCATTATATGCAGCCAAAAAACCTGGAGAGCCATAAATATCATACATTTGACGAATATATGCCGTTCCAGCCATGATATTATCATGAGGATCATAAGCATCATCACCTAGATTATAAGCAATTTTCATTTCATCATATGTTGGGGGCATTAACTGCATCAACCCCATCGCACCGGGACCGGAAGTTACCAGTTGCCCATTATGGTATAAACTTCCACCAGACTCCTGCTGCATAACTGCCCGAATCCATATTTCAGGCACATCAAACCGAGCAGATGCCTCCCGAATATATGGCCCCCATGGATCCTCTGGAGGCCCTGGTGGAGTATAGTAAGAACGGGCATTCGCTTTATAATGCGCAACTTCCTGAGCAATAGGTATTTGTTGCTGACGGGGTGCATTGTTTGCACATGCAGCCAACATTCCAATAATACATCCGAGCACACCAAAACGAACCATGGATAAATAAAGAGATTTATCATGAAGTTGTTTTTCGTTTTGTCTGGAAATAATAAACTTCATTGAACCAGATTTGAGTTTTTCGCCAGATCCTGTAAAATCTTCTGATCGCTTCATTATACCTTTACCCTTATCTACATTCCATAAAGAATTTATTTCCAAATAAATCCATTTTTTTCAGTGTTATCTTACGAAGCTGTTCGGATTGCAAAGACTTGTACGAATCAGATAAACACTTTAAGAATTCTATCTAAGATGTACATTATAAAGCATTTCTTTACAATAGAGTAAGAAAACTTATTATTAAAAGTATAAGAATAAAAAAAATCCCCGTCATTTTTTGAAGAATGATTTGTGTATATTTTATTCTTTATGATAAACCATGACTAAATATTTTGTTTCAACAAGAATTGATGTCTAATCTTTAAAATGTCCACGCAAATACGAACCAGTAATCAGAATTTTTATTATCGACATCTACAATGTTGGATCGATATTAAAGAAAGTTTAAAATTGTGGAAACTAGCTTATTCAATGGCATGGCTAGATATCAAATTACGTTATAAAGGTTCCCTTTTAGGACCTATATGGATGACATTCTCATCAGCGACGATGATGTTGGCAATTGGTCTCATTTACGGTTCTCTGTTTAAAATCCATACGGAAACCTATCTCCCTTATCTTTCAATCTCTTTTATTTTTTGGCAAAACGGTATTGCCAATATGATTGTTGATGCATGTCAATGTTTTCTACAAACCGACACTTTCATTCATTCACTTAAACTTCCCTTTTTCCTGCAAGCGATCCGTACTGTTGTCAGGAATTTCCTGATTACCATTTTAAACTGCATTACTCCCTTTCTTGTAATTCTTTATTACAATAAATGGCCTGGTATGATTATATTATTATCCATACCAGGATTTATTATTTGGATTATCAATAGTCTTGCCATCAGTATTTTTCTAGGTTGTATTTGTGCGCGTTTTCGAGACATTCCTCAAATAATCAACAGTCTTATACAAATTGTTTATTACATCACCCCGATCATGTGGATGCCATATCAAATTCACAAACATCAATATTTACTTTTAATTAATCCAATATTTAGCACAATGCAGATCATCAAGGGACCTATTCTAGGTGAAATCCCTACCATTTCTGTTTATCTAAGTGCTTTAGTTTATAGTTTTGTATTATGGGGACTTGCTTGGATAATGTTTATACGGTCGAAAACAAGGCTGGCTTTTTGGATATAAAATTTAAACTATTTATTTATAAGATATACAAAGCGATTGAACCATGAATATTAAGGAAAATTGTTCTATTTTTACTTTTCGCCCGCCTGGCGTATTGAAAAGCTCAGTTAATCATTCAAAACGTTTGCGTCATCCCTTGATCCCGGCTTACGAAGGGCAAAATTTAAATGATTTAGGATTTGAGATTGATCCGCACAATAACAATTTAAATGATATTCTAACCTATAACCCTGAAGGAAATCTCTTTTTATCAATTCTTGAAAATGCTTATTTTATTGTTCAAGAGGGATTCGATGGTGTAGTTATAACAAATGATCTACAATTAATTGATGAAACTCTTCATTTTTGTAAAAATCAGTCTTTAGATCAAATAGAGATTAATTTGAATGATGCACAATTATTAGAAGAAATTTTTCTCGCTTTTGATCCCAAATGGATGCAATACGACCACTGGATGGGATATTGTCTGTCAAAATCTTATCTGGCAAATTTATATACACCTACAACAATGAAAATTGCCATTCCTGAATATAGAAACAATAATCTATTCATTGGTAATTCAATATCTCGTGAATTATATGATAACACATTAGAAAAAGCTAAGCTAAACTCTCGTACAATATTTTTGAAGGACGGTATATATAAAGCGAAAAAACTAGCATTATTCCATCCAAACAGTCATTATCCTTACGATTATTTCAATTTTCATGACACTAGAAAAATCTTCAATTTCATTAACAAAAATTCCCGATATAAAAATAACCTTCCCACAAATTTCTTAATTGCAACAAATCAGAAAAATCAATCCTGTTTTTCTGATAATATTCAATCAATCTTGACCCAGGCTTGTAATGAATTGAATTTACCCATTATCCATTTAGAGAATATGGACTGGGAATCACAAATCGCACTTTTTTCACAGGCTGAATTTATCATAGCTCCACATTGTCCTGAACTGATTAATCTATATTTCTGTCAAAAAGACACAACCTTATTGGAATTGACCTCTTTTAATAAAAATAAATCCAGCATATCATGTTGGCCTTTTTTAATAGCCTCCACAAACAATATCAACTACTGCTTTATTGACATGCTAAAAGATAATATCAATATAGAATTTTTTAAAAATACTGTTCGTAATGTAAGAGCGTTATAAAATCCAATCAATGAATCAATCAAGTTTTATAAAATTAGAGGAACTTTCATTACAATTCCCTCTTTATCATAGCAATCATCGTTCCTTAAAAAAAACATTATTTGCTAAGGCAGGAAAGTTCATCTCTAAACAACAACCCTTAAACCAGAAAACAGGTGCTGATATTCTGGTTGACAATACTAACCGTATAACAGTTCAAGCATTGCGAAATATCAATCTATCAATAAAAGCGGGAGAGCGTATTGGATTGATCGGCCACAACGGGGCAGGAAAATCAACCCTGCTTCGTGCAATCACTGGAATATACGAACCCAATTCTGGAAAAATCATTACTAACGGTAAAATAGAATCTTTATTGGATACGAATGCTGGCATGAACCGTATCCTCTCTGGTAGAGAAAATATTTATTTAAGGGGTAAACGTCTTAAATACAATAATGAGCAGATCAAAGCCCTGGAAAAAGATGTTGAGGAATTCGCACAATTACATGAATTTCTCGATTTGCCAATCAAGACATATTCTGCAGGTATGATGATGCGATTAAGCTTTGGTCTGGCAACATCTGTAACCCCAGATATTTTGCTCATGGATGAATGGTTTATGGCTGGAGATAATAATTTTCAGGGTAAAGCAAGACAACGATTAGAAAATATAATCAATAAGGCAGAAATTGTTGTTTTAACAACACATTCCATGCCAATCATTAGGCAATGGTGTACCCGTGTAATATGGCTAAAAGCTGGAGAAATATACGCTGACGGATCAGTGGAAGAGACAGTCAGCCATTATGAAAAAAGCATGCGTGAAAATTCTTTCTAAAAACTCAACATGATATTATTTAACTATTGAATTATCACAACAATCATCGCATGATGGATCATATTCATAATATTATAAATATATAATAAAATGTCTCCTAATTCTAATTCAGAACAACCAACCCAACAGGAACAGCTCTATTCTCTTCTTCAAATTGTCATCTTGTTGACCGTAGGGGTTATAGCAGTCTGGCTTATTGGCGATTTGATGATGATTATTTTTGCGGCAACACTAACCGCCATAATTCTGAAGGGACTTGCAACGATCGTTCGCAAACATACACATCTTCCCCACTGGCTAGCTCTGACCATAGTTTTAATTTTAATTGTTGGCATTATTAGTGCAGTCATCCTAACCAGCGGACCGCAGATTAATGAACAAATTATCAAATTAAAACATGCTCTTGGAACTCAAGTCGGGACTTTCAGGGATCGTTTGCATAATAATCCTTTGGGGGACATGATTATGAATTATCTTCCCAATTCTATTGGTGGGGGTTCTAATAATAGTAATGCTCATTTTACCCTTGGCTCTAGAATTGCAGGTTCAATGACCGGTTTTATTACATCTGTATTTGGGGTTCTTGGCACCATATTTGTTGTATTCATAGCGGGTTTATATTTTGCTGCCTCACCAAATTTATACGGTAATGGCCTACTCCGTCTTTTCCCAGGTCGTCAACGTCCAAAAATCCGTAAATTATTAATGGTTGGCGGACATGCCTTATGGTCCTGGACAGCTGGACAATCTCTGGACATGCTAGTCGTCGGGATTTGCTCTTTCATTGGTTTAAGCATTATTGGGGTACCCTTGGCCCTTGCATTGGGTTTTGTTGCCGGCATGGCGAATTTTATCCCTTATATCGGAGCAATCATAGGGGCTGTTCCTGCTGTTTTAATTGGTTTTTCTCAAGGTAATAAAGAAGGTATATTAGTCATAATCTTATATTGTATCATCCAGTTTTTAGAAGGAAATGTCTTATCACCTCTTATCCAAAAACATACTGTAAAAATGCCTCCTGCTATCACTATCTTATCTCAAACTGTTTTTGGTACAATTTTAGGCATGCCAGGACTGATCCTTGCTTCACCTCTGACAGCTGCAATACTAGCCATTATGGATGCCAGTACTCCGAAACTGAAATCAGATGAAGAACTGCCCCCCATTGAATGATTCAATAATAAAACTGTAGAAACACAAATAAAAATTTTATTTACTACTATTATTACTAAATATTCATTTATATTGATTAATGAAAAATTAAATATTAATATCTTTACTACTAATATTTAAATAATAATTACGCGCAAAATATAAATCATGATAAACTTATTATTGATATTAATATTTAAGTCTTATAAGGAGGGATCATGACTAATCAACATGACACAATCAAAATCCACAATATTGATAAAACAATCGTTCGAATTGCTCTAGGAACATGGGCAATCGGCGGATCATCATGGGGAGGACCCGATGACGACAATGCTATCAAAACCATTCATGCAGCACTAGACAATGGTATCAATATGATTGATACAGCGCCAGTTTATGGTTTTGGCCATGCAGAAGAAGTCGTAGGTAAAGCCTTAAAAGGGAAAAGAGATAATATTGTACTGGCCACTAAAGTCGGATTAAATTGGGATAATTCTGGTAAAATGTTTAGAGATTCCAGCCCAAAACGTATCCAAAAAGAAATTGAGGATTCTTTACGCAGACTGAATACAGACTATATTGACCTTTATCAAATTCATTGGCCAGATGATAAAACCCCGATTAAAGAAACGGCACAGGCTATGGAAAAATTGAGAAAAGAGGGCAAGATCAAAGCAATCGGTGTCAGCAATTTTTCAACCAAACAAATTGAAGAATTCAGCCAATATGCCGATTTGGCCGCTATTCAACCTCCATATAACATGTTCGAAAGAAGTATCGAGAATGATATTCTTCCTTGCGCAGAAAAACATAAATTAGCCACCCTTTGTTACGGTTCAATTTGCCGTGGCTTGTTAAGTGGAAAAATGAACAAAGATACTAAATTCACGGGGGATGATTTGAGAAAATCTGATCCTAAATTTCAACCACCCCTTTTCGAACATTATTTGGCAGCGACTAGAGATCTGGAAGAATATGCACAAAAAAACTACAATAAAAGTTTGCTAGCCTTGGCTGTTCGCTGGGTCATTGATCGTTATAAAGGCAATATTGCACTTTGGGGAGCCAGAAAACCCCAACAGATAAATGGTGTTCAAGATGCTTTAGGCTGGCAATTGACAAAAGAGGACTATAAAGAACTTGATGAAATTCTTGCCAAACATATTAAGAAAAATATAGAACCTTCTTTTATGGCTCCACCAAGCCGATAAAATAAATTGGGGCGTTTATTCTATAATCATTAAATGGAATCAACGCTTCCAATTAATTCCTAATGAGAATTTTGTCCTAAATTAATAATCAAAACTCCTATAATTATAAATAATATTCCCATAATTGAAATCATAGTTAATTTTTGTTGGTAAATCACCCATCCAATCATGCAAATTCCTACTGTTCCCACCCCAGACCAAATTGCATAGGCTATTCCAACAGGAATGATCCTTAATGCGATCGATAATGAATAAAATGATATGGCATATCCTATCAGGGAAACAATCGTAAATCCCAAATTTGTAAAACCATTTGATGCTTTTAAACTGCTTGTCGCAATAATTTCAATACAGATAGCCATTGTTAAATATAAATAAGGCATTAACAATCAAACCATTTCAACATATAATAAATTAGAATTTTTAAAGGAGGAAGATTATGGGTATTTTTGGCACTATGATTATTATTGACATTATCATTGGCCTGTTGATTTTATTTATATTGAAAATTATCGGCTCCACATTAAAAACCAAAAAAACAATTGAAGAACGAATTTCCCAAGATACAAATGAATTCAATCAATTTTAATATTATTTTTCGTGAATATCAAATTGAATAGATGTATGATTATTAATAACCTTACCAATAATTGGGGTTATTGTTACTTTTATATTTGCTTTTTTATATTCTTTCGCAATTTTAAACATTGATTGCATTATTTTTGTTTCATTTACATTACTTCTTTGATGAAGTGGAATAACATGTAATAATTTTTCAGAACTTATTTTTTTATTTCCGGTTAATAAAATTGAATCTATAACAGGATTGTCGTTATCTGATTTGTCAGGGTGAGATACAATTGAAGAAATAGTTTTTATAGAGGTTTTCTGATGCTCAACCAAAGCCGAAACATTTGTTGATGGTAAAATAAAACTGAAACCTATAATAAACAAATAATAAAATTTATTGTGTATTCTATATATATTTTGCATAATCTTTCTCATTCCTTAAGCTAAAATCATTTATTTCAATATTTCATCAAAATAATCAGATATTTAAATCCACCCCCGCAATTCTTCATTAATCAAGCCCTCAAGCATATCAATTCCTATTTCCCCATCGTTTAGACAGGGAATATAAATGAATTTTTTACCTCCTTCTTTTAAAAATAAAGCTTTATATTGATGACCGATTTCTTCAATTGTCTCAAGACAATCTGTTATAAAACCCGGCGCCATGACCGCTATATTTCTTACACCTTCCGTGACGAGTTTTTTAATAACATCAGTGATATTAGGTTCTAGCCACTTGCCGGGCCCAAAACGGGACTGATAAACCAACGGCATATACCGCTCATCTTTATTCATCATTTTTCGCAATGCCGTGGCGGTCTTTTGACATTCCTGTTCATAGGGGTCCCCTCTATCGACATAGGTTTGCGGCAGACCATGAAAAGATAAAATTATACGTTCTGGTTGTTCGGATAATGAGTTTAAGGTCATTTCAATTTGTTTATATAAAGCTTGAACATAAACCGGATGATCCGCAAACGAAAACATCGTGCGTATTGCAGGTTGTTTGCGATATTTCTGCAAAATTCTAAATAGCTTATCATTGACACTTGCCGTGGTTGTCGCACTATATTGCGGGTATAAGGGCAAGAGAAATAAATGATAAAATTGTTTTTTTAAGAAATGACTGATTTTTTGCTCAATGGATGGTTTTCCATATGACATTGCCCAATCAATTAATACAGGTTTGTTCTTGAACCGTGATTGCAACTTTTGAATTTGACGTTCTGTAATCACACTTAATGGACTTTTATTTTCTTGGTTATCCCAAATCATTCGATAAGGTTTTACAATCCGGAATGGTCGAACTGTTAGAATGATCCCCTGTAAAATAGGTTGCCAAATCAAAGGATTCATTTCTATAACACGTCGATCCGAGAGAAACTCTGATAAATAACGTCGTATTGCGCCATAAGACGCTGCTTCCGGTGTTCCCAGATTTACCAATAAAATCCCAATTTTTTTCGGGCTTACGACAGTTTGCATATTTAAAACCACCTGTATTTATGTATCAATCTAAGCCCAGTTGAACAAGTTTTTTCATCAATGAAGAAAATGGAAGAAATTGTATGTCATCGAAATCATACCATAACTCATCTCGATTTCTAAACGATAAATCAATTTTTTCTATTCTTTTATAAAGTCTTAATTTAAGCACAAAATGTGTAAAAACATGTTTAATGCAACCTTTGTCCTCAAATAATCCTTTCACCCCAACGCTTTCTTTTGCATTATCCAGTGATATTGGCTTTAAATCCCATTGAGTGCCTGGCAATTCCAAGGTTCCACCCAGCAATCCCTTTGCTGGACGTTTCCTAAATAAAATCCTGCCTTCCCGATCCTGAATAAAAAAAGCAATTCCATATCTTACAGGTCTTGAAGATTTTACAACCTTTCTTGGCAATGTTTCAGCTATTCCCTTTTTATATCCCAAACATTGTCTAGACAAAGGGCATGATAAACAGGAAGGTTTTTTTGGTTTGCAAATTGTTGCTCCCACATCAAATAACGCTTGGGAAAAATCACCAGCTCTTTGTTTAGCTATAAGATCATCATTTAAATGACCAGCTTTTTCATCAAGATATTTTTTTGCTTTTGGTAACTCTGCGTCGATAGTAAATAAACGTGCTGTCAGACGTTCGACATTACCATCAATTGGCACTACAGGAACATTATAGGCAATTGACGCTATCGCTGCCGCTGTGTAATTTCCAACACCTGATAAAGCCTTTAGTTCCTTGACCGTATCAGGAACCTCGCCATTTTTACGCATAATTTCCTGAGCACAACGGTGCAAATTCCTGGCTCGACTATAATATCCCAGTCCAGTCCATAGTGACATGACCGTATCACGATCTGCATCTGCCAGAATATTAATAGTTGGAAAATGTTCTATAAAACGGTAAAAATATGGAATAACCGTTGCAACTTGTGTTTGCTGAAGCATAATTTCACTTAACAGCACATAATAAGGATTTGGTTTTTCATCTTTTTTTGCTCGCCAAGGAAGATCTCGCCGATTATGATCATACCATTCTAATAATGACTGCGCACAAAAACCCTGTTTTGACATAAAATGACAAATATTCCGAAACAAAACCAAAAAAAACGCAATTTATCACAAACTTCAAAAGAACAGAATTCTCGACATCCTGACAGGCGCACCTTTACAATGAGTCAAATTGGCGGTACTGTTCATAGCCTTACGAAACAGGCTTTTCGCCAAAAATCCCTTGCCCACAGCCAGATCAGCATTAATTGGGTCGATATTATCGGCCCTATATACGGCAATAGAACATCTCCACGTCATCTAGCCAACGGGACGTTAACAATTGCATGTTCTAATACAACAGCAACCGAACTTCAATATTTTTCTGAACGTCTTATTGAAAAAATCAATCTTTATTTTGGCCAGAAAATTGTGGCTCGTTTAAAATTTGTTTACCAACGACACAACACTTACCCTTTGACAAAATCTATAAATCATTCATCTTTGGTGGAACCTGTAGAAATTCCGATACTACCGCCTGGTCCCCTGCAAAACGCACTGTCACGATTGGGGGGGCACATACAAATAAAAAAGAAAGGAAAAAATTGATCCATGTATAACCATCATCAAAAAATTATTGAAAAAGCAAAGGTTAAATCCCCACCTTATTGTGCTGTATGTTATCCATGCGAAGCAACCGCTATCGAATCAGGACTTGAAGCCTTTAAACTTGGTTTACTCACCCCAATTTTTGTTGGTCCCAAAAAACAAATCAAGCTTATCGCCGAACAATATAGATTGGATCTGAAAAACCATCAAATTATTGAGGCATCTTCAGAATTTGAGGCCGCCACACATAGTGTAAAATTAATTCGCGAGCAAAAAGCGCATTTATTGATGAAAGGCAGTCTGCATACGGACATTCTCTTGAAAGCTGTAATCAATAAAGAAACCGGTTTAAGAACAGGTAAACGCATTACCCATGTTTTCCTAATGGATGGTCCCAATTGGAATACCCCTTACATGATTACAGATGCCGCCATTAATATTGTCCCGGATCTTGTCACTAAAATGCATATTATTCAAAATGCCATAGATCTGCATCATGCTTTAGGATATGGCGTTCCCAAGGTTGCAATTCTTTCAGCCGTAGAAATGGTAAATCCAGATATTAGTTCTACTCTTGAAGCCGCAGCCTTGTGCAAAATGGCAGATCGAAAACAAATTGTTAATGGTATTCTTGATGGACCTCTTGCATTAGATAATGCCATCAGCCCTGAGGCAGCGGCAATAAAAGGTCTTGATACACCCGTAACTGGAAAGGCCCAAATTCTGGTTGTTCCCAATCTAGAGGCAGGAAACATTTTTTTCAAATCTCTATCATTCATTGGACAGGCAGACAGTGCTGGAATAGTACTAGGTGCGAAGGCCCCAATCATTTTAACCAGTCGTGCCAGCAGTTTGGATAGTCGTCTTGTTTCCTGTGCTATGGCAAAATTATCCTATCATCATAGTTTAACTCATTAATCAAAATTCCTAAGGCAGTTTTATCACTGCCTTCTAATATGGTCCCTAATTCAAGATATATCTTAATTGTTGAAAAATTTAGACAGGAGATTCCCATTGATAAATCCGGTATTATGTATTCATTGCATGTCAAATAATAATAATAAAACATTTATCAGTCGGATACATCAATAACCATTAGCCTGAACAATTAATATCATGTAAGTGATGAATAATTACAGCAAGATTTCTCAACACAAAACCGCCTAAAAATTTTTATGAAAATCTTAAAAAAATATATTTACAAAATAAAGATTAACAATAAATCCTGAAATGAAATGTAACCGAATTTTTTTGGTTATTTCTACCTTAATAATTCACAAAATTTATTAGAATTTTTCAACAGGAACAAGAAAAAAATATGCTTGTTTCAAAGCGCCAACAACCAATATCAAGACATTCCCCTTTTGGCTGGATGATAATTTTCTTACCATTTTTTTCCCAGAAATTGATAACATTGATCATTGTCTTCTAAACAAAGAGCCTTTATTTTCTGAAGTGCAACAATGTGAAGTTGTCTGCCTCTGGTTTAAAATCATTTTTATGCAAAATTATTTCAAACACTATATGATTTTTTAAATTATACTATTACGGATTTTAACCGTAATAGTATATGAATTTTAAATTCTATACCAAATTTAATGATTATAGGAATTTCATAAAAATTATCATCTATCTGGATTTAGCAGGTGATCCCCATTTGTTTCTTTCAAATTTGGTATTTTTCAACATCCATATTAGAAATAATATTGAACCAATAATGGGAACAAAACTTATTAGAAGCCACCAACCCGAATGATTTATATCATGCATACGTCGAACGGTTACTGCGAATGAGGGGATTATAAAAACAATGACTAGTAATGAACTTGTAATATTTGTCAATATGCTCATTGTATAGTCATCAAGATTTCCAACCATAAAACCAACAACCAGAATTACAAAAACATTAGTAAAAATAGTTAATAAAAACAAAATCAACATATAAAACCAATATTCTTTTCTTCTTGCCCTTCCAGAAAAATTAAAAAGATTTCTTAAACATTTCCAGAACCATTGAAACATATTATAAGTTGACTCTGTTTGATATAATTCATGCATGTTTGGATCGAATTGATCACTATTTTGTTCATGACTTGAACCATTCTGACTATCAAGAGCGAAGAAAACTGATTTAGCTTGTCCTGAGGCATCAACCTCAAAATCTAGACGCTCCCCTTTGGTTGGAATACGATTTTCTTTCCATTCATTTCCAGAAAATTGGTAACGTTGACCATTATCTCCAACAATATAGCCTTTATTATCTTGCACTATATAATTTAGTAATTGACCCTGCATAATAATCTTTCTAAAATTTCGAACTTAAATAAATTTTATTATAATTTTGATATTATTTGACTTCCATGTTACTTTCAATATATTTAAAAAATTATTAAGATTATTACCATTTATCAATAAGCTGTAAATGATGAAATTTGTACAGGATGCTTGATAACCTTTTTATTCCACAAAAAATCAAGAAATTGTTGATATCTTGCTTTATCATAGATAACCGGATCTGTCGGTAATAAATTTAGGGTCACATTCCAAGCGGTTTTATTTAAGGGCGTATTCAATTCAGGATGATCTTTAATTGTCTTGTTAAACACTTCTAGAGAATGGCTTTTCAAATATACATTCCCCTCTTTTAAGGCCTGCATGAAACGGATAATTCGTGAATCTTTTACAAGTTCAGGACGAGTTACAAAAATCATTTCATCATAAATTGGAACACCATAATCCTCTGGATTATAAATATTGAATTGATAATGCTTCTGTTCAAGATCAATCACTTCATAGTTCCGTGATGCACCGATAACTGCGTCAACTGCCCCAGTCATTAATGCCTGTTCTAGCTGAAAATTAACGTTGATGATCTGTACATCGGATAACTGAACGTTTGTCTTTTCCAACATTGTTTTCAAAATCGTATGATCATCCCCGGCAACGGAAACACCGATTTTTTTTCCTTTTAAATCTTGTAAGGTCTTGATATTCCGCGAGGTAATCAATGTATTTAAGGGCTGATTTAAAAGAGATCCAATTCGTATTAACGGAATATGATGGTCAATCATCATACCCAATTGAATAGGATAGGAGATCGCAATATCTGCCTGTCCCGCAGCTACCAATCTTGGTGGTGTACCAGGATCAGCGGGTGAGATCATCTCAACCTGGAGATTGTAACGTTTGAAAGCTCCACTATATTGAGCAGCCAGCAAAGATTCATGACTTGCATTGAGAAACCAGTCCAAAATTACGGTGACTTTATCCTCTGCCTTTACCTGGGAAATGGAACACAAAATCGCAAAAAAGATAAATATTCTTGAAATTCTCATCATCATCCTGACTTTCATAAAGCGGACGTTAGCGTTAACATTGTGGCAAATCCTCCACCAATGTTATAATAAGGTAATGAACCCTTGATTACAGTCCCATTTTTTCCAACCGTATTATGAGCATTTGATGTTGGAGTACCTATTCCTGACAGATGTTTTTGATCAGTTATATTTATAAAATTAAGCCTGATTTCTGGATATTTTGCAAAAGAAATAGAATCAAAACGGTATCCAAGTGCAAGATTGCCAGTTGCATAAGAACCCATTGCTTCATCATTCATGAAGGTGGCATATTGCTTGCCTACCATTTTCATATTTCCATTGGCAAAAAAATGTCCATCATCATAGGTTAGCCCTACTGCAAACTGCCAGGATGGACTTCTTACCGCTTTTTTTCCTTTGGTAGGCAAATAATCTCCACGTGTTTTAAAATCATTATCCATGGTTGCATTTAAATACTCCCCTGATATATAGGGGCTAAAATGATGCCAGGGTTTCAACCCTAATTCAGCATCTATTCCACGTGAGGTCTGTCCACCCGCATTAATTGAAGATCCTATCCATGCATTGTTTTGTCGTAAAACTGTTTTGATCATGCGATTGGTATAATTATAGTTAAAAAATGTAACGGAACCAACCAGTCGTGGACCATTATAGCGATAGCCAATCTCTTCCTCGATAGAATATTCTGTTTTCAAATGATTTGTCCCCTTCTTTGTCAATGTTCCAGAATTTGGATCATAGGTATCAAACAACGTTGATTGATGGGGAACAGAAAAATTTGTACTTGCGCTGACAAAAAGCTGATGTTCCTTTGTAAATTGATAAACCATGCCAATTCTGGGCAATGGTTTGGCAACATTGTTACCGGTACGATATTGAGGTCCTGGAATACGATTATATCCAGCCTGTGATAGCATAACTTGCTTAAATCCCACATCAATATGCAGTTTGTTATGAAGAAAATTCATGCGATCCCCGATAAATACCGCATTTACTTGCGTAATTATACTTGTATCCCTTGCATAAAGTGGTTGACCGTCTGGTAAACGGATCGTCTTGCCTTTCCCCCCCCACAAGTCCCATGGTTTGCCATTTTCTGATACTGGCGTAAAAGGTTCATTTATCAAGTTGTCTGAATAATCATACCAATATCCCAAGTATAAATGATGATGTTTTAATCTTAAATGTAATTCTGGAGTAAAACCTGAACGATAAGTTCGCTGGAACCAATCTCCCATAACCATTCCCTGACCGTCAACAGCCCCTGGAATGGAAATGCTCCCTTCCACAGGAAGCTTACCCTGCCATAATCCATGATCGGAAAGCATAGCTCCATATGGCGTATTTCCATAACCATATTGAAAATAGGGAGTTACTGTAAATTGCAATTTATCTGTCAGCGTGAATTGTCCCGGAGTTGCAAGATAAATTTGCTGAAAGGTTTGCTGATATAATTTCCAGTAATTACTATTGTCTACTCCATTATGATACCATGTGCCTGAATAATTATTACCGTTTTTTATCCCGTTCATTTTCCATTCATGCTTAGTGGGCGTATAATAGCTGCTCATCAAAGAGCGGTTCCAGTTACCAAGCAATGAAACCCGATTGTCACTCCCCCATTCTTTGGTAAATTTAAAATCAACATGTTGACGATGGTCATATCCGGCTCCACGCCAATTGTCCCCATCCGTATAAGAATAGGAAATAAAACCCTTAATACCCGTTTTGCCAATTTTTCCGGTATCCATACGGGCAAAAATCTTACCCGTATGATAAGAACCATATGAAAACTGGGTCATTCCACCCAGATGATCAGATGGTTCACGAAACTTGATGTTGACAATACCACCGGCTGCATTAAAAACAGGACTGTCAAGATCGGGACTTCCCTGACTTAAACCTACCGATTCAAGATTTTCCATATCAACAAACTGATTCAAATAGCCACCGCCATCGGACACATCATTTAAGGGCATTCCCTCTAGAACATATCCTATAGAATCAGAAGTCATTCCCCTTACCGTCATGTCCGTTTGCGTGGCAAGTCCGAAAGGATCCGATCCCGACACATTTGCACCTGGCAATAGACTTATAAGATTGTAAACATTGGACGTGGGTGCCTGTTTATGAATAAAATCCGAAGAAACGGTACTAAGGGATCGAACGGAATCTTCTGGTCTAATCAATCCCCCACCAGCTTGCTTACCAATATATCCATTGGCAGAAGGATAACCACGGAAAGTTCCCTTGACTATAATCTGCTCACCAGGATCAGACTGCATTTCCTGTCTCGTTATCGAATGAGTTTCTGGTTGAGATTGAGTAATATGAATATCTTTTGCCTGAATAGAGGGAAGCCTCCCCAAAATAGGGATTAACAGTAAAAGATAACGTACAAAAGCAAATAAAATTGATCGCATTAAGTTCCTCCCTTCGCTGGCATGACCCAGATCAGGTTCTACGGGTTTATTCTCAGCCCCTAACGGACACCCCGGTGATTTATAACAAAATGATTTTTATCAATTTTTTAATTAATTACAAGTCTTTTATATGACACTATCCTCTTTTAGCAGGAAAGGATGAGTTACATCCAGAAAAGCCTTGTTTTTATCTAAGGAATCAGCAATGACAGTCAAACAAGATACGGCGGCAATAATCTCCATACGAAGGGCGAGATTTTTTTCACTTTTTTCACGCTCTCTCAATCTTTTTACAACCGCATGACAAACCGCGACTGTCCGACCATATTTACCGCTATATTTGGAGATACGTCTTAAAACAATTCTCAATAAGATCTTTATATCTTCAGTCACAACATCATGATCGATCATGGAGTGCAAACGAAGTATATTCAATCCGATCATCATCACTGCCACAGTACCCTGGCTATATGCATGAATCAATTTTGTATTGGACTCACCACTCAACTGTCGAACCATATTAACCAACAAAGCGGCTGTTTGAAAAAGCCATATCCGGGGACTTCTTTTATAAAAAGATACAGAAGCGAGTGCATGCATTTTTTTCAATAGCATTTGCCGTAAATGCAAACGGGTTTTAAGAGGACTATAGGGGTATATTATCCGGAAAGAAGCAATCGCGAAAAATATCCCCATTAGCAAAGCTAGGGAATTATTGAAAAATGTTGATTCATTCAACCTGACCTGGTTATCCAGCTGCAACATATAGGGTAAATATGCGGCATAGGAAGCGGATACAGGAAGCGTTTTCAAATTGGCAATTCCCAATCCACCCAACATTGTAGGAATAAAAAGTGCCATACAAAGAGATTCGAAATTTCCCAACGGTGGAATGAGATAAAGCGTCAAAATACTTCCTGCCAATAAAGCCCAAAATGTACCTTTAAACCATCCAAAAGTAACTTGTGCAGGATTTTCAAACAAACAGAAACGTGCACATCCCATTCCAGTCAGGGAGACCATGGTTCCTCCCATATTCCAGCCTGTCATATACCACATCAAACTGGCAGATATCATTGCGACAAAAGTTCGCAAACCATTTTTCCAAGCCAGATCAAAATTTAAAGGTGCAGAAACATGAAACTTAAAATGATCATTTTTAATAGGATGACTGCTTTTATGATATTCCTCTAAAGTAACTTCTATCTCACCCAGTAATTCACTTAACTTACGAAAAAGAATACGGTCGTTAAAAACAATTTCCCTCTGTTTTGCCCCCTTATCGGGAGTTTCAGTATCAATTTTCTTGTAAAAACTATCTGTAATATGCTGTCGACATTCCCATCTCAGTTTATTCAAATAAGATTGGTCCAAATTAAAATCATGATCATTTTCAATGGAATCTAAAATTCTTTTTAAACATTCCTGAACATTGGGAATGATACTAGCAAAGTCAGCTGTTACATTCTTGAAATGCTGCATCCGTATGGACAGACCCATACTTCGCGCCAAAACAGCTGTCACTGAAAATAAAGCCGCATGTGCATGATCCCCTGTATGATCATTACCATTCATTTCAATCTGCCTGAATTCAATTGAATTATCAAAACTTATAACCGAAGTCAGCAATTCCTGTGAATGCAAAACCATCTTTTCATCTTTTGACAGCATATTGACAACAGACTGAATCGTTTCACAGATTGCAAATTTAAGATTGTTGTTTAATTGGGTCCGAGCATTTTTATCGATATTAACATCAAAAAAACGACCCACGAAACTATCACACCAAACCCCGAGAAGAATATAAGTGGTTCTGGCCATTGCCATCATAAATGTTCCATGTGGATCGTTTATGGAACTAAAGGCAATTATCGCACAGGTATAACCTGATAAAACCATGGCATACGCCTTGAAACTCTGCATGCATGTTCCACACCAAACACAAAGGGCGACAAACGAGGCAACTGTAATGTTAAATAACCATGGCTGTTGAGGAAAAACCGCAACAAAAACAACAGCGGCAATAGCTCCAAAAACGGTTCCAACACTACGCCAATATGCCTTTGATATCGTTTCCCCACGTGATGTGTTCCTTGCACAAACCCAAACTGTCATGGGAGCCCATTTTGGACTATCCAATTCCAGCCACAAAGCGATTGCCAATGCCAAAAAAGAAGCAATGGTAGTTCTAAGGGCAAAAATAAATGCTGACCAGCCTGGGGCATAAATCCAACGGTAATTTTCTAAGAAATTTTTTCTGGACCATGAATATTTTTTATACCACGGCACATTGGCGGATCCGATCACCTACTCACAAAAACCTTTTTATTTTTTAATCACATAAATATGATGACAGTTTCCAAACTATTCTTTTTTTTGAAAAATGAAAAGAGATTACTGGCAATTTGATAATGTTCAATAGCTACAACCGTAAGAAAGATCCGTTTTTATCCAAGGCATATGAAATAATTATTAGGGAAGAAATAGCGGCACTGATTTCTATACGGATTGCCAGATTTTTTTCATGACTTTCCCTTTCCCGAAACCGAGAAATGGCACGATGGGCAATCACAACAGTTCTTGCATGTGGACCATATTTGGCATGACGGCCATCAAATTTCGCAATACGTCTTAAAACAACTTTTAGAATATTTTTAATATCTTCCGTCATGATGTCATGGGCAGCCATCGCTCTCAACCGAATGATATTGACACCAATCAATGTCACGGCCATCGTTCCATGACGATAGGTTTGCACCAGTGTCGTATTTCGGTCCTCATCAAGCTGACGCATTAACACGACAAAAGCTTCAATTACATAACTAATCCACTCTCTAGGTAATGGAACAACAATAGCATTCGCCAAATGATGCATACCATGTAGCAATTTCTGTCTTAACTGAAACCTCAATTTACGAGGTTGGTAAGGAAAAACCAATCGATATGCGGTAAAGGCGAATAATCCACTCATGAAAATAGCCATTGAATCATTAAAAAAGGTTACTTCATCCATCCTACCAACATTAGTAAATCCAATCATATAACAGAAAAAAAACATGCATGCCGAAGCGATCGCAGCATATTTTGGCACCGCCATTGCTAATCCCCCGATCATGAACGGAATCAAAAGCACAAAATAGAGAACCTCTATATTCGTAATAATAGGCAAGAAAAGAAAATTATAAATAAATCCACCAAATATAGCCCAACACGCCCCCTTAAACCAACCCTTACAGGCAAGCGAAGCATTCTCAAATATACAGAACCGTGCACATCCCATACATAAAAATGCAAGAAAAAGCGGACCGTAGCTCCAACCAGTAATTTCCCAGGCAATACAACCAAATGTTATTGCCACAAAAGCCCTGATCGCATTTCTCCAAGCTCTTTTGAAATCATAACTATTTTTGACAATAAAACGAAAGTGGTCTTTCAAGGTCATATCTCGACTTTTAGCAAATTCTTTCAGAGTAACTTCTAATTCTGCCAAAATTTCACGTAAACCTTGATATAATATACGATCATTTAAAGTTTTTTCTGCATATTCATCATCCGAAATTTTTTTTTCTTTTAATACACGGTAAAAACTATCAGCAATACGTTGTCGGCATTCCCATCTTAGTGAATTCAAAGCTTTTAAGGATGCATCAATGGAAATACCCGACTTAAGATGATTTAGCAGTTCCTGCAAATAGATTTGTGTAAGGGGTAAAATACTTGAAAATTGTAAATTTTTCCCTTCTGTCTGTTTCATTAAAATGGATAAACCCGAAGCTTTGATAATCAAACTCAAAACTGAAGATAATACAGCCCTGGCATGATCCCCTGTATGACCTGTACCCTGCATCTCCTTTTCACGAAACTCAATATTATTATTTAATGAAATAACGGATGCCAAAAATTGATCTGATCGTTGAACCGCCCAATCATCTCCATTCATCATATTAATAACGGATTTAACAGCCTCTTCAATTGACAATTGTAAATCCTCTGTCAATTTTCTATGGGCCTGATGATGCAAATTGAGATCAAATAGGCGAGCGGTAAAATTTTCTGCGAGTATGCCCAAAATAAAATAACTTCCCCGTGCCATTGCGAGCATGAAAACATTATTTAAATTATCAACGGCACCATATAAAACAATGGCACAACTATATCCTGCCATCACCATACCCAGAGCCCTGAAATTTCTTGTGCAACTGCCAATCCAGCAACAAAATGACACCCAAATGGCAACTGAAATTTCAAAAATAAAAGGCTGTTGTGGAAAACAGCCCGCAATAACCAATGCCATGATAATACCAATGACATTTCCGGTAATGATCCAATAAGCTTTGGAAAGGATTTCCCCACGGGATGAATTCTGGGCTACAATCCATACGGCCATAATTGCCCAACGCGGACTATCCAATTCCATCCATAAAGCAATGACCAATACAATATAAGAGGCAATGATGGTTCTAAGCGCAAATATCAAGGCTGTTTTTTGTGGGGCAAATAACCAGCTAAATGACGGTAATGTAAAATCGCTAAGACGCATCTGAATGCCTGATCTTCAATATACAGCTTTAGAAAAGGGATATATCAGAGATCAGAACAAATAGCATCAATTAAATATTCATAAACGCCATGATAACATTTACTTGACTTTGTTATAATAGGAAAAAAACATCATGATTTAACTTTAAAAATATTCCCTCACCGATTAAAATTATAAATTCTCAAATTTTTATCAGAATAAACACTGGTTAAATCTGTATAAGGCATATAGCTCCAAACCGGATCATAACGTGTAACAATTATTGCATTACACTGAAACTGTTTAATCAAGGCCAGATCCTTATCATTGGCCTTACCGTTATAAAACTGTCTGATCGCATGATCCATCAATTCAACCTTTTCACCCCAGTTAGGCCCAAAAGTTTTGACATAGCTAATATTTTGAAAACAAAATTTTCTGTTAACCATTACAGGTGGCAATAAATTGCCCCCCCATGGTTCAAAAGTCTCGTTTTGATGAATATTAATTAGTAATCTGTCCTGTTTATGGGTTTGGTGAGTTATTTTGTTTAATTCTTTTAAACTTGGTCTGGGTCTATAATAATCCGCACCGAATATCAACATTTTACTGAAATTTAATGGTTCAATAATACCAATTAGAGCAATAAATATAAAAATTGCTTTTTTGAAACTGGAACAATATTCATTGACATAAAAAGTGACAATCGTTGTTCCTGTCAAAACAAATAATAAAATTGCACGCCAACCCAAATCGTCATTATATATACTACTGTGAATGAATAAAGAAACAAAAATTGACCCTAAACAGATAAATAATATTACCCTAAAAGATGGATCAATCTTTATTCTTTTTAATAAAATCTCAAATATCAAACAATATAATCCAATTATTATTACCGGAAACCATAAAATCATTGCCCCAGTGAAAAAGAAAATAAAATCTATAAACTGTTTATAAACTGATGAATTATATATAAATATACGTATTGGAAAACCGGATTCCCTTACAGGGACGGTAATGACATTATACATAATCGGTAAAATGATTATAAAAGACCCCAGAACCAGCCATAACCAGTTAATTAACACATTTTTTTTATTTTTTTTCCCAACTATTTGTTCAACAAAAATCATTAATGATGTTACCGCAAATGTAAGCCCCCCAACCCATACCGAAAAGCTGAATCCGGCACCAACCAAAATAATAATTGAAAATAAAATTATTTTATTATTTAAATTTCTTGCGCCAATTAAAAATAAGGCCAGAATTGAACATGATGCAGCCAAGAGATGTTGTGGCACCCAAGCGGCTTGAACAATCCATGATTCTAGGGGATGAACATTTGATAGAATTTTAAAAAGTTTATAACCAGTCAATAAATCGACAAAAGAAACAATCGAACCAGAAAATAAAAAGAAACAAAATAAGTATTGACCTTTTTTTTTATTAATAGATTTCGAAAATAATTCACTTAATAAATAGAAACAAGTAAATATAGAAATAAATGCAGAAATAAAAGCAAGAATAATATCGGCATTTAAACCTGAACAATGGAAAAATACAACAATATTTGCTGACAATAAATAAAAAAGATAATAATAATGAAATAATTCTCCTGAAGATGGATCAATACAGAAAGGATTTATTATAGGGAAGCCATCCCTAACAATTGAATTAACTAAGGCTATTTTTATATGGTCAAATAAGGGTGTAGAAATCCCAACATCAGATCCATTTATTTTGATAAAAACACCTGATACTGCTATAAATGACAAAATCAGAGGTAAAATAATAATCGGTTTGTCAGAAAAACCTTTTTTATAACACTCAATACTCGGTTTATTGATCCAAAACGTCAGACCCAGAGGAAATAAAAATATTATAGCGGCCTGAAATGTTCCAATATTAAATAAATTATTGATCCATAATGCAGTTATTCCCAAAATAGCGATACCAAAAGGGAAAGATAATTCAAAAGATCCGTATTTATTTACTTTTCTGGCAAATGGATATCCGACAACATAACTGTAAAACAGTAAAATTATGGTAATAATCATTAAAAATAAAAGATTGGAAACAATAAACATAAATTATACCATTCAAATAATTTTATTTATTCTATTCAATAATTAAAATTATTAATCATAACAGGGACACATTAATTATCACTGTATGATAAATTGAAAAATGTAAGATTTTTTTCCAATGCATAATGTATTGGTATTAAACATGCAATTGCCGTACCGATTTCAAGTCTTTGTGCAAGGTTTTTTTCATGACTTTCCCTGTACTGTAAACGTCGAATAGCACTTTTAATGATCAAGACAGTCCTGACATGATGTCCTCCTTTAAAATGACTTATTCTTCTAATAACAACACGCAATTGATTTTTGACATCCTCAGGTAAAATGTCATGAATGATCATTTTTCTCATTTCAATAATATTAATCCCGATAACCATTACCGCCAATGCACCTTGATTATACCGTCTAATCAGTGTTAGCTCCTTAGCGGGGTCAAACTGCCTCATCAATGAAACAAACCAGTCCGTCGTTACCGCAAGCCATTTTCTTGCCGGAGGAATGGTCAATAATACTGGCAGGGTATGAATATCTTTTATCATTCTTTGACGAATTGATTTTCGCACCTGAATTGGTGAATATGGTGCGATATATCGGAATGAAAAAATAGCTATCGCTGCCACTGCCACAGTGGCAAAAGCCGTATTGAAAAAAGTCAGTTCGTTCATTTTATCCTGATTATCAACAACCAGCATCAATGATAAAAAGATTGTGAAACTCATCCCTATACCACGGGTTGGCAAATTATAAATCGCCAATCCCCCGATAAAAGCTGGAATGAAAAAAGCGATACAGAGCAACTCAATCGTATTTGCTGACGCAATTAAGGTAACATTCATAATACCACTGACAATCATGGCCAAAACTGTGCCTTTTAGAAAATCCAATGAAAATTTATAACTATTTTCAAAAAGGCATAGGCGGCCACAAATCATACAGGAAAATCCGAGAGCATTTGTAAAATTAGGCCAGGCAGTAACTTCCCAAATCAGACAACACAAAATCACCACCAAAAAAACACGCAATCCATTCGACCAGGCCAATCTGAAATTAAGCAGTGGAGGCATTCTAAATGTAAAACGGTCATGCAGGGGAGGATTGTGAACCATTCTGTATTCCCTTAAAACCACTTCCAACTCGCCCAATAATTCACTTAAAGCCCGATATAAAATTCTTTGATGTAGAAAAGACTGTTTTTCAATAGATTCACGATCTGAATAGTTTAAAGCCGTGTCATGAAAAATATGATTGGCAATAATCTGTCGACATTCCCAACGAAGATCGGCAAGCTTTTGCATATGCGCTCTAAAATCCATATTCTTATTTATAAATTGAATCAGAGATTGAACATAAGTATGAACTTGCGAAAAAATACTATGGAAATCATTTCCTGCCTCTTTGAATTCCCGCATGTAAAGCACTAGATTCATTAATCTAGTCAAAACAATGACTACAGAAAACAAAGTGGCATGAACATGGTCAATCATATGATCGTTACCAGTCATTTCAGCTTTTCTGAATTCTAGGGTGTTTCTTGTTGCAGCAATAGCAGAAAAGGTTTCCCTTACCCGGTAGACAGCCTGATAATCACCATTAAAAACATCCTTGATAACATTAAGGGCTCCTGTTATGGCCATTAACATATTCTTCTCAATATTAGATCGAGCCTGTTTCTCCTGATTATAAGCAAAAATACGTTCAACTAAATCCTGACACAATACAGCTAAAATAATATAAGTGCCCCTGGACATTGCCAGCATAAACACATTTTCAGGATCAGAACTTGCTGTAAAAGCGATAATTGTACAGGTATATCCTGCCAAGACAACGCTATAGGAACTGGAGCTACGGATTAGGCTTGCAAAAAAACAGCAGCCCCCTATCCAGCAAGCCAGACATATTTCAAATAAAAATGGTTGCTGAGGGAATGCGGCAACAATCAAAACCGAAACAACAACTCCGACTATGGTTCCCACAATACGCCATTTTGATTTGGTTATCGTCTCTCCCCGAGAGGTTTGAGAAATAATCCATACTGTCATAACAGCCCATTTGGGGCTGTCCATTTCCATCCATAAGGAAATTGCCAAAGCAAGAAAAGAGGCAATGATTGTTCGCAATGAGAAAAAAATGGCTTCTTTTTTAGGAGCGTATAACCATTTAAAAGATTGTATATTTGGTAAAAAAACGTTGAATTTAAACCAATTCAACTTTAAACGAATATTCTCCATCCATACAACCTTGTTCTTTAGCCCTTTAGTTAATTATTTCCCCCTCGAGAGGAATTTGCCTGCTACTCCTGTAAAAATACAAATAAGTGACAAACAAAAAGGAATAAAACGATGTCCCAACGAAAACAACGTAAAAGACAAAGCTCCTGGTAACGCAACCGCCCTTACTCCTTTGACGCCCCAGTCAATCTGGCTTATTTTTCTTCCATAAGAATCATAAACTGCTGATATTCCCGTATTTGCTACACGCACAACTGGAATTCCTTCCTCCACGGCACGCAATCTTGCCGCAGCAAGATGTTGTCTAGGACCGGCAGAATTTCCATACCACGCATCATTTGTTAAATTCAATATCCATTTTGGTCTATTTTTATAATCAAGAATCTGTCCCGAAAAAATAACTTCATAACATATTAATGGTGCAAAAGAACTTACTCTTGATAAATTCAATGTGACATTTCCCTCACCTGGTGTTAAAACCTGTCCAGGTACAACATGAAATGGAATATACCAAGGTTGGGATTCACCAAAAGGTACCAATTTCACTTTATTATATACATGATCAATCGCTCCATCCGGTTGCCTTAAAACTACCAAACTATTGTAAAGAATATTTGGTTCTTGCTGGGTGATGGCCCCTATAATACCGAAAGAGGCATCTGGATTATTTTGCATCATAACTTTTCTGGCTGCGTCATCATATTGAATACTTCCCGGAAAAGAGCTTTCAGGCCAGGCATAAATGATAGGTCTTTCAAACTGCCCCAATTCTTGACGCAAGGTTACCGCCTGAACAACCGCATCCGAAGTAAGTTGCATGTATTTCTGGAAAATTCGGCGAGGATCTGTATTCGCTATCTTGTCATCTTCAGCTATATTTCCCTGAATTAAGGCAACAATGGGTGTATTATTATCTGTAATAGGCGGTTTTTCTACCAAACGGTAAAAACCAAATAAAGCCAAACCACAAATAGTTCCAGCGATAATCATCCATCCTTTTTTTCCATATAATGGAAGCAAGACGAGAATAACCGTTATCAATGTCAATCCATCCACTCCAATAAGGGAAGCGGTCTGGATAAAAATATCCCCTATCCTGCCAGGGATCTCCCAGGTACTGGCCAAAGGATTCCATGGGAAACCTGTCAAAACAGGATTCCACCAATTAGGCGGCAACATCACCGCTCTGGACATATCACAAACGGTCCATAAACCAGCGAAAACAAAAATTTTTAATTTTTTTGAAGGTTTTATCCAATAATAGAAAAGCGTAGGCAAACCCGTCCATAATGCAAGTAATATCGCACATAATGGAGATACAATTGGAACAAGCCACCAAAAGTCCTGTGCCCGTATCAGTATAGCATTTACAAGCCACGATAATCCGATTGTATGCAAACCAAAACCAAACCAGTACCCTTTCATCAGGGCACATTTCCAATTTTTGGAATGATCAATTGAATGCAGAAGTAACGGAAATGACAAAAATAAAATAAATATAAAATAGGTGGGTGGAAAAGCCAAGGCAGATATTCCTCCCAAACCTGTGAGATACAATGCCCCTTGCCATCCTTTTAAGTCATGCCATTTATCCAAATGAAAATCCATTTTCTTAATGTATGAAATAACTTTATAAAATAGTTTATAAATTTTCAAACTTCATGAATAATTCAAAATTCCAATGCGTCTCTCAAACGTCGTTCATAATGACGATAGTATTTATCTGCAATGAGTTCAGTTTTAAGAATTATTGCAACATCCGTGGTATTAAATTGCTGATCGATAACAGCACCATCCCCAACATATCCTCCCAGTCTTAAATAACCCTTAATTAAAGGAGGAAGTTCCAATCGGCAACGAAAATGATCCAAATGATGCGGATCGACACGCAACATTTCCACACGACGCTCTGGCAATGCCTTGACTAACAAAGCTGGGGGTGCCAATTGAGTTTGATAAAGATAGGTTAAGATTTCGGCATATTGATCGGGGTCTGTTCCCGGGAAACTGGCACAACCAAATAAGATATCTATTCGATAATAAAAAATATAGGCAGCAATTCCCTCCCACAATAACTGCATTGCGGATCGATTACGATATTGCGGATGGACACAAGAGCGACCGACCTCCAAAAGATTGCCAGGATATTCCTGTAATACGGAAAGATCATATTCTGCACGACTGTAAAAACCACCCGCCTTGTCGGCATTTTCCTTTCGAATTAATCGATAGGTTCCCACGACCCGCTCATGATCAGATATTTTATTATAGTCAATTACCAGTAAATAATCTGAAAAGTCATCATATTCATCAAAATCTCTTTTAAGATTACGAATATTCTCGTTAGGAATCGCTCCCATCTCTTCATAAAACACTCGATAACGTAAAGCTCGGGCTGCATCCTTTTCCGATTCTGTCTCGGCCAACCTGACTCCTAGGCTACCTGAACGTAATTCAACAAATTTATCTCTTCTCAATTCTAAAGTTGATAAAGAACCGCTTCTCTTTTCCCTATGCATATTTTCTTTCTATATAAATCATAAACCAAAATAATTTATATATATCTTGTAAAAATTACGAATCTTGTTCTGTCTTAATACGGCGCCCAAACAGTTCCAACCGATGCTGAACCAGTTCGAACCCTAATTTTTTCGCCATGATCTCGATCATCTTGATATGCTCAGGATCTTCAAATTCAATCACTTTTCCAGTATCAACATCGATTAAATGATAATGCGTTCCCTGTTCAGTCACTTCATAACGGGCACGTCCCCCACCAAAATCATGTTTTTCCAGAATACCCTTTTCTTCCAACAAACGAACAGTACGATAGACCGTGGCTACAGAGATATTATTATCCAATTTTGAGGCCCGTCGATATAACTCTTCAACATCGGGATGATCATGGGCATGCGAAAGAACATGGGCAATAACACGTCGCTGCCCGGTCATTTTCAGACCTTTCTTAATACATAACCGTTCTATATGAGATAAATTATTCATTTTTTCACGTGTCATACAATTCATTCAATTATTACAAAGAAGCCTATATGCGCCCTAACTGGAATACGGACAATTGCCAAGTCAATTTTCAACAAAAATTATAACTTCAAAAGATAGCTTTCTTCAAACTATTTATAACTTAATTCAAATCATTAAAAAAGATATATTTCTCTATTTACCAAGAGTCGTTCTAGGACAAAGACTTCAGCATAAGATAAGCATTCTTATTTTTACCATAATAATCAACCCTTTTTGTTTGAACTTCAAAATTATAATTACAATAAAGCTGATATGCCTTTTTATTATCTTCAGCAACTTCTAAAAAAACTGATTTGATGTTTTCCATTTTCATTTTTTTTATAAATTGCTCAAGAATGGCCTTGCCTATCCCTCTTCCCTGAAAGGGGGGGGAAACAGCAAAAGTAACTATTTCCGCTTCATCAATAATTTTGGAGTAAAATAGAAAACCCAGCATTACATTTTCTTTATCCATATAGACACATGCAGAATGTGTAGGTAAAGCCATCAGTGTTTTGAAATCTTCAGGTTTCCAATATTCATGTTCTGGAAAAGCGGATTGATGTAATAATGCCAATGGATATTCTAAACCATTTCCCTCTGTAATAAATTGTATCGGCATCACTTCATTCTCTCGGCATTTTTATTTTGGTGCTTTTCGCAGTCCACCAGCAGGTAAACTCGCTTTGGGAGGATCTATATATAAAGGATAGAGTTTATTCGTAACTTTATCACCCTGATCATAATGATCCGCAATCTTGGCCATCATAACTGCATCCGCCTCATTTATAGAGGATTTGCGCCAATTGACTTTTGTTGGAATAAGAGGTTTTATAATTGGAAACGCTTCACCTGACAAAATAACTTCTTCTTCCGGCCATGGTATATCAACAAAATCGAAAGCTTTTATTTCAGATTTTTGATTGGTTTCAATAAATACCCTATTTCTTCGGGCCAGGGTCATATGCCAAACTAATTTACCAGAATAGTCTTTTTCGATATATGGAAAAATCGCCTCACCACGGCGTAAAGGGACAACCGGACAATGTAACCCTGTTTGCAATCCCAATGAGAATGCAATGGAAGCCCTCAATCCCGTAAAAGATCCAGGTCCAATAATAATAGAAATAAGATCAATCTTATTAGCGACTAAATAACCGTTCCGTACAAATTCATTGAAATAGATTGGAAATCGTTCTGGGGCACCTCGTTCAAAGGATTTTTTTTCACATTCCAACCTATATATTTGATCCTTAACAACAACAGAAATAAAATTAGGTGCCTGCTCAGATGCAGAGGCACCATTAATGACTAAAATTGTTTTATCGTTTTTCATAGATTTACAACATTAAGCAGGCTTCCTCAAACGCAAGCCTTTCATTTCGTTCCCCAATATTTTCTTTATTCCCGTATCCCAAACATATCAAAAAATTGGAATGCCAACCCTGCTCTTCAAAAAACAGTCGATCCACCATTGTATTGTCAAAACCCGATAGGGGAGCAACATCAAGCCCCAATGAACGAGCCGCAACAATCATATATCCTCCCTGCAAAGTAGAATTGCGCAAAGCCGTCTCTTCAGCAAATGACATGTCTCCCGCATACCATGATCTCAATTCAACCGCTGGATATAAAATCGGTAATTTTTCATAAAATATTGGATCATATGCTACAATAACAATAACAGGAGCGGATAGTGCCAGATCAATATTCCCGTCTGTAAGGGCGGATCTCAATTTTTCCTTACTTACCGGATGACTAAGAAAAGTAAACCGAGCCGGCTGGCAATTTGCAGAAGTAGGACCCATTTTTACCAAGTCATAAAGCTGATATAAAACAGAAATTTCCACATCCCTATTTAACCAACCCCTAGGCGTCCGTGCCAAATTAAAAAGACGATCCAGACATTCCATAGACAAAGAAGATGTTTCATCCATTTCTTTTTTCCAATTCAATCATCCGAATTGATCCGAAACATAGATTTTTTTGATATTTTCTTTAGCAAATAAAATTAAATTCTTACTTGCTCCACAGTAATAACCTCAGAAAGATGTCGCTGCAGAATCACTTCCACCCCATGTTTCAAAGTCATTGCTGAAGAGGGACATCCCTGACAGGATCCTTGCATTCTTAAATAAACACATCCATCCTTATAACCGTAAAATATGATATCGCCACCATCTTTGGCTACAGAGGGACGAATTTCCGTATCTAATATCCATTTTATTTGCTCAACAACCGCTTGATCCTCAGGTGCAACTTCCATCTCGATCACATTGACTTTTGAAGTTTTATCGAGAACGGGTCTTTTCATCAAGAGAAAATCCATGATAATAGCACTTAACGCTGATTTCAGCCCATACCAGGAAACTTTCTCATCTTTGGTTACAACAATAAAATTGTGACCAAAAAAAACACGTTTCACTCCCTCAACATCAAACAGGCTCAATGCGAGTGGCGACATATTTGAAGCCTCTTTATTCGTAAAATCAATTGTCTGGTTCGAATCAAGGATCGGTTTACCCAAAATGAATTTCAATGCATGATTGTTTGGTGTTTCTTCCGTATGAATAAGCATTCCCAGTTCCTTAATCCCTCCACCTTAAATAAACAGGTTTTACCCAAATAAAAACCTATCAAGAAATATGCCTTTTAAGTGGATTTATCAAAATAGGCAAATAAATAAACAATTGTTAAAAATATCGCAAACTATCCTCTTCACGAAAAAGCATATTATTATTAATTACTCAGTATTTCAATATATCCTATTTCAAGATTTAGGATTTTGTCTGTAATTTAATCAGCCATAAATCAGCAATTTCTTTTATAACTCCCTGTGCTTGGATAGATTTTAGATTTTGAATTGATTGATTTTTCTGGTTAACTTGTAGTTGTGCCATAGCATAATGAAGCAACGCCTCATTAGAATCTTTCAACGTTTTTTTCAGTGCTTCCTTCATCAATAGCAGACCTGACTGACCTTTACCGTCCATAACCTGATCATATCCAAGCATCAACATATCATCACCATTTGGTGCCTTTTCGAAAGCTTCCAATTTTGCAGGTAACGCTGATTTATTCTCGTTAATTTTATCCTGAATAAATTTCCTAAATCTCATAACACGTGTAGAGTTATGATCCGTACCCAATACTCCCTTGTCATAACCAGCCGCAAGGATTTTCAATGCGAAATGCGACATATTGGCTTGCATTGCCACTTCCGCCATTTCCATATATTCTTCACTGGTCCTCATTAAATTCATATTAAAACGCAAATTGAGTATTTCAAGTTTGACAGAGGGTGATAAATCACGACTGGATGATAGTGCCGCCATAATATGTCCCCAATATTCGGCTTTGGGATAATGCATAGCCAATTGCGTGTAACTATGTCGCAAACCATCCTGATCTCCAAGTTTTTCTTGGCAATTAGCCATAATTTGCCACTGGGATTCAGCTGGTACCTGACCATTTTTTATTTCTTCATCTATTTGTTTTTGCTGAGCTGTCATTGCTTCCTTATAGTTATTGTTAAGAAAATATGACTGGATCAACAATGTTTTCATGTGTGTATTGGTACCACCAACCAAAAAATACTGTTTAATATATTCTATTGCCTTCACATATTGTCGAGCTCGATAGGCAAGGCTGGCCTGCGCCATTCTTATTTGAATTTTTTCAGATGCAGACGTACGTGTGGAATTAATCAATTCATCATATCCGGTAAAGGCTGCATCAAGATTATTCTGCTTGATTGCCAAAGCAATCCGCAAATGTTCAATAATATTTTTTTCATAGGCGGAAGGATTTGGAATTGTCTGAACTTCCTTAAGCGCCGCATTGGCCTGGGCAATCTTTCCCTGTTTCATAAGATGTTCTATATTTTTTAAAGGAGCAGCCATTTTTTGGCTTACCACTTCTTTGGATTCAATAGAAACTGAATATAAACCTCCAGCAGTTCCCAATAAAGCCACCATCCATAAATTTCGCAATAAAGAAACAGGTTTCATAGTTTAATATCCCGATCTATCCTCATTCATTACTGTTGATTGGCAATTGTTATCTTTTTTACTCCTAACCGTTGGGCATCTGCCAAAACAATGGCAACATTTTTATAATTGGCCAATCGATTGGGCTTTACGATAACAACTGGCTGGTCAGAGTTAGCAGCTATTTCACGAAAACGATCAAGTAACGCATTCTCATTGGAAATAGCAGTATCATCAATTGACAAACTATTATCAAAATCAATACCGATTGTCACCGTTTTTGGAAGTTCTGTTTCATTTACTGGAACTGCTCTTCCCAAGGCCAATTGTACGGATTGCGTCTGTAGGGGAATAGTTATGATCAACATTACCAATAAAACCAGCATTACATCAATCAAGGGAGTCGTGTTAATATTTACCATTACCTCTTCTTCCTTTTCACCTTGCTGAATCATGATTCTGCGAGCATGTCCAGAACGTAATAAACGCATTATACTATATCCTTTTCAATCATATAATCTGGCTTAACCCTATACCGTATTACTATTTCCTAATGGGTTTCGTAATAAAATCAACTCGACTGATCCCGGCTTGCTGACAATCCTGGATAACCTGACCAACTTTCTCAAATTTTGCCTGTATGTCTCCCCAAACTTGAATTTGGGGCTGAGGATGTAAAGATGCTACCGAAGCCAATTTTGCCTTTAATGCATTATCGTCAGGTAATAGCTGTTCATTCCAAAATATTTGACCATCCGCCTTAATGACAAGGGCTATATTTCCTACCTTGGTTTGAGTTAAATGACTATTACGTTCTGGTATATCAACCTTTACAGCGTGTGTGGCAACAGGAATAGTGATTAAAAAGATAATCAGTAGTACAAGCATGATGTCAACCAAGGGGGTTGTATTGATTTCGGATACCACCTCATCATTATCCCCTTCCGCGCTGATAAAATCCCCCACACCACGATTACCATTCAAATTAAAGCTCATGGGCCTCTCTTTCCTTGCTCGGGGATCGCTTTTTTATTATTCAGGTTTCCCCCAAGTAAGACTGTTTGAACATCTGCAGCAAAATTGCGAATTTGATCCATAATCACTTTATTGCGACGAACCAGGAAATTATATCCCAGAACAGCAGGAACAGCCGTAGCCAAACCAATTGCTGTCATAATTAAAGCCTCGCCTACAGGACCGGCAACTTTATCCAAGGTAGCCTGTCCAGCGATACTAATGGCGGTCAAGGCATGATGAATACCCCAGACTGTTCCGAACAATCCTACAAAAGGGGCAGTGGATCCAACCGTTCCCAAAAAAGCCAGACCACCTTGCAATTGTCCCTGTATCGTGTCAAGCGCTCTATGTAAGGCCATGGACACCCAGCTGTATAAATCAATCGTTTCCTGCAAGGAGCCTTCATAATGCATCAGTGCATCAATACCATTTTCAGAAATATATCGATAGGAAGAGTTACTACCTAAACTCTCCGTACCCTTTTTTAAAGTATTTTGTTGCCAGAACTGTTTTTCACGCACTTCTTTTCCAGCACGCGTTACACGATTTTGGACAGCAATTTTTGCAACGATTACATACCAACTCCCTACTGACATTATTGCCAACACAAGCAATGTTATCCTTGAAACAATATCACCCGCTTTCCACAAAGCTTTTAAACCATATGGATTTTCTGATGATTGAGGAGCAGCTTCCGGTTTTACTGGGTTGTCTATGGTCGAAGAAACGACTGGATTTACGTTGCTACCCGCTGAATTTTGCATTGGTTGAGAAGCGGAGTTATCATGTGCAGTTGATGTTGGTATATTTTGCTGAGGCTGCTGTGCAAAACCATTGTTTATACCTGACAGGCAAAGCATTCCAGAAAATGCAGCAATCACAGTGAATTTAAAACGAATCAATCGAAATAAACTTTTATTTTTATCCATATTTAACACATTCCTTCGTTAATTTTACTGGGCAGTAATTTCTTTAAACAACCTCAGACAACATAAACATATTCATTGTTATTTATTTTTATATTGATATGAATAACCATCAACTTATAATTGATTCTAGGTTCATTTCAAACCTATATACCATATCTGTTATCGAATTGGTGACGCTCTAGGGTTGATTTTTGATAACCCAATAACGTAACGATCATGTTCCTTAAATATATTTTTACAAATATTTAAAGCATCAACTAAACCATCCCTAAAATTTTTGTCATAAAAATTCATATCATGAAAGCACAGATTATCAATGTTGGTCTGCCCAATATCTTGTTTGGTAAATTTATTCATATTTTTCGACATTAACGTAACTAAATTTAAAGAAATTTTAACTTTATTTGCATTTAAGATGATTAATTGACATATCCAATCCAAAATAAATGAACCATTTATCCAGCACCTAATTTAAAACTGATTGTAAGACGATGATTTTTCTCTTTTACTGGCATACCGTTGCGTGTGGCTGGACGATAACGGGCAGAAGCCACATAGCGTAGAGCCTCTTCTTTAAACGAGTTTCCTCCTTTGGCTTCAATTACATTACAATTATTGGTATGGCCATCCGCTTCAATATCACAGGATAGTATAACCCGACCTTCCTTACCCGCCGCTTCCATATCAGGAGGATAATTCATTTTAACACCATTAAGTGCACGGCTGCCAGCACTTCTGTCAGGAGGACCATCATTTGGAGTATTCGACATCCCCTCACCAGATGTACCATTCATATTCCCTTGATTTTGACTATCGGATGCCGAGCTTTTTGCAGGTTGGGCAGCCGGTTCCCTTTTTTTGACTTGTTTTTTTACAATTTTAGGCGGTTTAGGTTGTACAGGGGCTTCTGTATTAATTGGGGGGGGCTCAATCTCTGGTGGAGGTGGAACAATCATTTCCGGTGCAGGTGGTTGTGAAACCTGTGCGGAAGCTGAGGATGCGGCGGAAGATACATCTACAACCCTTATTTCTAATGGAGCAGGCATATCTTCTTTTTTATTGGAATGCATCAGAAACAATAATCCAAGAATTCCAAAAATATGAAACAAAATAACAAGAATTAAAATACCAATAGATTCAATAGGATGACGTTGATTAAGATTAACCATGAATCATTTTCCATTTCCTGTGAAATTACTCATCTTCAATACTTATCCACTGATAAATCATTATTAGTCAAAGTTTTTAACAAAGCCTTTTTATCATGTTGCTTTCGCACTTGCTTCTGAACGTGTTGCCCCCACCCTTAAAGCCAGTGCCGCTGCCATGAAATCATCCAGATCACCGTCCAGAACAGCATCTGGATTGGTTTTTTCCACATCCGTTCGCAAATCTTTCACCAATTGATAGGGTGCCAAAACATAAGAACGGATTTGATGACCCCAACCTATATCAGTTTTATTGGCTTCTGTCTGTGCCGCCTCTTCCTCGCGTTTTTTTAATTCCAATTCATATAGACGGGCCTTCAACATTTCCATTGCTGTTGCCCGATTACGATGTTGTGATCGATCCGTTTGACAAGCGACAATAATTCCTGTTGGAACATGGGTAATTCTTATGGCTGATTCCGTTTTATTGATATGCTGTCCGCCAGCACCCGATGCACGATACGTATCGATTTTCAAATCTGATTCATTTACTTCAATATCAATTGAATCATCTATAACTGGATAAACCCAAACAGAAGCAAAAGATGTATGACGCCTTTTAGCGGAATCAAAAGGCGAAATACGAACCAAGCGATGAACTCCCGCTTCAGTTTTCAGCCACCCATAGGCATTTATCCCGCTTATTTGCAATGTTGCCGATTTTATACCCGCCTGTTCCCCTTCAGTACTTTCCAACATGGTTACCTTATAACCATGTTGTTCAGCCCAACGTGTATACATTCTTAACATCATCTCAGCCCAATCCTGCGCTTCCGTGCCTCCTGCCCCGGAATTCACTTCCAGATAACAGTCATTCCGATCGGCTTCACCAGAAAGTAAACTTTCCAATTCAAGACGTTTAACTTCTTTTTCCATTGATTGCAATTGTTGCAAGGCATCCTGAACAATTTCCATGTCATTGTCCTGTTCAGCCAACGCAATTAGGTCAAGATTTTCCTTGCAATCCTGCTCCAACCGTTCAACCCGCTCAATTTGATTGGCAAGCCCTGTTCTTTCCTGCATAATCTTTTGCGCATTTTCCGCATCATCCCATAGATTGGGATCTTCAATGCGGTTATTTAACTCGGCTAGACGATCTTTAGCTGTATCCCAGTCAAAGATGCCTCCTCAGCAGTTCTAAAGACTGCTCTATTGTTTGTTGGAGTGTATCACTCTCCGCAGACATACTCGTTTCCTTTATTTACCTTAAATGCAATTAATTATTAATCCAATTAACAAGATTTTAATAAAAATACAAGGTCAACCTTAATATAATCCACCCATACCTATATCTTCCCCTTCACCTGAAGATGAAGATTGACCTGTTTTTTCACCAATCTTTTTTTCACTTCCTTCATTAGATGGAGATACAATCCCCTCATTACTATCCATGGACTCTTCAGAATCAGGTATATTTTCAGCTCCTGTATCCTGGGCTGTCAACTCACCCGTTGCTGCCCCCTTATTCAAATTGATGCTAATTCCCGGGGTTTGTCCTTCCTTAAAAGCATCGGTTACACTTCCTTTACTCGTATCATAACTTGCTAGAAAAACACCTTCTGGTTTTGCAAAATCAAGTTTGGGACGATTAGCCAGAATGTTTTTCATGAATTCATTCCAAACTGGCGCGGCAACAACAGCGCCAGACATACCTTTTCCCAATGTTTTTGGCTGATCAAACCCAAACCATACTACTGTCACGACATCCGGTGAAAATCCTGCAAACCACGCATCATTAAAATCCTGACTGGTTCCTGTCTTGCCGGCAAGTGGACGATCTATCCCACGCGCTGCCGACATACCGGTTCCACGTTTCATCACGTCTTCCATCATGGTTATAATTTGATAGGAACTTTGAGCTGATGCAACACGTTTACGATGATCAATAATAAGGGGAAGCCTATCTGGATCTTCCGAATGTTCCAACTTCAAGACATCTGAATGCCAGATTACCTTTCCATTCCGATCCTGAATATAGTCAATTAAGGTTGGTTTTGTTAACAACCCCTCTGCCGCAATACTTGCATAGGCACCAGCATGACGGAAAACCGTTGTCTCCACAGCACCCAAAACGGCAGGTAAAACCTTAGGCATTGAATCTACTTCACCTAATGCAATTGCCAAATTTGAAATAGCATTCATCCCGACTTGAGCGGCCAAACGAATGGTGACCAAATTCCTTGAATAACGTAAGCCATTATGTAACGCTGTTGGTCCCCAGAATGTTTTTTCATAGTTGTTTGGATGCCAACTACCTGCTGAAAAAGGGGAATCCATAAAAATCTGAGATGGCGGAATATTTTGTTCCATCCCCGCCAGATAAGCTATGGGTTTGAAAGAAGAGCCTGGTTGTCGTTGAGCTTGTGTTGCTCGATTAAACTGTGACTCAGCAAATGACCAACCACCAAACATGGATAAAACGCGGCCTGTCTGAACATCAACAGAAATTAACGCACCTTCTATCAGAGGAACCTGACGCAAGGCGACTTTACCATTATCAGCCAAAGGCTCAATTAAAACAACATCGCCCATTTTTAATGGATGAGAAGAACGCTTTGTCCAACTTACATCCTTATTTTCCAATAAAGCCAATTTCTCATTCTTATTCTCCAACCATCCAACTTTTCCCGTACTACTATTCAAAACAATGGCAACACGCCATGCATCCAATATCCCGGCAGGATTTTTTTGTCTGGCTAGCAAATCACTCCATTCTTTTCCATCTTCAATATTTAAATGATTTATTGCACCTCGCCAACCATGTTGCCGATCATATTTCATTAATGCCTGCTGCATTAACCTTGTTGCTAGATTTTGATTTTTCAGATCCAAACTCGTATGAACTTCCAAACCACCCTGCATTGTTTTATCCATTCCATAGCGATCTATCAGATCACGCCTTACAGCCTCGGAAAACCATTGTGTTCCTGCCAAAGGTCCACGTCTTATAACAGATTGTGTCACTTGCAGAGGTTCATCCATTGCCTGTTTCAAGACTTCTTTGCTGATTACACCAGTTTCTAGCATACGGCTCAAAACGAAATTACGACGTTCCAGCCCTGCTTTTGGATGATGATAAAGATCATAATTATAAGGAGATTTCGGCAATCCACCGAGATAGGCCGCTTCTGCCACGGTCAGCTGATCAAGATTTTTATGAAAATAAGTTTGTGCGGCCGCAGCAACCCCGTAGGCACCATCACCAAGATAAATTTCATTTAAATAAATTTCCAGAATTTGATCTTTGGTCAGGGATTGTTCAATTCGAATTGCCAAGATAGCTTCCTTAATCTTGCGATTCAAATTCCGCTTATTGTTAAGCAACATATTACGCGCAACCTGTTGCGTAATCGTTGAGGCCCCCACCAGACGCTTACCTGACGTTTTACGGAACATATCTTGTACAACCGCACGTACAATTGCCAAGGGGTCTATCCCGCCATGAGAATAAAAATTCTTGTCCTCTGTCGAGATAAAAGCATTCTTGACCCGATCCGGAATAAGGGTAATAGGAACAAATAATCTCCGCTCTGATGCCAATTCTGCCATGACACGATCATTATTGGCATATATCCGGCTCATAACAGGCGGGGCATAATTTTTCAACCCCTCAACAGTAGGCAAATCCTGTACAGCTCCCTCATATTTTATCCAGGCAAATAATCCACCTCCCGCAAGAATAAAAAGGAACAAGCCTGCAAGTATTCCAACCAACATCCGCCATATACGGTATCTGGGGCGTTTTATAATTGAATTACTATATTTATTACCAGCATTAGACGGATCAGAATTTTTCGAAGACATAAAAAAACTCTACATCAATTGTGAAAACTCGATTATTAGGAGTTATTCTTATATAACATTTTTAATATGAGTAAAAAACAACTATGTTGTTATTCCAAGAATATGTCGATCTTTTATTCAGTTTACAAATATAATTTTGCAGATTTTTTTTGTTTATCCCAAATCTTTTTCCCCTCCAAATCAAGTTTTGTCCATTCATCATCCGTCAAATTAACATTCACCGCTGCTGTATTTTCCTCTAAATGTTGAACGGAACCCGTACCGGGAATGGGAACAATGATTTTTGAACGTTTTAATAGCCAGGCCAACGCTATCTGACGGGCTGAGGCGTGTTTTTTGTTCATAATTTCTTCAAGAACAGGACCAGTGAATTTCACACCCTGTTCCAAAGGTGCATAAGGTATGAAAGCGATATTATTTTCATCACAAAAATCAACAACGGCTTCTGATTCCCGATTAACCAGATTATATTTGTTCTGAACGGAAGCAACCTTGAAAAATTTTGACGCACGTTTAATCATCCCTACAGATACGGCAGATAACCCGACATGACCGATTAATCCCTCCTGCTGCATTTTGGCGATAGCTTCAAACTGTAATTCCGGAAAAGTATCTTCCCCCACACGATGCAATTGCCATAAACGGATTTGATCCAGTTTTAGACGACGCATACTCATTAAAACACATTGACGTAAATAATCTGGACTGCCAATGGGTCGCCAAATATCCGGCCCATGCCGGGTGTGCCCCCCTTTTGTGCCAATCAATACATTTTTCGGATAAGGATAAAGTGCTTCGCAAATTAATTCTTCGCTGATAAAAGGACCATAGCTATCTGCCGTGTCGATAAAATTAATCCCCAATTCTAGCGTACGATATAAAGTTGCAATAACTTCCTTACGATTTTCAGGTTCCCCCCATACACCTTTACCAACAATACGCATCGCACCAAATCCCATTCGATTGATCTTGATTTGGTGATCAAATTGAAAATTACCCGCTAAAGCCGCATCAATTGACTGCATTCTTTTTTCCTATCATAGATCATTCATTAATTATTAAAAATAAATGATTTATAAAATAAATACCACTTTAGAAAAATAAATTATCTATCAGAATGATATAAAGTAATATTTTTAATAATGAATTTTATTTATTCAGTATGAAATTTTATTAGATCATATTAAAAATAATTGCCGCAAATAAATCTAGAAATATTATTTTATTGTACATTAAAATCATAACCTTATATTTATTCTAATTTTAAACAAATTATTATGGCATTATAATTTAATCAGAGGTAATTCTCATTTAAACATATTTAATTTTTGAATGATGAAAGAATTTAAATGTTTTCGCTTCCACCTAAAATTATTCGTGATACAGAACTTGTTCTCGCCACCCATAATCCAAATAAGGTAAAGGAAATTCATCAATTACTTTCCAATTTTTCATTAAGAATTCATTCGGCAGGTGAACTTAACCTGACAGAACCTGAAGAAACAGGGACAACCTTTCATGAAAATGCCCGTTTGAAAGCTTTACAAGCCAGTTATGTCTCAAACATGATTGCTTTGGCAGATGATTCCGGTTTTTGCCTTAATGGATTGAATGGGGATCCTGGTTTATATTCTGCTCGTTGGGCGGGACCCCATAAGAATTATTCTATGGCCATGCAAAAAATACATGATAAATTACAGTCCATTCCTGATAAATCGGCTTATTTTATCTGTGTGCTATCCCTTGCATATCCAAACGGTAAAACATATGAATTTGAAGGAAAAGTTGACGGTAATTTTATTTGGCCTCCCCGTGGACAATACGGTCATGGATATGATCCCGTTTTTCAACCATTAAATAACTTGTTAACTTTTGCAGAAATGTCTGATTCGAAAAAAAATTCAATTAGTCACCGTGCTCTAGCTTTTCAAAAATTCATTCAGGCCTGTTTCTAACCCTTACCTCTATATAATCTATTGGAATGAAACATCCCAATAGATTTATTCCCTATCGATATCCCGTTTGGGTAATAACGCAGGAACAAATATTAATGTCGCCACCAATGTACATCCTAGGGATATCAATAGTAATAACCCCATACTCGCTGTTCCAGGATGGGCTGAAGCTGCCAAAGATCCAAAAGCCGTTCCAGTTGTTAAAGCTGAAAATAGAACCGCTCTAGCAGTTGGCGATGATAAGGGATTCGATAGTCCTTCACGCCAATTCATTACAAAATAGATATTAAAGGATACACCAACTCCAAGTAAAAGCGGTAATGTAATGATATTGGCAAAATTCAAAGGCTGATCGATTAAGACAATCACAATAATTGTCATAAGTCCTGACAATATCAAAGGCATTAATACAAGACACATATCCAATATTCGACGTAATGCGATAAATATAATGATGGCCAAAGTTATTATCGCCATAACCGCCGCAATAATAAAAGCATGAACCACTGTATTTGCACTTTCTATGATATCAACGGAAGTTCCGGCCGCTTCAGGAGCAACGGAACGAATTTGTTTAACAAACGTTGCAATTTGTTCATTATCAAGATTTGTGCCTTTTGGATAAATCTCTATCCTGTATAATCCATCTTTTGTTCGATATTCATTTGCCAACTTTTTGGGAACATCAGTTAAAGAAACGGCTGATGGCGTTAACATAATTTCCAGATGGTGCAATTGAAAACCAAGAAAACGAACCAGATCATCATTGATTTTCATGAGGTCATTATCAGACATATTGACAATTTTTTGCAATGCAAGACGTATTCTTTCCAATGGACTATCAGACGTCAGTATATTTTGCACCGAATTGAGTTTATCCAACATTTTTTGCATAGACTGACGTAATTCCAATGCTGATGGTCTAGATTTGATTGATGTGTTTGACAAAGTGTTTAACAAGACCGACGCTGCATCCCTGATCATTGGAATTTTAATTTTTTGATCCTCCGGAACAAAAGATCCAAGCCAAATAACATTTTGCACTGAAGAAAGCTGACCAATCTGATCTACGAGTTTTTTTGCCTCTTCAGGAGATTTAGCCATTACATCTGCTGTATAAGGATTAGTATTCGGATCATTCATCAATAGCTGTAAAGCCTTCATCCCTTCAGAATGGGTATCCTTGGTATGAAATGGGTCTGCATCAAAGCTGACCTTTTGATCAACCAGAAAGAAAATGCCGATAACAGCAATCACTGCATAAACAGCAAGGATATACCAACGATAATGTCGAAATTTATTATCCAAACTTTTCAATCTGGGAAAACCAGCCATAGCTTGAACTATTTTTGGCTGTAAAATTGTTAACATGGCTGGCAAAAGTGTTAACGTGCAGATCAAGGCAATAATCATACCCGTGCCAGCAATTAAGCCAAGCTGCTTAACCCCAACAAAATTTGTCGGAGTAAACGCCAAAAAACCTGCTGCTGCCGCAACAGAAGCTGTAAATATCTGATGACCTGTATCATATCCTGTTTTAGACAATGCCAATAAAGTTGATTGCCTTTTATTGGTATTGTCATCCGCTTGAATATCTTGCCCCCTGAAACGAACAGAAAACTGGATTGCGAAATCAACAGCAATACTGACAAACAAAATTGCGAAAGAAACGGATATAAGGTTTAACGTGCCCACCGCAATTGAAGCAAAACCTGTTGTAAGAATCAAACCGATCAATAACACATATAGTATGGGTAAAATAATACGCCAGGTTTTTACTGCAAGGAATAACCAGCCCGCAACCAATACAAAAGAGGCAAAAAGACCGAGAACCATGCCATCCATGACCGTGGAAAATTCCTCATCATTGATTTTTGCATCTCCTGTAATATGAATCTTCACATCTCCTCTTTGAACATATGATATGGAAGAAATTGCTTTTTTTAATGACGCAACAGCCTCCCCTGAAGGTTGCAAGGAGGTTAAATCCATTTTTGGTTTTGCCACTACGATTTGATATCGACCAGCCAAACTTGAAAGTTCTCCAGAAAGACTTTTCTCCCATGAAAAAGGTTCAAAATCTCTTTGTGATGCTTTCTCTAATGTTTTAGCAAATCCATTTAATTCATTTTTATACTGTTCCAGATCAACCTGATTTTCCTTAATACCTTCTACAACCATACCCAACGTATCAAATAATCCTCGTGCAGAAGTATCCGCGGCAAGACTACTCAAAAAAGGTTGTGCACGAATTATTGTATTCAATGTTTGATCCAACACTGGAGGATCAAGGAACATCAATCCGTTTTTAACAAGAAAAGGATTATTTTCTGGTGAACTAGCAAAATAAAAATGTTTTTTATCCTGATTTAACTGATTAACAAGGATTTCTGCACTTAATTCCCTTTCTTCCGGAATTTTGGCCTCAATAATCGCAACTAAAATTCCCTCTCGATTTGGGAAATTCTTTCCCATCCAGTCCGATCGCTGCTTCCAAGGCATTTTCGTGGAAAACATCTTGGTAGTATCAGTAGTTATATCCAGTTTCTTACTTGTTACAAAAATAGATACAATTGCCAGCAACAGATAAACTATAAAAACAAGCCATGCATGACGTGAGCAAAATTCAACAATCCGTCTAATCAATGCAGAAACCATTCCGGCAACACATCCTTTTCGTACAATACAGAAGAATTCAAGACTCTATAGATTTATAAATATGTTATATCTTTTAATTGATACAATAGAAGAAAATAGCTTTCATCTAAAAGCATTCAACATCCATTATATAAATCAATTTTGTAACAACTTATAAAAAAGGAATAACAATTCAGAAATTTTCATTATGGTTCGATTTCAATATTCTGAATTTTAAATTATTAACTCTTCCATATGACGAATTCTTCTGGCAGTTTATTTTTTTAAAACTGAAAAACATAACTACTCCTTTTTTTTATATATTTAAATCCCAAAAATAATAAAAATTCATTCAAGATATAATCAATGTTATGCAATTAATAATTATTCTCAATTGATATATAAAAAATGCAGCTTTTTTCTTTCTCGATAATTATATCAAGCCAATTACCAAGAAAAAATTAAATGATTGAAAAAATTAAATTTTTTGCAATAAAGCCAAGCTTTCAATACAGGCTGCCACAGCCTCGCGACCCTTATTCTCCTGATTTTCTTCAGAACGGATTTGTGCCTGTTCCGAAGTATAAGTGGTTAAAACACCAAAACTGATAGGAACTTCTGTATGCAAACTGGCCTGCATCAATCCGATAGTTGCACCCAGACTGATAAATTCAAAATGCGCTGTATCTCCCTTAATGACACACCCCAAACATACTACACCATCATATTTACCTGACTTGGCCAGTTTTTGTGCGATTAAAGGCAATTCAAAAGCTCCAGGTGCATAATATAAATCTTCTTGATAAAAAAGAATTTGATGTTCAGACAACCATTCCTGTGCTCCTCGACACAATCCATTCGTTACTGTTTGATTAAACCGGCTAACAACTATTGCAATCCGTGGTGGCTTGGAAAATGAAAAATTCTGTATTGATTGAGGAGCTTGTTTTATCATGTAAAAACCTTTATTCACTAGTTATAAACTCTAACTGAAATTTATATTTCAGATAAATGGGTTAAAAGATGCCCCATACGATCTCGTTTTGTTTTTAAATACTGACTGTTAAAAGGATTAGCATCAATTTCCAATGAAACACGATGACGAATTTCAAAACCCTGTTTTTTTATCATTTCAACCTTGCTCTTGTTATTCGTCATTAAATTTAAAGATTTGATACCAAGTTTTCTTAAGATGGCACCAGCAACTTTCCAGTCACGCATATCAGTCAAAAAACCCAATTGATGATTCGCTTCGACCGTATCAAACCCTTTTTCCTGTAATGCGTAAGCCTCAATCTTATTAAAAAGCCCTATTCCACGGCCTTCATGACCGCATAAATATAACAGAACACCACATTCGGATTCACCAATCATTTTCAAGGCCTGATGTAATTGGGGACCGCAATCACATCGCAAAGAACCAAACACATCCCCTGTCAAACATTCTGAATGCAGACGAACCAAGGGAATTTGTTCATTGGTTTGATAAAATGGAAAGTCTCCTTTCATAACGGCCAGATGTTCGTTACCCTTCAAGTCTACGAATGCCTGAACCTTAAAATCCTCTCCACCATAACAATTGGGTAAATGGGCTCTTGTTCCCGCTTTCACCAATGAAGATACGGAATCCAATTTTTTCGCGTCATACAGTTCACGCCAACGTATAATTTCAGCAATTGTAACGATTGGAATACCATATTTTTCAGCAAACTGACGAAGCTCCGGCATTCTTGCCATTGATCCATCATCTTTTACAATCTCACAAATTGCGGCAATAGGCTTCAATCCAGCGATTTTTAATAGATCAATTGAGCCTTCCGTATGTCCATTTCTGGATAAAACACCATTAGGATCGGCAATTAAGGGGAAAACATGACCGGGACAAATAATATCCTGCGCAGTGACGTCATCCCTTGCAACCACTTCAAAGGTTTTTGCACGATCCGAAGCAGAAATACCTGTTGTAATGCCCTCTTTTGCTTCTATAGAGACTGTAAAAGCTGTCTCATGTGGTGAGGTATTATGTTGAACCATTAACGGTAAACGAAGTTTCTGCGCCAGCTCACGTTGTAAAGGCATACAAAGTAAACCTTTGGCATTCGTAATCATAAAATTAACGATCTCAGGCGTAACAAATTGCCCGGCAGCAACTAGGTCACCTTCGTTTTCACGTCCCTCATCATCAACCAACAAAATCATCTGCCCATTTTGCAAGGCAGAAACAGCACGTTTCAATTCCGCACTTAAAGTTTGATTCACTTTTGAACTTGACATAGATTTTCCACGTATTTTGAAATGATATCAACCTCAATATTGACAATGTCATCAACCTTTAACAAACCGAGCCGTGTATGGTTCCAAGTATGCGGAATAATCATCAAATCAATCAGGAACTCATTTATTCCGTGATTTTCTTCGGCTATTTCTTTTATCCCGTTAATAGTTAAACTGACACCATCTATGGCTATTGAACCTTTTTCCACAACATACTTACGTAATGAAGAAGGTAAAGCGACAAATAATTGATGTGCCTCACCTTTCTGTTCAATTTTGAAAATACGGCCAGTTGCATCTACATGCCCCTGAACAATGTGACCAGAAAGCCGGGTGGAAGGTGTTACGGCCCGTTCCAGATTTACTTTCATATTTTCAATTAAAACATATAGATTCGTACGATCTAAAGTTTCTGAACTGATAAAAAAGGAAGCTTCATCATTCGTACCTAGTTTTGTCACCGTCAAACATACACCATTTACGGCAACACTTTCACCAAGAATCAAATCTGGTATACCAGTTTTAATCTTAATTTCCATAGCTTGAATTTTTAAATCCTGCTTTTCATATTTAACAGCTGAAACAACACCAAGAAACTCTATGATACCAGAGAACATAATGTGCCCTCCTTTCTTTTCGAAAAGTCAACAAAATTGAAATGGGATAAAAGTAATCGCGTAGGTGAAGCAAGGTGGTTAGAAATTAACTTTAACTGATCATCCCCTTTATTTTGTTTTCGAAATATAAGCCATTCATCCCAAAGTTTCTTTTGACGAATGACTTGCAATAACTGTGGCCCTCCTTCAACCATTCCCCACAATATATTATGATTATGTAATAAATATGGTAGATCATCAATTTTTGAACATGTAACAAGAGAAAAATTATTTTTTTCAGCATTTTTGATATAATTTACAGGGACAATTTCCTCTAGAGGCTTTTGCTGTTTAGTGCAAATAATCAACAAGCGTTTTCGATCCGGGTGATCAGGGACATAGCGCACGGTGAAAGAGGGATTATCCTCTTTAATTGTATTCACACCTGTTATAATCGCCTCAGTTCCACGCCGCAATTGATGAGCCTGACATAGGGATGTAAAAGAGGTGAATGTCTTTTTCCCTATTGGTGGGATCATGGAGCCTGCAACATCAAGAGCTTGTTTAACCGTTATCCAGGCTTTCCCTCTTGTCACAGATTGAATAAACGGAGCAATAAGATCCTCACATTTTTTTTGCCAGTAAAGAGATTTTTTACCGCAAAGATCTCTTAACAAAAAAACTTCTTTGCCGCCTTGTCTTAACCGTTCATTACCAGCACCACAAACATTAGGATTGGGATCAGCAACTCCCACCCATATACGACGGGCCGGAGTTCGCAATAATGATTCAGAACAAGGTGGCGTACGCCCTATATGATTGCAGGGTTCTAACGTTACTATAACATCATGAATTTTATTCCAAACACCTGCAACACGACATTGCCGCAATGCCAACGCCTCGGCATGTAGCTTACCTGCCTCATGATGGGCTGCAGTAGCAAGGATTTTACCCTGTTGATCTAAAATTACACATCCAACAGGAGGATTAGGCGCTGTCTGCCCAACATAAAGTAAAGCTTCGCGTATAGCATATGAAAAAGCATTAGAGATTGCTTCGGGTAAATCAATTCCCTCATTCATTTTTAATTGTTCAGCCTGTGAAACCGAACCTAAGCGTGCTTGCATTTCTAGTTCCTATCTCTAGACGCACGCGGGCACTCCATAACATACCTTCTTCACGTTATTAACGAAACGTAAAAGGTAAATTATATCGTTCTTTCTCATCCGGACTGTAACCGTCGGCTTTGGAATCGCACCAAAATCTGCTTGACCCTGCATTATTACAATACAGGCGCTCACGGGCTTAAGAACAAGATATTCTCTTACCGTCGGTGAGGAATTACACCTCGCCCCAAGAACGTCGTTATTTAATTATCATCCATTTACTGGACATCATTAAGATAAGCATTTTCATTCATGTAATCAAGTTTTTTCAGGATAAACACCCATTTCCTCAATGATAAATATTTTTTGATACTTAATTTTAAACATATTGTCTTTCCGAAACCCTAGCCCATTGTTGATACTGACCGTATATCCGTTCGTATTGTTCAGATAAATGCAAATCAGGTTTATAGATCTTGGATATAGGACTGGACATATGGTGCTGAGCTTCCAAAACTGAAGAATACACCTTTGCAGCTACGGCCCCTAAAATGGCGCCCCCCAAAGCGCAACACTGTTCAGAGTCTGACACTTTTATTTCACGTTTCATAATATCGGCACATGTCTGCATTATGATTGATGATTTTTTAGCAATTCCGCCAATTGCAATAATTGTGTTAATAGGTATATCCTGTTCTACAAAACATTCCATAATAGCCCTTGCACCACAAGCAGTAGAAACTATCAAGCTTCCAAAAACCGCAACTGCATCAGTGGCCAATGTTAATCCTGTAATTGTTCCTTTTAAACGCTGATTGGCATAAGGTGTTCGACGCCCATTAAACCAGTCAACTGCAATCGGTAAATATTCTAGATTCTTATTTTTATACCATTCTTCAGCTAGATTATTTAGCAAATCATGCTCAATTTCATAAAATTCTTGCAAATGTGTAAAATTATTACGTGCATAGAATTGCAAGGGCCAGCCTAAAAAACGTTGAAACCACGCAAAAATATCACCAAAAGCGGATTGTCCCGCCTCGAAACCGATATATCCCGGGACAATACTACCATTAACCTGTCCGCATATCCCCTTGATAAACCTACCTTTTACTTGCTCATTTTCAGCCGTTAACATATCACAAGTTGAAGTTCCTATGACCTTTACCAGATTATAGGGTTTAACACCCGCACCTATTGCACCGACATGGGAATCAATTGCCCCGCCTGAAACCGTCACATTTTCGTTTAAACCAAGTTTTTCCGCCCACTCCTTTGTTAACTTGCCAACAGCCATATCAGCAGTATAAGTCTCTTTAAATAACGGATAGGGTAATTCTTCAACCAGTACAGGATCTAGGTCTTTAAAAAACTCATAGGAAGGTAAACCGCCCCATTGTTCATTCCAAAGGCATTTATGACCAGCCGCACATCTGTTTCTTTTAATTATATGGGGTAAGGTTGTGCCTGTCAGCAACGCGGGAATCCAATCTGAACATTCAACCCAAGATACTGTGGCTTTTTTAACAGCCTCGTCATTTCTGAAACTGTGCAAAATTTTTGACCAAAACCATTCTGATGAATAAACTCCCCCACATCCTTTTAAAAAAACAGAATATGCTGGTTTTTGACATAATCGATTAATTTCTTCCGCCTCTTCAATAGCGGTATGATCTTTCCATAAAATAAACATTGCATTTGGATTTTCTGAAAAATCAGGCCGTAACGCAAGAATTTGACCATGCCTATCCAAAGGTGCAGGACTGGATCCTGTCGCATCAACTCCAATAGCAACAATATTTTTAGCGACACCACCCAATTGTTTTACGACTGAGCAAACAACCTCTGTTAATGATTCCATAAAATCCAGAGGATGTTGCCGAAATCGATTTAGAATAGGATTACAGAACAACCCCTTTTTCCAGCGTGGATAATATGTGATACTTGCTGCAAGCTCTTCACCATTTTGACAATCTACAGCCAGAGCGCGAACGGAATCGCTACCAAAATCAAGACCTATTGCAATTTTATGAGGCATATATTGTATATCCATGGAAAATAATTGGAAAACAAAACTGTTTTCATATAATCCCCCTTCACTTCATGATTATCAATTTAATTTCAAGCAATCAAAAAAAATTGATTTTTATTATAAAAATTAAAAATATTAACTTTTTTGTATTTTTTTCTTGAAATTAAATCTAAAATCAGGCATAGAACTGCACGTGTTGATTGTATATTGCCGGATTAGCACAGTGGTAGTGCAGCGGTTTTGTAAACCGAAGGTCGGGGGTTCAAATCCCTCATCCGGCACCACAAACATAACAAAATCGATATGTGGAATTTTAATATAGTGTGATCAATTATAATTCACCTAACAATTTATTATAGAAATAAGTTATTATTTCAACGTGTAAAAAATTATTGATCAATATAAACAGCCAATAATTTTGTATATCTTTTATTCGCTACCAAATTTAATAATAATCAATAAGCATTGTATAATTGATTAATCATAATTTACAGTTATATTTACATGTTTTGTGAACATTTTATCCATTGTTCAAGACAATATTCTATCAAAAAATTATAATTTCATTTAACATGAATTAGAATTATTATTTATTCAAATAAATATATATTTATTCTTTATTATTGTCATAAAAATTAATTATTATTAAGTAATAAATATAACGATATATAAATTATTGACTATTAGTATTGATATTCACAATTAATTTTGCTAGATTGATTTAGGTAAGGTAAAAAAGGCCTTTATTTCTAAATAAAAATTATTTAAAACCTTTTGAAATTTTTAGTTAGATGTTGTGTCAATAATAAAGGAGGTAATTCTTTTTTTACCTTACCTTATTGATTATATACATTTTATATAAAAAAATCTATAAAAATCATACATAAAATAATTATTTTTAAATTATTAATCTAATAATTTCTTTTATATTATTTAATTAATATTACATATTTTATGTTTTATATTCATAGATTATTTTTGATCTATTTTAACAGTTTATGGCTTATTGAAAATGATCATAATTCTTCAAATTACTTTACCTAAATTGATACTATAGTATTTTTTATGATACTGAGCCATTGCAACAGTAATTCCTTAATTCAAATATAAAATACGACATATTGCCACAACAAAAAATGATTACCTATTAATATATCAGGTTTCGGTAATCCCTAACTATCTAAATTAAAATTTTTTGCAATGTATATTAATACATATATTAAAGATTGGCGTTTAGTATTGTTTAAAAAAATATTGCAAATGTCATAATAAGTTGCTGCTTCCATCTGACAAATACTTAATGCTGGTCCATTACCCATTTGTTTTAAATAAGTAAAATTACCTGAATATCCTTCAACCAAACAATTACTCGTAACCTAATGATTATCAGTGCGTTATTTCCAAAGACCAAAATAATTTAAAATTGACATGATAACACAATATTTAAGGTGATTTAAACAAATACCCCCGTTGTTTTTAATATAAAAATTTACCTTTAAAAATAAAAAAAGCCCACCATTAAGGTGGGCATAAAATTATTATAAAAATTTAATGTATGATTTTATAAAATAAAATCATAATTAATTGATTGTCTAAAAATCTGACAAAGCGACACGTTTCCATTTATTCGATTCTACACAAACATAATGATAGTTTGAATCATCTTTTATATCTCCCGCTTTACAAGGGGCGGATGATGAAGATGGTGTTGAAAGCATAACATGCAAGTTATTTGCGGTAATATTTCCAGTTGTAATAACATTGCCCACAAATTTATAGTTATTACCACCATGATGATCTGTAAAATAAAATGTATTTTTCTCTAGATGGTTACCCCATGGGTCAATATTCGCATATCTGTTATAATAAAAATTAATATCTCTATTATCTGGATTACTATCTCCTGTATTAAAACGAATTGAACCTGTCGCAGGTAAAATCATAAAAGGCGTTTGAAGATATGATACATCTATAAATGGACTACGGATATGTGCCGTTATTTCTTTGTTACCATTTAAACCGGCAACCCCATTATTTACATTTACTTGTGACTTTAATATTGCATTATCCACAATATTGTTGACAGATTTACCATGAACTGTAAGTTCATTATTTACAATCACATTACTATTCTTATCTACAATTAAGCCTAATTTCGTCTTATCTCCATGTCCGGATCCAAGAGCAATACCACCTATATAACCCAATGGATCATAAATAACTTGTCCTAATACTGAACATTTTCCATTTTGATTACATGTGGGTGAATAATTAGATTGTAATCCATTATTAGATTTTGTCATTCCTAGATGTAATGAATTATTAGCGGGTCCATCATTAGACATAAAGGAAAATAATTGATAAGAAGAACTACTAGTTTTTGCCTGTCCCAACGCTATCATAACCTGCTCACCATTAATTGCATTCAAAGCTTTAGAAGGCCATACCCATTTATATACTCTAAACCCACCATCTGTATCAATCGGTATTCCACCATCTTCCCATTCACCATCAATCCTTAACCCTATGGGCATTTTACTGAATCCAGCTAACCACATCATATAACTACCAGCAGTCAAACGATGATTACTGCCTCCCCATGACATTGTTAATCCATGACTATTTATTGAATAATCATGATCTGAATACATCCAAAAATCCCATTGATTATCATAAGTTCGTGTAATTGAATCAGTCTTAGAAGCATCATTAGTTTGTAACATATACGTATTAAAGTTCTTGTTACTCAGCCCTAAAAATAAAGCTGGCTGACTATAATGATGAAAATTGGAATTATGTTTCATTTTCAATGTTCTTGGATCTGTATAGCTTATTTTATAATCCAATTGATCTCCCTTATTACTTCCAGGAACACCATCTGATCCTTCATAAATGTTTGAAAACATTTTTAAGTTTTTCCACAATCCCTTACCTCCAGCACCTGGGTAATAATAAGTTTCAACATTTAACTGAGTATAGGTATGTTTTTTATCTTCACTTATATTCCCTTTTGGAGATCCAACAGATCCGGAATAATATCCATAATAGTAATTTGGCATATCTATAGCATCATTAATTGATTTTTTATCTTCTATGACAGACATACCATTCGCAATATTCGTCCAAAGAGCCATTCTCATAGAAATCATATTCATTTCCTGTTGGGAAAGCGCTGGATAAATTTCAGTTCCATTTTTATATGGTTTTATAGCATAAGCTCTCCCATCAGCAGAGTAAATTGTTATCCTCACTTGACTTAAAGCCTTTATAGATTTTTTTAATTTATAACCTCTAGCAAGTTCAACTGGTATAGTATTTTTTTCAGAATCATATGGACCAGGCAATACTTTAACAGATGATACAGTTTCACCCTTATCATTTAAAAATTCAGTCCCTGTCATTTTACAACCACTGACATCAGTTATTGCGACACCACATCCGAAAATTCCGTGAATAACGAATTTTGTGCTTCCTGCTGTTACATCAGATACTATTGTGTAATCATTTCCTTGTACAGCATAATCATGATTACCATCACCCTCTTTTACTAATTTATTACCACCTATGACATCAATAGGAGAATTATTAGAAGTACGAATATCCACATTGACACCATCAGTCAATCCTGCACCTGAACGATGCCACCCTTGTGGTCCAGACATATCCGTAAATTGATAACAGGACCCTCCCAGATCTCCTCCTGAAATATTTTGACAACTAGCTTTTAAACCAACCTTAGAATCCAGTGATTGTCCACCAAGCATTAATGTATTTCTAGCAATATTTACATTATCGAAACCTGAATATCCATCATCAACAACAACCAAAGGTGCATTATTACCATTATTATAAGGTGTCTTAGGCAAATAAGTGGCATAAAGCGCTTTATTGACTTTATCTACAGCATTTTGTACAGATTTACCATTAACTAATATTGAAGAGGCCGAAATCAGCCCTGTGGCCTCTACATTGCCTACAAATTTATAATTATTACCACCATGATGATCTGTAAAATAAAATGTATTTTCCTTTAGATGGTTACCCCATGGGTCAATATTCGAATATCTGTTGTAATAAAAATTAATATCTGTATTATCTGGATTACTATCTCCTGTATTAAAACGAATTGAACCCGTATTTGGCAATAACATAAATGGTGTATATATCATTTGGCTATTAATATTAGCTGTTACTTCTTTATTACTGTTTAATCCCGCCACTCCATTAGCTGCATTTATTTGTGACCTAGTCACATAATCTTCCGCATAACTAAGGTTACATAAATTTATCAAGGGATATGATAATATCCCCAATGTGAATATCGTTTTAAAATTCATATTTTTTACTTTTTGAATATTTCTAAATAGGTTTTTTAAATTATCAATACGAAATTTTACTTTCTATAGATCCGTAATTTTAAGAATTTTTAGATTAAGTATTTTATTAATGAAAATTATAAAATTGATAATTATAGTATAAAATTAATATCAAGAGAATTAATCGCGATTTATTTTTAATATAACTTCTTTATTATTATAAAGATTGATTTTTATATAATTTTTTAATATCATGTATTTTTGATTATAAAAGCCTATCATTAAGATAGACTTTTATAAATATTTATTATTCAACTGTTTAATATAATTATTTAAAAATTAGATAATGCAACACGTTTCCATTTGTTTGGCGCAACGCATACATAGTGATAATTTGCATCATCTGCAAACTCTCCTGATGCACATGGAGCTGATGATGAAGATGGCGTGGACAATACACCAATAAACTTTCGTGATGAAATGGAGCCCTTTGCAGTAAATTGATCACTTTCCATACTATTTGCCTTAACAGTGCCATTAAATCTATAATTATTACCATATCTATTATTCGTGAAATAAAATGTATTGGCATCTAATAGATTGCCCAAGTCATCTCTATTACCAACATCACGATTATAAAACATATCAATCATGTTATTATTCGTATCAGGACTATTAGTTACGAAACGTAAAATATTGTTTTTATTATTAAGCTGAAGAAAATTAGTATTAATACTATTGTTATTAGATTGACCAGTTACCGATAAATTTTTATTTATAAAAACATTAGCATCCTTGTCTACAACCAATCCTAATTTAGCTTTATCTCCATGACCAGAACCTAATCCAATACCACCTATATAACCCAACGGATCAAAAAATATCTGACCTAAAACAGCACATTCTTTATTCTCGTTACAAGTTGGTGATTGATTCCAGGCTAGGTTCTGAAGGGGATCAGTAGAATTTTGCTTCGTTAAACCCAAATGCAATGAATTATTTCGCTTGTTATCTACATTACCATCATTAGACATAAATGTCATAAGTTGGTATGAAGCCTGATTGGTTTTTATTTGTCCCAAACCAGATATGCTCATAACATCATTAATATTTTGCAGATAGGGAGATGCTCCTAACATAGTCCATTTATACAAAAAGAAACCTGCATCAGTTTCAAAAGACTTGCCACCATATGGCCAAATACCATCAATTTTCAACCCCAATGGCATATTATTGAATCCAGCCATACGCAACATATAGCTTCCTTGAGCCAATGGGTGTCCACCTCCGGAAAAGACCATGGTAAGTCCACGCACAGATGCTTGTCCATCATGATCTTGATTCATAGGAAAATCCCATTCATTATCAAATTCACGGGTAATTGAATCAGGACTTTTATTGAATGATTGTTGAGTGTAAAGATTAAAATTCTTTTGAACCATTCCTAAAAACAGGGCGGGTTTTTGATAACGATGATAATTACTATTATAAATATAATTTATATTATTTATTTGTTCCGGTCTTACAACTGCAGGAATATTAACTTTATCAAAACAATCTGGTCGATTACCAATATGCAATCTCTTTTGTAGTTCCTCATTATCATTTAACTGGTTTTTTGTTAAACAAGCATAGGAAAGTTTATAATCCAGCTGATCATTAACATTTAAGCCTGGAGATTTTAAATTGGGATCATCATTAAGCGGATGCTTGTTATTCTTCCATTTTACCAAGTCACCAGCTAAACCTGGATAACTAAAAGATCTCATAAATATCTTGGTTACTTTATTTTGTCTTATGGCGAGATCTTTTTCTTCATCTGTTTTTGTTTTATCTGCTTGAATAGCGTCAATATTGGCTTGATTTAAAACAGTATCGCTAAACCCATCAGCATATCCATAATAATAACCGGGCATGTCTGTATTACCACTGTCTTCATTGGTTCCATTTTCAACACTGGCCATCCCATTGGCGATATTAGTCCATACAGCCATACGCGCGTGCGTAAGATTTCTTTCTTTTTCTGATAAAGATGGATAAATTGCCGCATATTGAGAACCATTGTTATCTTCAGAAAAATCAATAGCATATGCTGTACCATCAGCAGCATAATATATAATTTCTAATTTTTTATCTGGAGTTAAAATATCCTTCAAAGCATAACCATCATTAATATTTACTTCTGTCGTATTGTTTGAAGGGTTATAAAAACCGGGCGTAACTTTTACAGAATTAGATATTTTCCCTGCATTGTTTACAAAATTGATACCCCTCAATTCACAACGTGATCTGCTTTCACCCAACCCACATCCAAAGGTTCCTTTGATAACAAATTTTGTTGCACCAGCCGGAACATTAGATATTACCGAATATTCATTACCTTTAACAATATATGAACCATCGCTATTTTTAACCAATGTATTCCCGCCTATTGAATCCATAGGAGAATTATCCATTGTTCGCATATCCATATTAATACCATCAGTCACTCCAGAACCGCTACGATGGTATGCTTGTGGACCGCTCATATTTGTAAATTGATAGCAAGACCCACCTTGATCTCCTTGTCCGGTATTTTGGCAGGTAGCTTTTATTCCAACTACAGAATTGCGACTACGCCCTCCAACCATTAACGTATTGGGTTTAATATTTCCCCAATCATACCCTGCTTGACTCAAAAATATTAAATTGGCATTATTCCTATCATCATTATACGGATCAACTGGTTCAATCCCCCCTGGAATGGGTTTATTTAATACATGTCCATTAATCTCAATACCACCAGCTTTAACGGTTCCATTGAATCGGTAATTATTACCATATTTATTATTCGTGAAATAAAATGTATTCCCCTCTAATGGATTACCAAAATCATCCTTATTATTACCATCCAGATTATAAAACATATCAATCGCATTATTATTAGTATCAGGACTGTTGGTAATAAAACGCAAACGATCACCATGTCTTGGGAGTTCAAAATGTTCACTGTTGAACGATGAAGCCTTGACTGTCCCGTTAAATCGGTAATTATTGCCGTATTTATTATTCGTGAAATAAAATGTATTCCCCTCTAATGGATTACCAAAATCATCCTTATTATCACCATCCGCATTATAAAACATATCAATCTCATTATTATTAGTATCAGGACTGTTGGTAATAAAACGTAAACGATCATTTTTTTTATTTAACTGAATAAAATTACTATTTATTGAATTATTTTTTATTCTATCATTATTTATATTGGCCGTTATTTCTCCATTCTTGTTTAAACCAGCCACTCCATTGGCTACATTTATTTGAGATTTAGCCACATAATCTTCTGCATATGTAATATGAGAAAAATTTATAATAGGGGAAGATACAACCCCCAGCATTAAAAGAAATTTTAAATTCATTTTTTTGGCTTTGTAATATATTAATAAATAATTTTTTGTGATATCATTATTTTTTAATGTTTAAAATTTTACATAAAATAAATGCTAGAAATTAAATAATTTCAAATATTTACTGTAAAATCTCTACACATTTAATATATTATTATTTAAAAATGATGCATTCAATATTAATTTTATTTAAGAAATAATTTTATTAAATTAATATTTTTTATTTTTTACACAAAATTTTTATAATAACACATATCATCCGTATAATCATACTTAATGGAATAGATATAGCTATTACAGGAATAACCCATGGATCATGTAATCTAATCCATTCAACATTATTTTGCCACCACCATTTAATTAATTCATAAATTGTATTCATAAACCTGCTCTACTCCTGACAATATACGTGTCAGAGCGTAAAGGTTAATCAAAGCAAATATTCCCCAGGCAAATAAACAAAAATGCGATTGTGATCCATAAACAAAATTGTTTAATGTTTCCCAAATAAACATGGTTGATGCAAAAAAAGCTGCAATGGCCCGTCCCAACAGGCTTTCATATGATAAAGCCGCAAATTGGACAAATCCTATAAAAATAAATAAACTATACCAAACTTGGTTGGATATAATTTTTAAATAGCCTTGGATAAAAAATGGATGAAGAATTTCGCTTTCCGGTATTATAAGCACATAAATACCGGCACTTAAAAGTAAGATCGCACTCCACCATTCTGCAAACCAATGTTCATGATGATAAAGAGATCTATATAATTTTCTTCTCATCATTTTTTCCTGATATTTGCGTGTTTTTTTTAGGAAATTTAAAAGATGCCAGAAAATTGATAAATGACCATAATTTATGTGATCTATTCTTGTTATCTGGCTCTTTCCAAAATCTAGTAACCAATGTGCATAACGTTACACTTAACGTAAGTAACGCTATCAAGTTGAAAGTTACATTGCCCGGTAAAATATTCATGAAATATTGTAATGCTTGTGATAAAAGATCGGTTTCAACCATTTGCTCAAACCTTGAAAAATTTGATAATCACCTTATTCAGGTGATTATTGAATAAAATTAAGTTTTCAACTTGCTTCTAACATTTCTTGTTGACATAAAGCTCCAACAAATAACGAAGGATCTGGCTATTAATTTAAAAAAGATTATCAGCAGTCAGAAATTTCGAATTAGAATTGATATAAAACAATTTAACATTATAAATATCTTATCTGGCAAATAACCTGAAATTTTATCAAGGATAATGTGCAAGTTATTCAGATTGACATATAATGCTTCACTAACCTTTTTGTTTTTAAATTGTTATTAATTGTTTTTATCACCCAATACATAATAATATAAAATATTTATAATTTTATATTAAATTTAATGTAGTTCTAACTTTATTTAATCCTAAAGAAAACGATGAAAATTCCTGAATTTGTGAAGACCAATAACCTAACAATTTTATTCTGTCCCCCTTTTTTACAATTCTTTTCAATTGACCTTTAATATTATTAGTCACAATAACGGGTTCTGGTTCAATAACTATCTCCTTAAAATTTATCATTTCATCAATAACATTTATCGAACCTTGATAGAAAAATGAAATGGAAGGATTTATTAGTTTTCCACCTCTTAAGGCTAATTCCGCTACTGATTTTCTACTGCCACCTATTGTAATGTGAAAAATTTTGCTATTATCACTTTTACCCTCAGTTATTTTTTTCACGTTACTGTCATAATAGATCATATCACGATCAAATAACGAAATTGGAAATTTCGTTTCGTTTATATCATAAAAACAATCATTTTCAGAAATTGATTTTATATCATAAGAAACATCTCCTGAAGAGATATAATAATTATTACTTGATCGACTCATTGTATCATTATATAGACTGTATCCATAAATTTCAGAATTTTTTATTCCGCAATTTTTTTCCAGATACAATCCCGTGCCATATTGATAAGTTCTAAAAATAATTATATTATCTAAGACCGCTCCGTTTTTTAATCTTATCTCATTCCAATTGACTAAATTTAAGGGTTCATTTCCTCTGTATATCTCGTCACCGTTATCAACACGATAAACATTAACCAAGACAGGATATCCTTCTTTATCAAGAACAATATTTTCAGAGCTATCTTTCACTTCCTCAACATCTATTACTAAATTGTTGTTGGTTGAGTCTCCTAAATACATCAATGTTTTATTGGAAATAAATCTTTGTTTACTATGTTCCTTAACCCATGAAATTATTTCACCTGTATCCATTGCATTATTATATAAACATTTACTTTTATCTTCAAATGACCAGTAAGATGGATGAGATACTGGACTACCTTCTGACAATAATGGAACAATTGGACAAATAAATTCAGCGTTATTGTAACCTTTTAATCCTATAGGATACCCATCAGTTCCAAACCAAAAAGAATTATCTCCCGAGGAATAATCCTTTGTACTTGTACACGTTTTGCTTGTTAAACAAAATTTAGCTTTCACTTCTCCCACAACTATCAAGGTATCTTTTAAGGATATTGCATTATTATACAATTCAATCATGCTACTTGAATACGTGTTATGATATGATTTACCCCTTGATATCACATTTCTATAAAATATATTCGAATATGAAATTTTTGCATTTTCCTCAATGACCAAAACATATGGTTCTTGTCTTTCATTATTTACATTCGTTAATAAACTGATCCCTGACACTTCGGTACCGGATGATATTGTCACATCTACATCAATCAAAATTACTGGCCCTGCATAAGCTTCCACAATTTCTTCTGTAAAAACGTAATCATTATTAATAGCTTTTTTTAAATACTTATTAGAAATTGTATCAAACCAGGCAATTTTACCTTTATTGATACCTTGCTTGATTTTGACAGTCTTCCAATTGCCTGAATCTATAATTGGATATTCACGTTTGAGAAAAAAGGATTCTAAATCTGTTTTATTATCCACCTTTATTTGATTATCTCTTGTTTCTTCAGAAACTAAGTCTAAATTTTCTTTAAGAGGTTTAATGTAAGAAGTGATTTCCTGCTGATCAACCACTTCTATAATTTCATTAACTTTATTCAGCTCATTGTTGATTGCCATATCAATGTTAAAAAAAGTTTCCGCTTCTACTATAGGAACATATTTTTTTCCTGATATGTCACCAAAAGAAATATCATAATTAATATCCAAAATCCCGTCTTCAGGAACGACCCATTCACCAGTTTCTTTATCGAAACACTTAATCCCGTTTCCATCAATTCTACTATTTTTATCAAAAAGAGGTGTCCAATTATCAATTGCTTTCTCACGATCAGATCCAATTGCAACACATTTAACGTCTAAATCATTATTTTCTTTTTTTTCTTGATAAATATTTGTAAATGTTGAAAAGGATACATTATTTAAAACTTTATCGACGACTTTACCCAAAGAGGCATCCTGATGGGATGGAGTTGGGACTTTTATGGTATAATCCAGCATTTCAGCGGATAATTTACCCGCGCCATCTGTTCCGACCTTTCCGCCATCTGACTGAATTGACTTGACGTTGAGTTCAGTTGATCCGTCATTCGTATAGCTGTCCCCCTTTTCTCCCTTGGGAATGGAGAACTCGAGCACGGCGGTATTTTCTGATCCTGAATTGCGAACGGATGCCTGGACATCCGGATCTGTGGTGGTCACGGTTCCTATACGTATGGTAGCTGCGGCCCCCTCTTTTCCGATCGGGCCCACATCCCCCTTCTCC
>NZ_JACFQQ010000014.1:0-338 GCF_016101365.1 Commensalibacter sp. M0355
CATTCATCCATCCTGACACGTCATCTCTGATCCATAGATGGATCATCTTGCTGATGTTCGTCTTGCCATCGGATTTCTCGATACCATACATATTGATATTGCCGTTTACCTTCTGGTCATTGGTTGTAATCGTGTCGCAGTTTATGGATTCGTTGATCTGGAGATCATTGCATGTTAATTTTCCCATATTGCTGAGACGGAAATAGCTGGTTATCCCACCACCCTGCACACCGACAACAATGTTGGTTACCAGACCGATTATCTCCTCGACATTCATCCATCCTGACACGTCATCTCTGATCCATAGATGGATCATCTTGCTGATGTTCGTCTTGCCA